>NZ_CACVBO010000001.1:1226000-1532500 GCF_902728235.1 Lentimonas sp. CC4
AGAGCAGGTGCTCTCTTTCACGCTGGATGCATGTGACCGATTCCTCGTGATGGAGGGCGGAGCCATCGTGCATTCGAACACGAGAGACGAAGTCGATGCGGAGAAGATCAAAGCATTCCTATCGGTATGATGGTTTAGGAGATATCTGCGCGAATTAAATTTTTTACTCACAAAGGAATAATAACAAAAAAAGGAAAAAACGATGAAAACATTAATCAAAGTCGACCTGAACACCCCACCGGAAGAGCAAGATGTCATCCATAATCGCTGGCACCCTGACATCCCGATGGTGGCGATGGTAAACCCGGGCGATGAATTTCGCGTGGAATGTGTCGACTGGACGGGTGGTCAAATTAGCAATGATGATGATGCCACTGACATCAAAGAAGTCGATTTGACCAAGGTGCACTATCTGAGTGGACCGATCGGTGTGAAGGGTGCGGAGCCTGGTGACTTGATGGTCGTCGAAATTCTAGATGTGGGCGTGTTGGATGATTTTGAGTGGGGCTTCACCGGCTTATTCGCTAAAGAAAACGGCGGTGGCTTCTTGACCGAACAATATCCGGACGCACGTAAGGCGTGTTGGGACTTTCATGGTATCAAAACATCCTCACGTCACATTCCGAATGTAGAGTTTGTCGGGATTATGCACCCCGGGTTGATCGGGTGTTTGCCATCTCAAAAATTACTGGATGATTGGAATATTCGCGAGAAGGAGCTGTTTGATACAGATCCTGAGCGAGTGCCACCGTTGGCAGCGTTGCCGTATCCTGAGACCGCGCACATGGGGCGCATGTCTCCTTCTGAGGCAGCAGAGGCGGCTAAAGAAGCAGCCCGCACCGTGCCGCCTCGCGAGCACGGCGGTAATTGTGATATTAAGAATCTGACGCGTGGCTCAAAAGTGTATTTCCCGGTCTATGTGAAAGACGGTGGTCTCTCTATGGGGGACATCCACTTCTCGCAAGGCGATGGTGAGATCACTTTCTGTGGCGCGATTGAAATGGCAGGCTATCTCGATATTCGTGTGAACTTGATCAAGAAGGGCGTAGAGAAATACGGAGTGATTAATCCGATCTTTGAGCCTAGCCCGATGGAGCCGCGTTATAGCAATCACCTTATCTTCGAGGGGATCTCAGTCGATGAGAATGGCAAGCAGCACTATTTGGATGTGCATGTGGCCTATCGCCAAGCATGTCTGAATGCGATCGAGTATATGAAGAAGTTTGGCTACACGGGCGAACAAGCGTATGCGATCTTGGGCACGGCACCAGTGGAAGGGCATATCAGCGGAATTGTTGATATCCCGAATGCTTGTGCGACGCTCTTCCTGCCGACAGACATTTTCGACTTCAATATTAAGCCGAATGCGGAAGGGCCGAAGGCATCAGTGACTCCGGGCACTGATTTGGCGAAGGCATAGCGCACTTTCGGGGGCGAGGTCGGAGGTGCCTGTTGTAGTTTCAGGCGCCTCTGGCCGAACCCTCTTTTTTCTAACTTTAATGATTAAACGACAATGACACTTTTTGAATACAACTGTAAGGAGCATGGCCTATTTGAGCAGCTCCGCCCCATGGGACTTCGTAAGCATCCGGCACCTTGTCCGGATTGCGGTAAACTGTCGCCTCGCGCTTATTCGATGGCGAAAGTTTCTCATATGGATCCCGCGAAGAAGAAGGCGATTGAGCGTAATATTAAAAGCCAGTTTGAGCCGCATATTTGTAGTGCTAATTGCGGGCATGAAGCACCGGGCTTAATTCCGCCGAGCCATCGTCAAAAGCCGAAAGTGGAATCATACAATGGCCCGCGCTCGTGGGTGATTGAGCACGCGGTTTAGTGAGATTCGCTTATTTCTGCGTGCGAAGACCGCGACATCACAGAAACGTGGCAAACGTTCAAACCCCTTTCGAAAGCACCACAAAGCTTCGAACCACTCACTGCATTCGCCACCGCTTGCACATGCGCGGTCTTCGCAAGCAAAGCCCCTACTGAGCCAGTAGACGTGCTACTTATGCAGCTTCAAATAGTCGCGGCTGTTGCGGCGGATCTTTTTGATCTTCGTCGCCATGCGTTGGAGGTCGCGCTTGTCCATGGTGTCGATGAAGAGTTTGCCATTTAGGTGGTCGGTCTCGTGCAGGATGCAGCGGCCGAGGAGGCCAGTGGCTTCGAGCACGTGTGGGTTGCCTTCGGTGTCCTGAAATTCGCAACGCACGCCGATGGGGCGCGTGATTTTGCCGCGCACATCGGGAAACGAGAGGCAGCCTTCTTCGTAAACGTCTTCGGTCGGGTCGATGATGGTGACCTTTGGGTTGGCGATCGCCATCGGCATGATGAGATCGAGGGGCGGCTGTTTGCCGTCGAATGTGTAGTCAAAGGGCGGCTTTTCGCCTTCGGGCGGGCGCACGTCCATCACGCAAAACTGTAGTGCGAGTCCAACTTGTTGGGCGGCCAGGCCGATGCCGTCTTCGTCATACATGGTGTCGACCATGTCGTCCGCTAGCTGCGCAAGGGCGTCATCGAATTCTGTGATGGGATCGCCGACTTTGCGTAGGATGGGTTCGCCGTATTGAGTGACTCTTAAAAGCATGGATAGAAACCTGAAACTGCGAGCCGCGCTTGTAAAGCTTTTGGGGCGGTGAGTTGTCGGAGTGCTATACTGCCGCGCATCATATTCTGTGAAGCTGGCAGTGGCATCAGCTGATGTTGGTTCGCTACTATTTAAACGTCACAGGCATAGGAAAAAGTGCAGGGTGGGAGTGGTAAGACCTCGCCGCGCTGTTTGAGACGGCAATAAAACAGTTATTGGAATAAGTTCGGGGGCTGGCATATCTTGTTCGGTAGTTATGCATCTGCACTTTATGAAAAAACGGTTCCTCTTTCTCTTTCTTTTTACTACATTGCTTGTCTCCGCGGGCTTGTTGCGTGCGGCTCCGCAGACGGTGGGGGCGGTGACGGTTGACCTCATTGCGGAGCAGGCGGCGGCGGTGCCGGGGCAGACGTTGACTGTCGCGCTGGATTTTGAGTTAGAGACGCATTGGCATCTATATTGGGAAAATCCGGGTGCGAGCGGCTTGCCGGTGGAGATTGAATGGGAGTTGCCTGAGGGTTTTGTCGCAGGTGAGATCGAATGGCCAGCACCCGAGCGGATCGAGTTGGGCGGGCTGATGAGTTATGCGTATGAAGATACGGTGACGCTGATGGTGCCGATTTCCGTGCCAGAGTCGGCGGTTGTGGGCGAGTCGGTGACGATTACCGGCGATGCGTTTTGGTTGGCTTGTAAGGAGCAATGCATGCCGGGTGATGCGAAGTTGAGCCTGGAGTTGCCAGTGGCTGCGACTGCGAGTCCGAGTGAGTTTGCGGGTAAATTTGAGGCGGCGCGTGCTGCGTTGCCTATCGAAGGCGCACCTTGGGGGCTCGCGGCGACGTTGAACGATGGGGCACTGTTACTGACCATTGAGCAAGGTGCGGGGCCTTCGATTCCGGAGGATTTGTATTTGTATGTCGATGTGGAGGGGATCGTGGATCCCAATGCGCCTCAGGTCTTTGAGTTTGTGAGTCCGAATACGGCTCGTTTACAGGCGGTGCTGGATGTCGCTCAAAAGGATACGCCGACGGCGACCGTGTCTGGCGTGCTACAATCCGCTTCGGGGAACTGGGCGGTGAATTTGCCGATTGGCGAGACGGTGGCAGCACCGATGGCTCAGGGGCCGATCGCGGGAGCCGTGCCCGCTGCGACTGGATTTGAGGGCATGCTATTGAATTTGGGGCTGCCGGGTTGGTTGCTGTTGGCGTTTCTCGGTGGATTTATTCTGAACGTGATGCCGTGCGTGCTGCCGGTGTTGTCGCTCAAGGTGTTCTCGTTGCTCAAGCATTCAGGGCAATCCAAGGCGCAGGCCTTGATGCATGGTGGTGCGTATACCGCTGGGGTCGTGGTGAGCTTTCTCGCATTGGCTGGCGTGCTGCTGGCGCTGCGTTCAGTGGGTGAGCGGATCGGCTGGGGTTTTCAGCTGCAGAGCCCGAATTTCGTGGTGGTGCTGACGGTGGTGTTCTTTCTATTCGCACTGAATTTGATGGGCGTGTTCGAAATTGGCACCAGCCTCGTGGGCGCCGATACCAAGGTTTCGAAGCGTAACGATGCGCTGGGTTCATTTGGCATGGGTGTGCTGGCCGCAGTCGTCGGTGCGCCGTGCATGGGGCCGCTGGTCGCTTCAGTGAGTGGGATCGCCGTGCAGGCTAATGCGGCGACGGGCTTGTTAATTTTCGGTGTGATGGGGCTCGGTCTCGCGTCGCCATTCTTGTTCTTATCGGTCTTCCCTAAGTTGGTAGCTTATTTGCCAAAGCCGGGCGTATGGATGGAGTCGGTGAAGCAGTTCATGGGCTTTTTATTGATGGCTGCGGTTGTCTTTCTTGCGCTGGTTGCGGGGCGCCTCGGTGGCGTCGATGCGGTGATTGCTCTGTTGATTGCACTGCTACTGGCTGGTTTGGCTGCATGGGTTTACGGTCGCTGGGCGGTGCCGGTGAAGGCGAAGCGCACACAGTGGATCGCTCGACTGATCAGTTTGGCGCTGCTCGTTGGAGCGACGTATTATGCAATCAACGAAACCAAGGCAGCGTATTTAAACTTTGAGTCAGGTTCATCGGTTTCGGAAAATGGGCAATGGCAGCCTTGGTCTGCAGAGCGAGTGGAGGCTGAACTGGCGGAAGGCAAACCGGTGTTTATCGATTTCACCGCAAGCTGGTGTTTGATTTGCCAGGTTAACAAGAAGGTGGCGACGCATTCGGAAGCGACTGAGGCACTGTTTGAGGAGTATGGCGTGGTGGCTCTGGAGGCGGACTGGACACGCTATGATCCTGCGATTACAACTGAGCTAGAGCGCTTTGGTCGTTCAGGTGTGCCGCTCTATGTGTTGTATGCACCGGATGGTGAAGTGACGGTGCTGCCACAAAGTTTGACCAATGGAATAGTGCGCGAGGCAGTTGAAAAAGCGCTGAAATAATATTGGTTTCACTGACTCTTAAATGCAGGCGGCTGGTGCCGCTTGATTTAGCTCCTCTAAAAAATGGCTCTAAGCCGCTTCTACTACTATTATGAACACGTTCAAATCTCTCCTCATCGCATCACTCGCACTGTTCACCTCGCTGCAAGCTGCAGTGGACACGGGAGCATCGGCACCAGCGTTTACCGTGCTAGATAGCGCAGGGGCTGAGCACAGCTTATCGGATTTTGCTGGTCAGTATGTGGTGCTGGAATGGACACGGCACGATTGCCCGTTTGTGGTGAAGTATTATGAAAATGGCGACATGCAGGCGCTACAAAAAGAGATGACGGCTGCGGGTGTGGTTTGGTTGCAGGTGACGTCGACCGCGGTGGGCAAGACGGGGTATCTGACTGCCGAAGAACTTGATGCGATGCGCAAATCAGTCGGCACGCACTCGACGGCGACTTTGCTAGATGAGAAGGGTGAGGTCGGGCGGGCCTATGGTGCGCGCACCACGCCGCATATGTTTTTGATCAATCCTGAAGGCATCGTGGTGTATCAAGGTGCAATCGATAGCATCAAATCTGCAAGATCCAGCGACATTGCCAAGGCAACCAACTATGTGAAGGCTGCGTATGAGAGTGCGGTTGCTGGCGAGGCAATTGAAAAGCCAACGACACCTCCGTATGGTTGCGGGGTGAAGTATTAGGTTTTTTTAGAGAGCTGAGAGCTGAGAGCTGAGGGGGGAGAGCTGAGAGCTGAGGGGGGAGACCTGAGGGCTGAGGGCTGAGGACTGAGACTTGAGGACTGAGACCTGATTACAGAGCCTTTCCTTCGGTGAGAGCCGCGTGCGACACCATGTTTGCTGGTCGTTGTAGGACGTGCCTCACGACGTCTCCGCCGTAGGGGCTTTGCTTGCGAAGACCGCGCAAAGGCCGTAAGCATACGAAGTTTTGCAACATCTCCTACGCTCGCGGGTGCCGCCCTTCGACAAGCTCAGGGCCTTGAGCCTGTCGAAACGGCAAGCAGCACCCCTACGAAGTATACTGCCATCACTCGTTCAAAGAGCGCAGCATCATTAATCAAATCTATGGAAATACCGTTTAACAATACCTACGCGCGGCTCCCTGAACGCTTCTTCGCTAAACAGGTGCCCGCTCAGGTGCCAGCTCCCACGCTTATTCGCGTCAACGATGCACTCGCATCCACGTTTTCCATCGATGGTGACTGGTTGAAGTCTACGGACGGCATCGCGGTGCTGGCTGGCAACGCGCTTGCCACAGGCTCTGAGCCGATCTCGCAAGCTTACGCGGGGCACCAATTCGGCGGATTTGTGCCGCAGCTTGGTGACGGCCGTGCGATTCTACTTGGCGAGGTGCTGGATGCACAAGCTGGACGATTCGATCTTCAGTTGAAGGGCTCCGGGCAAACGCCTTTCTCACGCCGAGGGGATGGTAAATCCGCGCTGGGGCCGGTGATTCGAGAATACATTGTGAGCGAAGCCATGTTCGCTCTCGGCGTCCCCACAACCCGTGCGCTGGCCGCCGTGGCGACCGGCGAAACGGTGCTGCGTCAAGAGGGTATGGTGGCTGGCGGTATACTCACTCGCGTCGCTGCGAGTCATATTCGTGTTGGCACCTTTCAATATTTCCATGCGCTGAATGATGTTGAAGCACTGCGTATGCTCGCGGACCACGTCATCGCTCGGCATTATCCACACGCCGCTGCGGAGCAGAATCCGTATCAGGCCTTGCTGAAGTCGGTGGTCACTGCTCAAGCGGATTTGATCGCCCACTGGATGTCGCTCGGCTTCATCCACGGAGTCATGAATACCGATAACACCGCGGTGAGCGGTGAGACGATTGACTACGGTCCTTGTGCATTTATGGATGCGTTTCATCCGAAGTGCGTGTTCAGCTCGATCGATGCGCAAGGTCGCTATGCCTGGGGTAATCAAGCAAGCATTGCATATTGGAACCTGACTCGCTTGGCGGAGACGCTGTTGCCTTTATTCTCAGACGATCCAGACAAAGCCAACGAGATGGGTGAAGCCGCACTCGCAGTGTTTCCGCATCGATTCAGTGATCAATACATTGCCCGTTTCCGCGCGAAGCTGGGCCTGCCGGCAGAAGCTCCAGCTGATTTCATACAAGAGACCTTAGAAACCTTGGCAGCCCAGGATGTCGATTTCACGCTCTTCTTTCGTCATCTCACCCGAGTTGCTGCAGGTGACGAGCCCGCACGCTTAGCGGCGCTTTTCGCGAGCCCTGAGTCCTTTGAAAAGTGGTTCAATCAATGGCAACGCGTTGCAGCACCTGCAGAGCATCTTGCGGCTATGCAGGCATCCAATCCGATCCTCATTCCCCGTAATCATCGTGTCGAGGAGGCGATACAGAGTGCCTACCGCCAGGATTATGCCCCTTTCAATCGACTCATCGCAGCCTTGGCCAAACCTTACGAGGAGAACGCTGAATACGCCGACCTAGAAGCCGCCCCTCGTCCCGAGGAAGTTGTGCATCAAACCTTCTGTGGGACTTGATGACGACACCCAGAGGCTCGGTGGCTTCGTCTGCTTGCGGGCTGAAGCACCGCACTACTGTTTTACGGTAGCTGCGTGTTTTTTGCCGAAGCAGTGCAGCTCCAAGAGGCGGCGATACCAGTGCCACTTTAGGTAGAGCACGCTGGCGAGGAGTGCGCCGAGGGTGTCGGCGATCCAATCGTCGATTTCGACGCTGCGACCTACGGTGAAGGACTGGCGGAATTCATCGAGCACGCCGTAGAGTGATATCAGGCAGATGACTTTGATGGTGCCTTGCCATTTGTGCTTGATGAAAAAAGGAATGCGAATGACGGAGGTCGCGACTAGGCCGAAGACTAAAAAGTGCGCGACCTTATCGTAAGAAAATCCGACGTTGGGCGCGGCGAGGTTACTCGTGCCAGAGGCGAGGAAGATGGCGAGTGCGAGGGCAACGGGCCAGACGTGGTGACGTTTGATTTTCAAGAGGCGTGCTGCGGCGTTAGCTTTTCGGTAGCCAAAAACGAAAGCTGGTGCCTTCAGATGTGGATTGGACGAGCTCGATGTTGCCATGGTGGTCGCGGAGGATGCGTTTGCTGATCGAGAGCCCGAGTCCGGTGCCGCCTGGACGATTGGTGAGGAAGGATTCGAAGATGTCGCCTTGTATGCTTTCTGGCATTCCGGGGCCATTGTCCTTAATGGTGAAGATCGCTTGTTGATCATCGCCTGTGCTTGAGATCTCGATACGTCCACCTTCGGGCATGACTTGGGTGGCGTTGAGTATGAGGTTGAGCATGACCTGCTGGATCTGCCCTTTGTTGACCTGCACATGTAGGGGGTGTGCGTTGGGCAGGTAGTTGATCTCGATCTTGCTCTGGTGGAGTTTTAGACGGACCAAGCGGAGCGTCTCTTTGATCAGAGCATTGAGATCGTAGCTGGCGTGCATGTCTTGGCGATTGCGGCCGAAGTCGAGCACGCGGCTGACGATTGCCTCGAGTTGATTGAGCTTATCGCCAATCACGTTCATGTCGGTCTCGCGGTCGTCGCCTGGCTCGAATTGAAGATCGAGTGATTCGAACAGCAGCTTGATCACTGTGAGCGGGTTTCGAATCTCGTGTGCGATTTCAGCCGCGAGCATGCCTAGGGTGGTGAGCTTCTCGTTTTGGCGCAGAGATTCTTCGGAGGTAAAAATGCGTGAGTAGAGACGCGCATTTTGAATGGCGATGGCTCCGAGTTGAGCGAGTGTGGCGAAGACTTTTTTCTCGTCGTTATTGAAGCGGTGGTGATGGGAGGTGTAGGCGTTCAGTAGGCCGATGACTTCGTTGTTGAAGATGATGGGCGTAGCGAGCATGGAGACGAGGCCTTCACTTTGAACAATTTTGATGAAGTCGTTCTCGACAGTGAAGGGCAGGTCGGCGACCTCGATTTGCTTTTTACGGTGGATCCCGGATTTGAAGGAGCTTTCTTCGACCAATATATTGATCGGAGTATCGATACTACCTTTCGGACCGATCATAGTGTGTAGCTTCAGCTGTGTTTGGTCCGGCGAGAGGAGGAAGAGTGCGCACCCATGGCAGTTCATGAGTTGGCGGCCTTCGTGGGCGAGGCTGTGGAGCACCTTGTCTTGCTCGAGTTCGCCGACGAGTCCTTGTCCCATGTTGATGAGGGACTCGAGTTGGTGGGCTTTGACGCGCAGTTGCTTAATCAACCAGAGCCTAGAAACCACGCGGCTGGCTTCGTTGGTCAGTAGAGTAAGAATTTTGAGGGCATGCTCGTCAAAGGCATTGAGCTGTTCGCTGTCGACATTGACAACACCGATGACCATGCCGCGATCTTCCATCGGCACTGCCATTTCAGAGCAGACATGAGGGCGCACTGAGATGTAGCGTGGCTCTGTTTTGACGTCTGGCACGATGAGCGCCCGCCCGTGGAGTGCGGTCCAACCAGTAATTCCTTGGCCGAGTGCAAGATCTAGATCGGTCCAATCTTCGGGGAGGCCGTGGGAGACTTCGAGTTCGAGGCGCTGCGTGTCTGGATTAATGAGCGAGATCGATGCGCTGCTGGGCTGCAGCACGTTAATAATCTCTTGAAGAATCAGCGCGAGTGCTTCTTTGGGCTCTTCGGTATTGGATACGAGGCTACTGATTCGATAGAGTGAATCGATGGCAGTGTGCTCTGTCGCATGGCTTTGCATGGCGCAGACGATTCAATATTCACTCCCGAAGGTCGAACATTGAATCGATCAATTTCGCAACGTGTTGCTTGATGTCGACGCGGCATCTTGCCTCGGCTTTGGCATGGTAGATGCCCTCGTTGCTTTATCCGCGCACGAGGGCGGTGATCTTGTCGCGTAACTCAAGTAAGTGGTGTGTATCGATTTCTTTCTGAGGGTGGATGTTTTCGATGTAAAAGGTGTCCATCGCAACACCACGCTCAGTCGCGATTCGTGCATATGTGATGTCGAAGTGATTGGAGTAGATCAGGCGGGCGATGCGATAGAGCAGGCCAATGCGGTCACTTGCCTGGACTTCGATAATGGTGCGCTTGTGCGAGAGCTCATGGTAGAATTCGACATTCGACGGGAAGTTCGCTGGCAGCATGTGTGAGCGTGCCGCTAGCTTGGCCTTGAATGCGGCTTCCATGCGATCCACATCTGGAGTGAGCCGTTTGCCGTGCACCAAACAATCTTCAACGTGTGTGCGGAAGGTGCTTTCGGCATCTTCGTCGGTTATGACGCCGCCATCTTCCTCCATGATATAGAAGGTATCGATGGTAATGTGATCAGTGCGTGAGATGGCTTTGGTGCTGACGATATTGACGCCTGCGAGTGTGAGCGCGCCGGCGAGTTTATAGAAGAGGCCGGCGCGATCCCATGTGACGACGTTGACGACGGTCATGTTGAGGTCGCTGTCGTTACGCCAATCAATGATGGGAGCGAGTGCGCCGATTGAATCTGCTTGTTGGATCTGGGTCAGCAACTGGTTGACCATCCTGAGGTGCAGTTCGATCTCAACCGCAGTGCTATTGATGAAATAGCGCTCGGGTAGGAGGCTGAAGTGTGCTTCGATCTCTTCGCGGACGATACCTTCAATGCTGTGTTCAAGTATGTGATTGGGGTGCATGTTATCTGATCTTCATTTGGAATAGTGTGGTTTGAGGGGCATCATTTCCTTATGCGTTGCCAGTTTCGTGCCATAACGAGAAGAAGGCGTAGAAAAAATAAATTTTTCTACGCCTTCTATTCGTATATTTAAAAATCAGCTCAGAATTTGAGCAGATTATGGGAGATTTTGGACTGTCATCGGGCTTACTCGTTCGCGATGCGGTCTAGCTTCTCCTTCAGTTCGATGAGGTTGCGCGGGCTGATGATTTCTCGTGAATTAATCTTTTCGATGTAGAAGGTATCCATCGCGATGCCGCGCTCTGTGGAGATGCGGGCGAAGGTGATGTTATAGCCTCTGGAATAAATGACGCGGGCAATCCCATAGAGCAGGCCGATGCGGTCTTCCGCCTGCACTTCGATGATCGTGCGGTTGAGCGAAAGTTCGTGGTAGACTTCGACATGCGGTTTGATCGGTGCAGGGAGAATGCCGCGGAGTTTCTTCTTCTGGCTTTTGACTTTGCTTTCGAGGCGTTCGATTTCTCCAGTGAGCCGTCGACCGTGCATGAGTGCATCATCGATGTGGGTCTTGAAGATCTGATATGCCTTCTCATCGGATAGGGCACCGCCATCGGGATCCATGATGTAGAAGGTGTCGATGGTGATATGGTCATCGCGTGAGACGGCCTTAGTGCTGACGATGTTGACGCCTGCGAGGGTAAGCGCGCCTGCGAGCTTGTAGAAGAGCCCAGCGCGATCCCAAGTTACGACATTCACGACTGTCATGTTGAGGTCGACATCGTTATGCCAATCGATGACGGGCGCGAGGGCGCCGATCACTTCTTCCTGTTGAACTTGAGTGAGTAGTTGGTGCACCATACTGAGGTGCAGTTCGATTTCGGCTGGTTTGTTGTTGATGAAATAGCGCTTAGGTAGGCCGTTGAAGTGGGCTTCGATTTCGTCGTCGGCGATGCCTGGGATTGCGCGTTCGACAATCTTTTGATGTAGCTTTTCTTTTTCCTCTCGGCGTTTTTTCTCGATGACATGCTTGGCCTCGAATTGCTCCAGCGTGCGATTAAACAAGGTGCGGTGCATTGTCTCTTTATAGTCATTCCAGAGTGTGGGCGCAGTGCCCCTCGCATCGCAATAGGTGTGGACGTAGAGAAAGCGCAATTGCTCTGGATCTTCGATAAACTCAGCAAAGGAGTGAGCGGTCTTTGGATCGTCGAGGTCGTAGCGCTGCCAAATGCGTGACATGGCGAGGTGGTGGCGGATAATGAATAGAACCTGTTCTTGTTCATCTTCGCTGATATCAAAGCGATCGAGGATCGGCTTTGCGATACGCACGCCGTTGACGTCGTGCCCTTTGACGCCTTCGGATTTACCGATGTCGTGTAAGAGCAGGATTAAGTAGAGCAGGAGCGGGTCGTCGTTTTTGCGCAGTGCTTTCTCGTAATGGGCAGTAATCGGGGTGTCTTTCTGGAAGACTTCGTCGAGGTGCTTGATCGTGCGTAGGACATGCTCATCTGCGGTATAGCGGTGGTAATACTCGTGCTGCACCATACAGGTGAGTTGCCCGAATTCTGGCAGATAGCGACCAAGGACGCCGAGCTCGTGCATGAGCTTAAGGATCGGAAAGACCTCGCCTGGGGCGCGGAGGATGGAGCAAAAGCTTTTCGCGGCAGAAGGGTGATTGATGATGGAATGGTCAATCAGTGGCAGTGAGCGTGAGATCCGGAATTTTAGGTCTGGGTGGAGCTTGGCACCGAACTGTTGCATCAAGTGAAAGATGCGGATCAGGCGAAGCGGGTCTTCGGTGAAGACGGACTTGCTCTCTTGAGTGAAGACTTTGTCTTGTAGGATGAAGCCATCCACACGCTTCAATGGCAGGTGTTGGTGCGCGCGCAGTGCTTCGCGGAAGGTAATGCGTTTAGTGCTGCGCGGATCGTCTTCGCTGGAGAGGGCGAGGCGCTCTTTGAGCAGTTCGCTGATGTGGTAGATGGTGCGCCCTGCGGTGTAGTAGTCCTTCATGAACGCTTCGACGCGTTCGAAAATATCTTCCTGCGGGTAGCCGAGCCCCGCGGCGACGGTGGGTTGCTGCTCTAAGTCGAGCTTGTCTGTGGGGCGGCGGTTCTGGAGGTGGAGCTGTGTGCGGGTGCGCAGCAGGAAGTCGTAGGCGGCCTCCATTTCTTCTTTGAGGTGGCGGCGCAGTAGCTTGGCCTTGTTGATTTCCTTGAAGGAACCATAGCCGAACTTAATATTGGCCATCCAGAGGATGTTTTGATAATCACGTAGTCCGCCAACGCCGTTCTTGATGTCTGGCTCTTGTAGGTAGACGGTGTTGCCAAACTTGGCGTGTCGGTCGCGTTCGTCCGAGAGTCGCTGCTGAATGTAATCCTTAGAGTTTTCCTTTTTGCAGTAGAGCGCAAAGCGCTTCTGCATATCTTCGTAGAGCGGGTCAGAGCCGCAGATGATGCGTGACTCGAGAATCGCGTTCTTCGACTGGATCTCGCTTTTAGCTTCTTCGATCGCTTCTTTGGTATTACGAGAGGCGTGGCCGACTTTCCAGCCCAGATCCCAGAGTGGATAGAGGATTTCCTCAGCGAGCACCTCTTGGAATTTCTCAAAATTCTTGCCCGAAATTTTCTCGGGATAGAGAAACATGATGTCGATGTCGCTGTGCGGGTTGAGCTCTTGCCGGCCATAGCCGCCGGTGGCGAGCACGGCCATCTTGCAAGGGAGCGCACCATGCTCGGTGGTATATAGATCGAGCGCGGCGAGGAACAGATTCTCAATGACGACGTCGACCATGGCGGCGCGTGATTGGCAGACCTCTAGCCCCGAGTCGCTCTTTTCATGGTGCCGCTTGAGCATCTCGTTCTCCAGCTCAATGTAGCGCTTGTAAGCCGGCAGTTGCTTGTTTCGCGAGACTCCAGGGTCGAACACCAGGCGCTTTTGCGCATGTTTATGGAGGCGTCGAAAGACTGGATTTTCTTGAATTGGCATGGCGCTTAAAAGAAGTGAGGCGTCGAAAGAGTGAATTGAGCGCCCACTCAGTCTGAGTGTGGCTCGTTTTGTTGATTGCATAGAAACCCCATTTTTCACGCTTCCGTCAAGCGACTTTGCGCCGTTGATCGTTTGAAATCAGCAAGATCGGAACATTTAGCTAGTAATAAAGTCCCTTTCTTTTTGACGAGGGGGGCATATTGACTACTGCTTCACCTCCGCAATATCGCAGAAACCACAAATATTACAGAATATGCAAATCGCAGACGGCACAGTAGTCGCAATGGACTACGCTCTTAAAGACGACGAAGGAACTTTGATTGATCAGTCACAGCCTGGACAACCAATGGTGTATCTTCACGGACATCGCAACATCATCCCAGGCCTCGAAGCAGCGCTTGTGGGTAAGACAGCAGGCGAAACCGCAGAAGTGCGCGTTGATCCAGCAAATGGCTACGGCGAGCCAAATCCAGCATTGGAGCAAGTGGTGCCTAAGGATCGTTTCCAAGGCGTCGAAGACCTCCAGGCTGGCATGCAGTTTCAAGCTAACACAGACCAAGGCCCTGTCTCGGTTCGTGTTGTAAAAGTCGAAGGTGACGAAGTCACAGTTGACGGCAACCACCCGCTTGCAGGCAAGCACCTCAATTTCAACGTGACAATTCAAGAAGTTCGCGCTGCGACTGAAGAAGAAATCGCACACGGCCACATTCACCAGGGCGGCGGTTGCTGCGGTGGCGAAGGCAAAGAAGGTGGCTGCTGCAACGACGAGCCAAAGGGCGAAGGCGAATGCTGCAACTCCGACGAGCCTAAGAGCGAAGAAGGCGGTTGCTGCTCGCACTAAGCGAGTGATTTCCAGTCATTAACCTTTTAAGAATCAAAAGCCCCCGTTTTACGACGGGGGCTTTTTTTGGTTCATCGCCAATTTCGAGAATCAGTTGTAGCGATGCGACGCTAGTCGCGTCTGTAATGGAGCGATCTGGCTTGGCAGTGGTCGACCTTGCTGGCGCAAGTTCGCTACGCGGTGTTTAACCGAGAATCAGTTGTAGCGATGCGACGCTAGTCGCGTCTGTAATGGAGCGATCTGGCTTGGCAGTGGTCGACCTTGCTGGCGCAAGTTCGCTACGCGGTTTTTTACCGAGAATTCAGTTGTAGCGATGCGACGCTAGTCGCGTCTGTAATGGAGCGATTTATCGTGCAGTGGTCGACCTTGCTCGCGCAAGTTCGCTACGCGGTTTCTAACCGAGAATTCAGTTGTAGCGATGCGCCGCCAGTCGCGTCTGTAATGGAGCGATCGATCGTGCAGTGGTCGACCTTGCTCGCGCAAGTTCGCTACGCGGTGTTTAACCGAGAATCAGTTGTAGCGATGCGACGCTAGTCGCGTCTGTTTTGGAGCGTCGATCGTGCAGTGGTCGACCTTGCTGGCGCAAGTTCGCTACGCGGTGTTTAACCGAGAATCAGTTGTAGCGATGCGACGCTAGTCGCGTCTGCTTGGGAGCGATCGATCATGCAGTGGTCGACCTTGCTCGCGCAAGTTCGCTACGCGGTGTTTAACCGATAATCAGTTGTAGCGATGCGCCGCTAGTCGCGTCTGTTTTGGAGCGATTTATCGTGCAGTGGTCGACCTTGCTCGCGCAAGTTCGCTGCTGCTCTAGTCCTCGCCTAAGCCGAAACCATCGAGAATATCCACGATCTCACGGGTGCTTTCAATGACGCGGATGATTTTGCCTCCGACTTCTAAAATTTCAGTGCCTTTCGGGATATCGGGTAGGCGTGCGAGAATCTCTTCGGGCAATGGTTTCGCCACCTCGTCGACTTCCGGCTCTAGCACAGTGCCGACTTCGAGCTTCTTCTTCCAGCCAGGAGGCAGTTCGCCGCCACGGTCGACCTTCTTTTGTAGGCCGGGAGGGAGCTTCTTCTTAGACTTCTTCCAGCTGGCATTGCCCTTTTGCCAGTCTTCGAGCACTTCTTTGTCCTCTTTGGAGAACTTTAGATCCTTTGCGGGCTTTTTGTCCTGCTTCTCTTTTTTCGAGGCCTTGTCGTCAGATCCATCGGCTTCTTTATCCTTTTCCGCATCTTTAGCGACCGTCTTGCTCTCTTCAGTTGCTTGCTTCGCTTCTTTAGGCGTGTCTTTTGAGCTAAAAATGCGCTCAAACCACGATGGCTTTTTGTCTTCTGCTGGCTCGGCAGTCGTTGCTGCAGATAAGTGAAGGGCGCTTAGGCTGATAAGTGCGGCGAGGGTCATCAGGATTCGTTTCATCGTTCACTAAGATGGCCAACAGTGTGCACGCAGCAATGCTTGAATGGCACCGCCGCTTTGTTCGGCAAGACTTACTCGGCTTTCAGCTGCAAGCTCCAGCGATCAGCCTTATGATTGCGTCGCACTTGCAATGGAGCGCCGAAGGCCTGGCTCAAATTCTCGGAGTTGAGCACCTCGGATTTGGGGCCTTGCGCCAAGACCTTGCCATCCTTCAGCAGTAAGATGTGGGTGATCTCAGGGAAGATCTCTTCGATGTGGTGCGTGACCAGAACCAAGCGCGGGCCACGTTTTCGTAGAGCCAGTGTCTGTAGGCTCTCTAGGAACTGCTCGCGGGCGACGGGGTCGAGCCCTGCGCAAGGCTCATCGAGGATCAGGAGCTTCGGGCGAGCCATCAGAGAGCGGGCGATGAATACCTTTTGGCGTTCACCTTGGCTGAGTATACCCCATGGACGGTCTGCCAGTGCACGCACTTTGAGCTGACTGAGGCAGCGGAGTGCTTTGGATGGATCCACGCTTTGTTCACGAGTCCAATAACCGAGCTGTGCGGTGGCGCCGCTTAAGACGGTTTCGATCGCGGGTTCATCCGCAGGCACGCGCCTTGTTAAGCTGCTGCTCACCATGCCAATGCGCTTTCGCATTTCGCTCCAATCAGATTTTCCGTAATGCCTACCAATGCACTCCATCGTGCCAGTCGTCGGACTGAGATAGCCTGTTAGTGCCGCAAGGAGCGACGTCTTGCCGCAACCATTTGCTCCGAGAATTGCCCAGTGCTCGTCGGGCAGCACGCTCCAATTGACATCCTTCAGAATGGTCTTGTCGCCTCGGCGAAGCGACAGGCCCTTGATGGATAAAGCGGGGGGTGGGTTGTCAGAGTTTGGCATTTTGGCTGAGAGCTTAAGGTATTAGGTCGAGGTCTTGTTTCGCAAGTCCCTTTCGGATGCCAGCTCTCTAGAGCTTCGCGCTTCAGTGGTCGTTCGTTGAGTGTTTTTTTTGTGGAACATTATTCGTGGAACGGTCTGTATGTTCTGTCTATCTAGGGAAACGTGTTGTTCTTTATCGTTTGATTTTTCGTGGAACAATTAGCGTGGAACAGTAGTGTCGTCAGTCGAGCGCATTGATGTGTTGATTGAGCGTGAGCAGTATGCTGGATTTGAAACTGTGATTGCACCAACTGATTTTACCGACGAACTCGACTTGTATCTCTATCTGAGCGCCTCGGTGCAGCAGCAGTTCGATATCGCTAAAGAGGCAGTCTATAAAGATACGACCTATCAATTGCCCGAAGACTGGTGGTCGGTCTGGCGCTGCGAGATTTTAACCAGCGATCCGTCAGGCGAACAGCACGCGGTCTTGTTTACCAATTCGGCGACATTTTTCAGTTTCATCTGCCACGGCTTTAGCGACGACTTTGATGCGCTGGTCTCTGAGTTTGAAGGCGCGTTTCTCAGCTCACTAAAAGCGCAGGGCTTGCAACTACCCTCCAATGTCTCGACGCAGACGCGCCTGATTCGTGGGAATCCGCGTCGCTTGGTCGGGACGATGAAGGAGCTCAAAGGCCAGGCGCTGGCGATTGCATCGTGTCCTGATGGGCCAGTGCCGCCCGCTGAGATCGAGCGTCGCTTGCAGCACCGTCCCTGTAGCTCATTGAAGGAGATATTTCCAGACTATGAGTATCTCAAGCAGCTGAAGGCGAACCCGCCCTTCGGAGCCGATTTCGATGATACGGACGACGTGATCGTGCCGTTTCCAGGGTGTGAGTAAAGTCACCTGCGAAGTGAGTTTCAGGTTGATCGGCATCTGCACCAGTTAGACCTTTGGCGGCCATGCCTAAAGTCTCCAAATCTAAGAATCAAAAGCGCCGTTCACGAAGCTCGGAGACCTCCGTGACTTGCACTGCGCTACTTGTGGTGGACCAGGCTCCGTTTGTGAAGAAAGCACTTTCGACCTGGCTTCTTGCAGAGAGCCTGTTTACGTGATCAACGCCGACATTGAAGCCGCAGTCAAAGCTTATGAAGAAGCCGCGTCCATTGGCAGCGATCCCGCGGCGGCAGCGCTAGAGCGGCTCGCTCCATGAACCTAAAAAATGAGTTGAACCGTTAATAAACGTTAATGGACGTTAATCAGAGGTTCTAAATACATACTGCTTAAATACTTGAGTGACGTCTCTAACTAGGAATGGCGTATTATCTCATTGTCCATTTTGGCAGTGGGCTGGATTGACGTTAATTAACGTCCATTAACGGTTTAAGAATCAGAGCCCATGCCAACTGCCGAATCTAGGATGATGTCTTGGGAGTGCTTAGCTCTGAATGCCTAGCACGAATAGCTTTCGTGCGACGATCTGTAGGGTGCTGCGGCTTCTTTTCTCTTAGAGATGAACTGAGTTTATAATTGCACTAGGTGAACAGATGTATACTTTTATTGGCATGGATACCGAACTGATTCATGGCTTAACGGGGACTTTCGAAGATCACGCGCAACAGACGGAGAGTGGCGTGGAGTTTTGGCTCGCTCGCGACTTGCAGCATTTGCTTGGGTATGGGAAGTGGGATAATTTTCTCAATGTCCTGTCTAAAGGAAAAACGGCTTGCGAAATCAGTGGTCATCCAACTTCGGACCATTTTGCCGACGTCGGGAAAATGGTCGATTTAGGATCGGGGAGCGTTCGGAAAATCGACGACATCATGCTCACCCGCTACGCCTGCTACTTGATCGCACAGAATGGCGATCCGCGGAAGCAGGAGATTGCGTTCGCCCAGACATACTTTGCGGTGCAGACCCGTAAGGCCGAATTGATTGAGCAACGCTTATTGGAGTCCGAGCGCGTGAATGCGCGCGAAAAGCTGAAGCAGACCGAAAAGGAGCTCTCCGCTGTAATCGACGAATTGACTGGCGGTGGACAAAACTTCGCAAAGATTCGCAGTAAAGGAGACGTGGCATTGTTCGGTCGGCCCACCCAAGCGATGAAAGAAACTTGGAACGTGCCCGACAAGCGTCCACTCGCAGACTTCGCGCCGACTATACTTTTAAAGGCCAAAGACTTTGCGGCTGAGATTACGATTCACAACGCCCGCGCGCATGAGATACGTGATGAGCCGCAAATTTCGAACGAGCACGTCACGAATAACCAGGCCGTCCGTGCTACATTGATCGAACGTGGCATTCGACCTGAGGCATTGCCCGCTGCGGAGGACGTTAAAAAGGTCGAACGTCGCCTTGCATCCGAACAAAAGAAAAGCCTCCGAAGTCCAGAGGCGTTGGAGGAGTGATGACTGATGATTGCACCCGTTAATTTTGACAAAGAACTGACAGTCTACCTATATGTGAGTGAACCCTTTCAGGAGCAGTTTGGGCTGAATCCGGAGAACCTGCCTGAGGATGTCGAGTTGGCACTGCCTGCGGACTGGTGGTCCGTTTGGCGAGCTGAGCAAATTCATTTTGAGGATGATTTGTCGTGGGTGCTTTTCACCAATGCCAAGACATTGTTTAGCTTCTGCTATCGTGCCTATCGCGATGACTATGAAAGCATCATTCAAGAATTTGAGCATGGATTTCTGAGCAACTTAAAAGCAAATGGCGTTCAACTGCCGCCGCAGGTGTCCACGCGTTTGGTGCCGATGGTAGGGCAGGCGGAAGAATTGAGCAACAGTATGAATAGCTTGGCTGAGCACTATCTCGCCGATATCTACGAGCGCGATGCCAGTCGAGAGGACGCTGAAATTCGCTTATGGTCGATTCCCTGTAGCGAGATTGATTACGACCTGCCGGGCGAGGCGTATCTGCGTGAACTCAAAGTAAACCCACCCTTCGGAGTGGCAGTTGTTCTACCAGATGATGGCGATGACGATCCTTTCTCCGAACCTGAACGGTAGCGGCCCACGTCCTAAACGACATCTGTCGGACTTGTCTACTTTCGGAGTGGCAGGTTCACAGCTCGAAAATGGTTTAACCGCAGGTGAACGGGTGACAGTAGCAGCGGCATCCTGCCGCTTTAGTTCGGTCGGTAGCTGCGTGCTTCAGCCGCAGTTGACCGTGTTGGGTGCTTTCAGGGAAACAGTCGATCGATTCGGTGCCTGAGCAATATATGGATTCGTCGATCACACGAAATCGTCCCTCGGTAAACGAACCAATGAGGAAGCCAGCCTTGGAAGTTCATAACGCTTCCCAAGCTGGCTTACATACGTTGGCGCTGTTATTCGCGCTAACCTTTAATGTGAAGGCTTTCGCCGCGGCCATCCGCCGGGGGCGGTCGAACCTGAGCGACGCCTCGTGTCGCGTGTAGTTTACTGAAGCGTCTCCATTTTGATCGTAGGCTAGTTTGGCCCAGATCTAGGAGGCGCGGGTCTGTGTGGTTTCTGTTATTTTCCATGCACACAGTTTGCCATAAAACGAATCATATGAATAATAGATCTTTTAGGTCTTTTCGTTCGGTTTAATCGATATATAGTTTTTTCATATGAAACTGCCATGGCTCAATTATCATCACCTTCTCTACTTTAGAACCATCGCGCGTGAAGGCGGTGTGAATCGGGCCGCTGAGGCGCTAGGTTTGTCTCAATCGACTCTCAGTGCGCAACTCAAAGACCTAGAGACTTCTTTAGGCACGCCGTTGTTTCATCGCGAAGGGCGTAGGCTCGTGCTCACGGAAGCGGGGCAAACCGCGCTCGAATATGCAGAAGATATTTTTGATATGGGCGATGAGTTGCGCTCGTGGTTTGCGAGCCAACATCACCCAGATCTTAAAACGGTGCGCATCGGCACGACCGGTCCACTCTCAAAGGTGCTGCAATTTGAGATTTTACGTCCTTTGGCGATGGCAGGCGAAACGAAGGCTCAAGTCATTCAGAATGATTATTCGGAGCTGATTGATAAGTTAAAGAAGCATCAACTAGACATCGTTCTATCGAATTTACCGTTAAGCGAGATGGATACGGATCTGCTCGATGCTCATCTGCTTGGAGAGATGCCGGTCTATCTGGTCGGCCGACCACCATTCAAAATTCCGGACCTCAAATTTCCAAAGTGGCTGGAGGGCATCCCAGTATTTTTACCATCTTCAAGAACATCGGCCCGTATGGATTTTGATGCATTGATGACTCGCGCTGGCATTAAGCCGCAGGTGCAAGCCGAAGTCGACGATACCGGGCTTTTAAGAATGCTTTCCCTCTCAGGCGCAGGCCTCGCACTTGTGCCCGAGATCGGCGTGCAGTTTGAGCTCTCGCAGCGCAAACTCTTACGCATTGAAAAGGTGCCTAAAGTAAAGGAGCGGTTTTACGCGATCACCACCCACCGCAAGAAACTGCCGCCACAGGTCAACGAGATCATTGAAACTGCCAAGCAGGCATTACTCACCGCCAATGAGAAGATGCGGGAGCGAAAAGTATGAGGGACGTCGTTCTATTGCTGCGGCTCACTGGGATCCATGCTTGCAACCGTTTGCTAATGCTGGTTGAGTGTGTTCATGGTGTTACCGGTTTTTATGTTTATTGGCGTGGCGATTTTGATCGTGGTGTTTGCTTATTTGGGGCACTTGCATGCGAAGAAGCGGCGTGAGGCCTTTCAGGTGTTGGCGCAGCAATGGGGCTTTCGATTTTACCCTGGGAAGGATTTTGGGTTTGCGAAGCGGTATCAGTTTCTCGATCACATGGACGACGGGCACAAGCGGTATGCCTATAACCGTCTATCGGGGCAGGTCGAGGGTGCCGGGGTGAACATTTTTGATTATCACTACGAGACGTATTCGACCGACAGCAAGGGGCGACGCACGACCAACCATCATCACTTCTCGATTTTTACGATGGAGCTACCGCGTCGCTTCCCTGAGCTGACCATCGAGCGGGAGGGCTTTTTCTCGAAGATCGGACAAGCGCTTGGGTTTGATGATATTGATTTCGAGTCGTTGGAATTTTCGAAGCGCTACAAGGTGAAATCGCAGGACAAGAAGTTTGCGTATGATTTCTGCAATGCACAGATGATTGACTATCTAATGAAGCAGCAGGATTTGGTTATCGAGGTGGATGGCAATACGCTTGCGCTGACATTTCCGGGCAGGCTGGCGGTCGAACGGGTGAAGCCGAATTTTATCCGCCTGCAGAAGATCCGCGGCCTGATGCCGAATTACTTATTTGATTCGTAGCGGGCGGGCTGGAATTCTGTATTCTTTTAAACCGCTTATTTGCGCTCATATTACGCTTATTACTTCATTCGGGATTTAGTTCGTTTTTTGTCCTAGTTCGCATTTATAAACGTCCATTCACGGTTCGCCCTAAAAGTTCCTTAGCTATGATTCCTGTCCTGATTGTTCTCTTTGTTCTACTCGGTTTCCCGCTGCTGTTTGTGATCGTGACCTACAATGGCCTGGTTACGATTCGGAATCATATCCGCGACGCGTGGGCGAATATTGATACGGAGCTCAAGCGGCGCTATGACTTGATTCCGAATTTGGTGGAGACGGCGAAGGGGTATGCGAAGCATGAGCGCGAGACGCTGGAGCAGGTGATTGCGTTGCGTAACCAATGCCGCGCAAATACGGGTTCGCCGGGAGAGCAGGCGTCCACGGAGAAATTGCTGGTTTCGAGTTTGAACGGACTGTTTGCGTTGGCGGAAGGGTATCCCGACTTGAAAGCAGATGGGCAATTCTTGGCTTTGCAGAAGGAGTTGGTGAACACCGAGGATCGCATCCAGGCGGCGCGGCGTTTCTATAATGGCAATGTGCGCGACTATCGAAACAAGACGCAGACGTTTCCTTCAAACATCGTGGCTGGGATGTTTAACTTTCCGCCTAAAGCTGAAGAGTTTTTTGAGGTCGATCCTATGGAGCGTCTGCCGGTGCAGGTGAAGCTGTGAGGGCAGCGGGAGAGCTGAGAGCTGAGAGCTGAGGGCTGAGACTTGAGGGCTGAGACTTGAGAGCTGAGACTTGAGAGCTGAGACTTGAGAGCTGAGACTTGAGAGCTGAGACTTGAGAGCTGAGACTTGAGAGCTGAGACTTGAGAGCTGAGACTTGAGAGCTGAGACTTGAGAGCTGAGACTTGAGAGCTGAGACTTGAGAGCTGAGACTTGAGAGCTGAGTCTAGCTTAAGCCTAGATTCGGGAGTAATACTATCCTTTGACATTTTCTGGTAGTATGTAGCCATCGAAGGGAAGACCACTGTGAATACTTTTCAGCTGTATTTGTTAACCGCCCGCTACGCTAGAGATCGCAGAGCACGCTGAGAGCTGACGCAGAGCATTTCACGTAGCCCTCCCCATCTCCTCGGCGCACTCAGCGATCTCTGCGGTTAAACCTTTTTACCAGTTTTAGTCGCATGTTGGTATTAGAACTTAGGCATTAGTATTTCTCTGCCAGTCACTTATGCGATGTTGGGGACTCGCCAGATTGGCGAACCTCTATTGTATTTTAAACAACTGATGATCTGGGACTAACTCCTGACTACTACCTTCTAACTACTCTTTTTAGCTTAAGCCCTCAAGCACGCTGTCTTCGAAGCGCTTGATCTTCGATTGCACGAATTCTTTAATGTCGAGTGTGTCGTCTTCCGCTAGCGGGGTCAGATCCATCGCGAACCAGAGCTGATCAATGACGTCGACGCTGTGTGAATCGAAGAAGGTTGCGTTGGCCTTGCGGCGTCCCATGACGGCATCGCCGTAGTTTTTGCCGCCTGTAATTTGTGAGTCGAAGCAGGCATTTAATTTTTCGGCGAGTTCGGTGTTGCCGCTTACGTCGAGGGCGACCTTTTCTTCGTCGCTCAACCAATCGAGGTCGCGCCACATTTCGCAGCCATAGACTTTCTTTGGGCGCGAGAACGGCGGGATGCGGCGGATCGCTTCGAGCACGGCCTGGAACACTGCGATGTGGCTGCTGTGCTTGTCCGCTGGATTGTGGGTGTAGAGCACTTCGGGCTGCGATTGCAGTAGAATTGTTTCGAGCTGATCGACGAGTGCGCCGCGTTGCTCGGGATCTTTGATGGTTGAGCTAGCGAACCCGAGTTGATTGACGAAGCTGTATTCGCCGAGTTCAGCGGCCTGACGCTGCTCGTCGAGTCGCGTGGCTTTCATTTGATCATCGCTGTGGTCGGCATATTTCCCTGTGCGCGCGCTGCCCGCGCCATCGGTGCAAGTGATACCGCCAAACCAGAGGCCGTCGTCGCCATAGCAGGAGTTGATGCCGTGAAAGGCCATAAACTCTAAGTCGTCCTGATGTGCGCCAATTGCGAGATGCGAACAACGCGCATAGGCTTCAGGCTTCACTACGCCATCGGGAATGAAGAGATCGGAAAAGTTTTGAGATGCGTCTGCCATAATGCGCCTAGCTTTTGGGGAAATCAGCTGTAGTGGCAAACGTAGAATCAAGTCAGATGATGATATCGTTTGGAGGCTCTTTAACGTGACGTTGCTAGGGTGTAGGCCTCATTTTTTGTGCTTTTCAAGTGCGTAGAGCTATGCATATAGGCGCGCATGATTCGCTACATACAGGCTACTACTCTTTGCCTACTGTCACTTTTTCCGACAGTAGCAGGAGCGATTGTGTTTAGTTTGGCAGACCAGTCTAACTTAAGTTCAGATGCACAAATTAAGTATTTAGGAGATACGGTGACGCTTACGGGGGCTTATACTGGGGACGGTAAGGTCGCGCGTATTGAGTGGGAGTTGGCGACCGATCCGATTGTAAACACTGTGGTCGAGACGCATGCGCCAAAACAGAATTGGGAGGTCATTGATCAATCACCAGTCGATCTTATTTACAGCGCGCCGAATGATCCGACGCACTATGAGATTTATTTCTACGAGGATCTGGAGGACGCGGATGATACCCATGTCTCCTATACTTTCGGTAGTGCCTTTACGGCAGACCATAAGTTGTCAGTGGGTAGTTCCGGCTTCGTGGGCATGGAGTATATCATGGAGCGCCTCTATGGTGACAATGCGGTGACGTCTTTTTTGAATGACGACGGCTCTTTGTTATTTGAGGCGGCGACGGTTGACCTTGTTTTGGGAGCGAAGGTCGGCAATGCGTTGGAGAATACAATCATTTCGTTGCCTTCCTATCAGGTGACGGTGGTTCCTGAACCGTCGCAATTTGCTGTGATTTTGGCGCTTTTGATCGGCACCTTTGTGCTGACGATACGCCGACGTTAGCCTTTTCTGCCAGCCTGAATGGGTGGGCTGTGGAGTGGGCATTTGACGAGAATCATGACTCAGGTGCTCAAATAAACTAGAAATTGACCCAGTCGCTGTATTCTGGAATTTTTAGAGCTCACCTATCAAAATGTCAGCACCTACCTCACACGCGCAACTTACCAACGTCACGGTTGTGATTCCCGTCAAAAATGAGGCGACGAATCTACCTGTCTGCCTCGGACGGTTGGTGGGCTTCGGCAAAGTCGTGGTGGTGGACTCGGGCAGCACGGATGCGACCTGCGAGCTGGCGCAGGATGCAGGAGCCGAGGTTCTAGTGTTTGAGTGGGATGGCAAATTTCCGAAGAAGCGTAATTGGGTGCTGCAGACCTATACCTTTACCACTGAGTGGGTGTTGTTTCTGGATGCCGACGAGTTCGTATCTGAGGCGTTTAAGGCTGAGCTGGCTGGTGTGTTGCAAAATACCGAGTGCGTCGGGTTCTGGCTGAACTATGAGCGATGGTTCTTGGGCAAGCAACTGAGACACGGGGATGAGTTTAATAAGCTGGCGCTCTTCCGTGTGGGTGCAGGTGCGTATGAACGGATCGAGGAGAATCAGTGGAGCGCGCTAGATATGGAGATCCATGAGCATCCAGTGCTCGAAGGCGCGATCGGTGAGATTCGTGCACCGATTGAGCATAATGAATATCGTGGCCTGCATCACTACATCGCCAAGCATAATGAATATGCGAGCTGGGAAGCTGAGCGCTATCTGCAGCTGACAGGTCAGAGACCTGAGGGCGGAGACCTGAGGGCTGAGGACGGGGATCGGGATGTTCGGTCTTCTGATGGTATCTCAACTCTAAAATCTCAGGTTTCAAGTCTCCACCCTCCGCTCTCAGTCCTCACTCCGAGGCAGCAGAAAAAATATCGTCATCTCGCAAAATGGTGGGCGGCGCCCGTGTATTTCATTCGTGGATACGTCCTGAAAGGCGGCTTTCTGGACGGCGCGGTGGGGTTCCACTTCGCGCTCGGGAAGGCGATTTACTTTTATCAGATCAGGCTGAAAATCCGTGAACGGAGCGCTTAAGTGAAACAGGCATTCCTGCCTGTGCTTCGTGTTGTGGACAGACAGGAATGTCTATTTCACTTAGATTACTTGAGCCACTGCTTCCAGCTTGCGCGGTAAGTTTCGATGTTTCGCCAATCGACGACGCGAGGCGCGTTGTGCTGGATTTGTTCTTCGGGGGATTCCTGCTTGTGGAGCTTGTTGACGAGTGCGGTCATGCTGGACTTGCCCCATTCGTAGTAGGGGTGGACGATGAGCGCATCGACATAGCCTTGGTCGATATACATGAAGGCCGAAGGCGAGGATTGGATGGCGACACAGGGAAACTTGCCTGGCTCCCATGGGAGTGCGGGCATGCCTAAGAGCGGCCAGTCGCCGAGAAAGAGCCAGCCCTTGATCAGATCGTTGCGGTCGGCTTCTTGGGTGGCACGGATCGTCTCAATCGCAGCGCGGTAGTCGGGCGCACATGGCACGACTTTTTCAATGCGGCGGTAGCCGAGGACTTCGCGTGCGCCTGCGAGGCGGTCTTGCATGCCAGCATCAGGGTTGTCGCTCACGAGAATTGCGACGCGGCCTTTGGTGGGAAGTTTTTTGAGAAGTGCTTTGGCGGCGAGACGTCCGGCTTCGACTTCGTCGGCAACGTAGGCAGCGAGTGGCTTGATACCTTCGATCTGGTTCTCGAAAAAGACGACTTCCTGTTCTTGTTCGAGGGCAAATTCGATGGAGGAACGCAGTGCTTCGGGCTCATCTGGGCTGATGATAAAGCCGTCGGCATCTTCGATAAAGAGGCCGGCGAGGGAGGCTTGTTGACTGCCACCTTGCTCGACGTTGGGCGTAAAGACGAGGAGTTCGACGTCGATCGAGTATTGCTCGCTTAGTTCGCGGGCGGCGTGTTGCGCGCCGAGGTGGGTGGCTTGGTAAATGGCATCGCCTTGGTCGCGCCCGACGATGCCGATGCGGTATTCGCCGAGGATTTCACGGTTCTGTGCGTAAGCGCTGAGTGACGACAACAGTAGCGCAGCGGCGGAGAGGGTAACTTTTAAATGACGGATCACTGGGGTGATGATGATTGATAGCAAATTACGATGCGGGTCAGATTGAACCGTTGATGGGCGTTAATAAACGTTAATCTGAGTTCCTGTGCTTTATGTGATGCTTTATGACCGCCATTTATCGGTTTTGTTGCCTGTGCTCGCTCTGAGGCTGGATCTTCTGCTGTAATTGCTAGAAATCGATTTGAAGCCGATAGAACGCTTTCTTTGCGTTCGAGATGGGAAGTGTGACGGTGTCAAAGTCGACTAGATTTGTGTGTGGGTTCACTTCAAGGTTCTCACAGGGGAGCCAGCTCTCGGCTTCGAGTGAAAGTGAGTATTCCAATGCGTAAGCGCCTTGTCGCAGTCCGTTGCGGCGCTGGTTGTAGGCGACTTGTAGCGAGCCGTCGGGCTTTCGTTCGATACGAGGTCGGAGCGCATGGTCGGGGCTCGTCATCGATCCGCCGAAGGCAAACTCTTCAAAGACAGTCAAACCATCCCCATCGATGTCATCGTCCCAGTCGTCCGAACTCGGGCTGGCTCCGTCCATTTGTGATTGATACCATTGCTCGGCAACTCCAATGGATTGGCCGATGAGGGTGCTATCGACGACAGTGAAGTGCGCATCGAAGGTGCCTTGATTGTCGCCATCCACCCGTAACAGGCCGGCATCCCACAGTGATTGATAATAGTCGACAGTCGCGGCACTGCCCATGATCAAGCGACCGCGGCTGCCAGCGACAAAGTTGATATAAGTGCCCTCTATCAGATTGAAGCTCGAAGTGTTTAACTGCACGACGCCATCGCCGATATCAAATTCTAAGACGGCACCGCCGCTATGCCCGGTGCTGATGTCAATGCTGTTGCACGTGATCTGCCCGCCGCTGATCCAGATTCTCCCTGAATCAAACAGCTCGATAGCGCGACTGCTGACCAATTGGAGGGAACCCGCTTCCATGGAGAGCTGTGCATATTGCTTAATCCTCAACACCCGCGAAGAGTTGTAATTATTCACACCGGAGGCTGCGAGGTCGATGCCACCACCGGCAACGCGCACATGTGTATTACCAGTCCATTCGAAGATTGCATCGCCTTCGCGGGTAACGGTGCCGGACTCGATGGTCAGATCGTAATCGTTCACGCTAGAGGGAATCGAGGCATCCACGGTGACATAGCCTTTGCGTCCTTCGTTCGGTAGGCTCAGATACCAGTTTGCCTCTAATTGCAGTGAGCCTCCATCGACCAAGAACTCATTGCGTCCCGGAATGCTGCTCGGGTCGGTCGGGTCGGTGCCCAGGCGCACCTCTGCCTCATCATCAAACCCATCCTCGTCGGAATCGCTCAAGCTGGGATGGGTGCCTAAAGCCAGCTCTTCGTGACCATCGAGTCCATCACCATCATGATCGCGCGATAAGTCGGGCGTATAGACGAGATCGATCCGAAGACCGTCTACTAACTCAGCGCTCCATTGTCCTTCAGTGCTTGATAGTGGCGAATCGGACGCGATCTCCAGTTCGATTTTTTCGGCGCTATAGCCAGTGATTGCGTCGGCCTGTAAGATCTCAAAGCGCTGTGTCGCATTTAGGTCGATTCCAGTGGCTGCGAGCGTGTCGACTGTCGATCCGATTTGGATCGTTAACCGAACTAGTTCACTCGCGGACTCGGTCAGGAAATTACCTTTTTTGTCGATCCAAACATCATCCGGAGTGACGCCATTTAAATCCAATCCACCGCTCACTTGAATGTGATCCCAACCGGATAGGACATTTGAGGCATTGGCTAGCTCCCACTCGTAGGTGGCCAAATTGTCCACAACCACCCCGGCGCTTAGGTGCTGGTTACCTACGTCGCCGACGCGTCCGGGCGAAAGTTTCGAGCCTTGTCGTAAGACGACGGACGTGCCGATCTCACCTACGCCAGATAAGCGGCCAAAGAATCCAGGGTAGTCGAATTGTTTAGTCTCTCCTTGCCGTGTCATGTGCGGTGGAATGATTGCCGATCGCAGCGCAGAATCTCCATTATATTCAAAGGTCGAAAACGGACCAATGTCGATGATGTCCGCAGACAGTTGCCCCTCGGGCTCTACGATGAAATGCGTGCCATACATAATAGAAAGTATGCCATTTAAATAAGCGGGATCATCGCTCTCGCCTTCTAGCGAAAGACTTCCCGAAACGCGGACGGTATCGCCATGTTTGGCGACTAAGCTTCCGCGTCCACTGACGTTGCCACTTAGAAGATATTCGCCGCCTCTCGAAAGGTCCATCAACCAGTGGTCGCGTAAGGTGTTCACGTCTCCTTCATCCGTCCAATCGTATTGGCTAGAAGGTTGATCACCTGTTAATATCATGACGGTGTCTGATTGAGTCACGTCTCCAGCGATGACCAATTGGCCTCGCCCCAGTTTGAAGTAAGTATGAAATTGCTCTCCAATGACGGGATCGCTCATTCGGAGTAAGTTCAAATCGTTTAATAGGATTGGATCTCCCGTTTCACTGTCTGCCCAAAGCGCACTGAAACCTTCCATTGTCATCGAGTCGATCGCGGTGCCTGCATTGAGTGCTAGCTCTGCGCCGCGTCGCACGGTCACGACTGGATTCGCGCCCAAGGCATCGGCGTGTGCCACGGTCAGCATTCCCTGTTGCACCTCAATCTCACCTGTCACCGTATTGCTCCCTGCGAGTGCAATCGTGCCCAGCCCTGTCTTTGTCAGTCCTTGGTTCGAAGTGATCTCGGTCTCAATACGCACGTTGCTGTGCGAAAGCGCGTCCACATTGCCAGAGGACAAAGCCAATGGTTCGCCCGTCAGTTGATAATCGCCTTCGAAATACAGCGCATCCGCTTGCCATGCGCCTGAGGCCACGAAGTCATTGCCCGACCCTGCGGGCGGGAAGTGCGCCCTGAGGCCGCTGGAAGACTGATTGAAGTGGCTCGTGTCGGCGACACTGCTTGACGGCGCCATCAGGGTCGCGTGATCCATCAGAGTCGTCGCACCTGCTGTGGTGATTTGCACGTCCCAGGCGACCACTTGAGTGAAGTCATTCAGATTGCGGCGCAGTAGGTCTTTATCCGCATTGCCAGTGAAGGCGAAGTCGACTGCATCGTCATAGGCATAGGCAGTCACTTTGTAAGTGCTGGCTGCTAGATCGAGCGCTGACAGGTCTAAGATTTCTTGACGATCATAGGCCGTGAGTTCCGTTCCATTAATAAACCAGCGGATGCGGATCACATTCGTCGTCGCCACGTGGACTTCGAGAGCTGCGGGGTCTACGAGCAGTGTGTCGTTGGCAGTGTGGGAGTCTATCGGATCGAAGGCCTTGTGGTAATCGCGAATGATATTATCGATACGATTTTCGCAAGGGGAGGCATTGTCCCTAGACAAATCCATATAGCCGACACGAAAATCTTTTTCTAAAGTGCCTGAGATGTCCAAGCCGACTGGGCCGTGATAATTACTCAGATCCTCGCGTCCTTTTCCGATGTATCCATGCCACTCTCCCCAGAGTCCTCCAGTTGGTTCAAAAGTCGCATTACGGGTGGTGCTGGTGCCTTCCCCGTCGATTAAATGCGATTTCAATTCGCGGACTTTATTGCCGTGCCCGAGTCGATGGTGGGCATGTGTCCCTTCGTGAACCCACGCCCATGCCGTCCCACTGTCTGAAACATACGGGGTTGCTGTGATCTTGGCATTCGCCCAAATACCACTGGCTCCTGCGCCCGTCACGCCCCAGTTAAAATCGCCAATGCCCCAATGTTCCAGCACGGAAGCGTCTCCAGCGGCATTTGCTTTCGCATTGCTATGAAAGGCGCCCGAGTGGGTGCCATGCGCATACATCGGCCAGTCGACACGAATCGAGTTTAGCTTCCAGATCTTAACGAAGGGCGCATAGCGCTCATAGGTATGCTTGAGTAGAATGTTATTCTCGATCTGTTCTCCCGCATCTGCCGAGCGATCAACTCCGCGCACTGTCATGTCCGTCGCAGCTTCGATTCGGAAATTGTAGTCGCTCACGACATCCTCCATCGAGGTGGTCGGCATGGCACCGCGGCCTTCGATGTAGTGAGACACATAGAAGTGATCGAGCCGATTGGAGGACGGCCCAGAACCAGCGACTAATACATAATCAATCTCGTCGACTCGTGTGTTGTAAAGAGTGAGTGCCTCTGTCGATTCTAGAGTGTCCCAGACGATCGGCGTTTGTGCATGTGCCGCACTCGCTAGAATTAGTCCGCATAACGCGGTTTTTGTTTTAAAAGTCATGATCTTAAAGGCTTACTCTTTTGTTTGTTGAGAAGTCAGATCCCAAACAAACTCGGGATGGCTACGAGTGACTTCGAATCGCTTGACTCGGTCTGCTTGCGAACAACGCACCTTGACGGTGCTTTGCTCCGGTGGAAATAAGCCCCATTGAACTGTAATCGCATCCCCACTTGGGGCCTTGGGCAGTCGATACACCAGAGTGATTCGAGCGATACGGATTTCTGCTTCGGGGAGAGCATGGTCTAGGTAGTGTCGTCCCCATGTTTCATTGGGCGCCTCAATGCGTCGCACCTTCGGCGAAACTGGCTTACTGTTTATTTGTAAGGGGCAATCCAGATCAAAGACGCGCGCAATGGTTGGGAAATCTTTTTTAGTTAAGCTGCCGCCCTCCCTGCGTTGGATCGGGTAGAGCATGTCGTAACTGATGTCTGCAACCAAGTGTAGCTCGTCCTCGACTGCTTGATAGTGCACGACCAATAAGTGCTCTGGCGGGTGTGCCCACGCTGCGGAACATAAGAGCAAGCATGCGACGATGACTCTAAGTGGAGTGTTAAATGAGTTCATAGTGAATTGAAAATAGGCAAAATGAGGACCAAGTGATTTGCAGTTAGGGTTAAGCCCCTAACTGCGTCGGGGTGATCAGCCGTAGTCGATAATTTAGCAGGGGAATATGCATTATTTTGTGCGTGATGAGTGCCCACTTCAAAGACACAAGCAATGACAAAGACAATAAAAACTTCGCCCTCTAGGGCGTATGTTTAGGCTCCGCAGCAATCTGCTGCTGCAGTGATTGCATCGGGGGATTTCACCGTTGGAGCTACCACTGCCGAGGGAAATTCAAGATTTGACTGAACGACCTAAGGTTAGGTGTCAGCGTAACCGACACCATGTCTCAGGCATTTACAGAGAACAGTATCGCTTCTACGGCGTAGCGATTTCAGGGGGGGGATGATACAGACAGGAATGTCTGTGTCACGGATCACAAAAAAGCCGCATCGATCAACGATGCGGCTTTCTGAAATGTTTGCGGTGTCTTAGCTTCTAACTCCTTTTTACGGAAGCTTCGTGGTTCCCATTAGGAAACGGTCGCACTCGCGGGCTGCGGCGCGGCCTTCGTTGATCGCCCAAACGATGAGTGACTGTCCGCGGCGCATGTCGCCAGCAGCGAAGACGCCTTCGATGCTGGTGGTGAACTTACCGTATTCAGCCTGCACGTTGGAGCGGGCGTCGAGTTCGAGGCCTAGCTCTTCAGCGATGGTGGCTTCTGGTCCGAGGAAGCCCATTGCGAGGAGGACTAGATCGGCTTCGAGCACGCGTGAGCTGCCTTCGACCTTCTTCGGAATGAAGCGACCGTTGTCGTTGGTCCATTCGATGTCGTGGATGTGCACTGCCTTGACGTTGCCATCGGCATCGCCTGCGAAACGGCTCGAGCTAACCAGGTATTGACGTGGGTCTTCACCTTGGATCGCTTCGGCTTCTTCTTGGCCGTAGTCCATCTTGTAAGTCTTTGGCCATTCTGGCCATGGGTTGTTCGCTGCGCGCTCGGTAGGAGGCTTCGGCATGATCTCAAGCTGCACGACGCTCTTACAACCGTGGCGGAGGGATGTGCCGACGCAGTCAGTGCCGGTGTCGCCACCGCCGATGATCACGACGTTCTTGCCCTTGGCGAGTTCGCTGAACTGCTCGGACTTGCCGTCCTTCACGTCCCAAAGCTCCTTAGTGTTCGGCGCGAGGAACTCCATTGCGTAACGGATGTTGTTAAGCTCGCGGCCTTCGATTGGAAGGTCACGTGGCTTCGTCGCACCGCAGCAAAGCACGACAGAGTCGAAGTCTTCCATGAGTTGCTTGGAGGAAATGTCTACGCCGATTTCGACGCCGCACTTGAGGATGACACCTTCGTCTTCCATCAACTTGACGCGACGAGTCACGACTTGCTTCTCAAGCTTCATGTTGGGGATGCCATACATGAGGAGACCACCTGGGCGGTCTGCACGTTCGAAGAGTGTGACGAGGTGGCCCGCTTTATTGAGCTGATCCGCAGCTGCGAGACCTGCAGGTCCGGAACCGACGACGGCTACCTTCTTGCCTGTGCGCTCAGCAGGGGCTTGTGGCGTGACCCAACCTTCTTGCCAAGCCTTGTCGATAATGGAGCACTCGATGTCCTTAATGGTCACGGCGGGCTCGATGAGACCTAGCACGCAAGAGCCTTCGCACGGAGCGGGGCAGACGCGGCCAGTGAACTCTGGGAAGTTGTTGGTCTTGGAGAGACGCTGATACGCATCCTTCCACTTGCCACGGTAAACGAGGTCGTTGAACTCAGGGATCAGATTGTTGACGGGGCAACCGCTTGCCATGTTGGCGAGGGTCATGCCTGTGTGGCAGTAAGGTGTGCCACAGTCCATGCAACGTGAGCCTTGAGTGCGCACTTTGTCTTCGTCGAAGTGTTCGTGAATTTCGTTCCAGTCCTTGACGCGTTCGAGTGGCGGACGATTAGCAATCGTCTTGCGCTCGAATTCCATAAATCCAGTTGGTTTGCCCATAATTTTAAAGGAGTTAAATAATTTTTAAAGTGTGTGAAAGGTCAGTTGCGGCTTAGTGACCCGCTTTGACGTTTTCTTCGAATGCGGCTTGAATGGCTTCGTCACCAGCTAGGCCGGCAGCTTCCGCGCGTTTGATGGCTTGAAGGACACGTTCGTAGTCCTGTGGCATGATCTTGAGGATCTTGCCAGCAGTGTCTGGCCAGCCATCGAGGATGGATTGACCGTGGACGGAACCTGTGAGTGCTACGTGCTTCTCAATCTTACCCTTTACCAATGCGATCTCTTCGTCTTCGCACTCAATGAGCTGGTAGACGTTGACCATGTCGGGGTTGAGGCTGTTCTTCACGAAATCACCGGCTTCGTCGTAGACGTAAGCCACACCGCCGGACATACCAGCACCGAGGTTACGGCCAGTTGTGCCGAGATTGATCACCATACCGCCAGTCATGTATTCGAGCGCGTGATCGCCGAGACCTTCGACGACGGCTTCGACACCTGAGTTACGAACACAGAAGCGTTCGCCGGCCATACCTGCGATGTAGGCTTCACCCTTGGTTGCGCCGTAGAAGCAGACGTTACCAGTGATGATGTTTTCGCGAGCGACGAATGGAGATTCTGGATCAGGACGAACGACGATCTTCGCGCCGCAGAGACCCTTACCTAGGTAGTCGTTGGTATCACCCGTGACGGTGAATGTCATGCCGAGCGGGCAGAACGCACCGAGACTTTGACCGGCAGAGCCCTTGATGTTGATCTTCAGAGTGTCTTCCGGAAGACCCGCAGCACCATGCTTGCGAGAGATTTCTGCACCAGTGATGGTGCCAACCACACGGTTGGTGTTGATGATCGGAAGGTCGATTTCAACAGGCGTGCCGTCGTTGATCGCAGGCTGAGCCTTTTCGAGGATTTCTGTGACGTCGAGTGAGCGGTCGAGCAGGTGATCCTGGTCCTTGGTGCAGTAAGTGCCGACTTCGGGTCCTACGTTTGGACGGTAGAGGATCTTGCTGTAATCGAGGCCCTTGGCTTTCCAGTGATCGATACCAGCGCGCATTTCGAGCTTATCGACGCGGCCGACCATTTCTTCAATGGTGCGGAAGCCGAACTGTGCCATGACTTCGCGCATTTCTTCGGCGATGAAGTTCATGAAGTTCACAACTGCGTCTGCGCCACCCTTGAACTTCTTACGGAGCTCAAGGTTTTGAGTGGCGATACCGACTGGGCACGTGTTCTTGTGGCAAACACGCATCATCAAGCAACCGAGGGTTACGAGTGGTGCGGTTGCGAAGCCGAACTCTTCAGCGCCGAGCAAACAAGCGATCACGACGTCGCGCCCTGTCTTGAGTTGGCCGTCTGTTTCAACGCGAACACGTGAGCGTAGGTCGTTGAGAAGCAGTGTTTGATTGGTTTCAGCGAGGCCGAGTTCCCATGGAGCACCAGCGTGCTGGATGGAGGAACGAGGCGATGCGCCTGTGCCACCGTCATAACCAGAAACGAGGATGCCGTCCGCCTTGGCCTTCGCAACACCGGCAGCAATCGTGCCGACACCAACCTCGGATACCAGCTTCACGTTGACGCGGGCTTTGACGTTGGAGTTCTTAAGGTCGTGGATCAGCTCAGCCAAATCCTCAATCGAGTAAATGTCGTGGTGAGGCGGAGGAGAGATCAAGCCAACACCTGGAGTGGTGCCGCGTGTCTTAGCGATCTGTGGCAACACCTTGTGGCCAGGTAGCTCGCCACCTTCACCAGGCTTTGCACCTTGCACGATCTTAATTTGAATCTCGTCGGAGTTGACCAAGTAGTTACTGGTGACGCCGAAACGGCCAGATGCCACCTGCTTGATGGAAGAACGGCGGCTGTCGCCGTTTTCATCAGGAGTGAAGCGAGCAGGGTCTTCGCCGCCTTCACCCGTGTTGGACTTGCCGCCGAGACGGTTCATCGCAATGGCGAGGGCTTCGTGTGCTTCCTTAGAAATGGAGCCGTAAGACATCGCACCCGTCTTGAAGCGCTTCACGATCGAGCGTGCAGATTCAACTTCTTCGAGTGGGATCGCTTTCGATTCGTCGAACTTGAAGTCCATGAGGCCACGGATGGTGAACATCTCCTTGGACTGATCGTTGACGATGTTTGAATATTCGGTGAACACCGCACGGTCGCCTTGGCTCGTTGCGAGCTGGAGCTTGTGGATGGTGATCGGGCTGAAGAGGTGACGTTCGCCACCTGCGCGCCATTGGTAGATACCACCTGGGTCGAGGGCTGCTGCCTTCTCGTCGCCGCGTGGACCGAATGCTTTAGTATGACGCATCACCGCTTCTTTCGCGATGGTGTTGAGGCCAATGCCTTCGACGCGCGATGCAGTCTTAGTGAAATACTTGTCGATAACGTTACGGTTGAGGCCGATCGCTTCGAAGATCTGCGCGCCACGGTAGGAAGCGACTGTCGAGATGCCCATCTTCGACATGGTCTTAATCACACCGTTGAGGTTCGCCTTGAGGAAGTTGTAACCAGCTTTTTCTGGAGCCAGGTCCAAGTCGCCACGGTCAATCATGTAACGAACTGATTCGAGCGCGAGGTATGGATTGATGACGTTGGCACCGTAGCCGAGTAGTAATGCGAAGTGATGCACTTCGCGAGGCTCACCGGACTCAAGCACGATGGAGACACGTGTGCGTGTGCCTTGGCGGATCAAGTGGTGGTGGAGTCCTGCAACTGCCAGCAATGCTGGGATTGGAGCCTTCTTCGGTCCGATCTTGCGGTCGGTCAGCACGAGGATGTTGACGCCGTCATTGACTGCGGCATCTGCGTTTTCGAAGAGTTTTTCGAGTGCGGCTTCAAGGCCTTTACCGGAAATGGATGGCTCAGAGATGCTGTTGTGCCCTTCTGCAAGGCCGCCAACTTCAGCTTCGAATGTCATTGGAAGCTTAGCAGACTTGAAGCCGTCTAGCTTGATGTGCTTCAGCTGTGCGAGTTCCTTGTCGCTGATGAGCGGCGACTCGAACTTGATCATGCGGCAGCTGTCAGGGCCAGGGCGAGTGAGGTCACCCTCGGAGCCGATAAACGACACACTGGCTGTGACGAGTTCTTCGCGGATCGGGTCAATCGGAGGATTGGTGACCTGAGCGAAGAGCTGCTTGAAGTAGTTGTAAAGCGTCTGCGACTGATCGGACAGGACGGCGAGTGGCGCGTCATTGCCCATAGAGCCGAGTGGCTGCTTGCCGGTCTCAGCACTCGGGCCGAGGATGAAGCGTGCATCTTCGAATGTGTAACCGAACGCTTTTTGGCGTGTTTCGATGGTCTCGAAGTCATCTGCCTTGAGCTCTGCTGGCTCAGGGAGATCTTCAGACTTAACGAGGTTCTCTTTAAGCCATTCACCGTAAGGTGCTTTCTTGGAGATTTGTTCCTTTACTTCGCCATCCTCGATGATGCAACCGGCTTCCATGTCGATCAGGAACATACGGCCAGGCTCTAGGCGGCCTTTTTTGACGACGTTCTTCGGCTCAACGCCTGCGAGGACGCCGACTTCGGATGCTAGGATGACCTTGTCGTCGGAAGTGACGTAGTAGCGGGAAGGGCGTAGACCATTACGGTCGAGTGTCGCGCCGACCTGAATGCCGTCGGAGAATGCCATGGAGGCTGGGCCATCCCAAGGCTCCATCATGCAAGCGTGGAACTCGTAGAAGTCCTTCTTGAAGTCAGGCATGTTCTTGTGACGCTCCCAAGGTTCTGGGATCATCATCATCATGGCGTGCGCAAGGGTGCGGCCGGAAAGAACGAGGAATTCGAGGCAGTTGTCGAATTTCTGTGAGTCAGAGCCGTCTTCGCGGATGATTGGTAGAAGCTTCTTGAGATCCTCACCGAACACTTCGCTGGCAAGCTGCATTTGACGAGCGTGGAGCCAGTTCTCATTACCGCGGACGGTGTTGATTTCACCATTGTGGCAAAGGTAGCGGAACGGCTGAGCGCGTGGCCAGCTTGGGAATGTATTGGTCGAGAAGCGCGAGTGAGTGAGCGCGAGTGCCGAATCCATTGCCTCGTCAGAGAGGTCTGGGAAATAGGTTTCGAGCTGCTCGGTTGTGAGCATGCCCTTGTAGGTCATTGTGCGGCTAGACAGAGAGCTGATGTAGAACAGTGCGTCTTCATCGTTGCCGCTGTAGCGGGTGCGGTGTGTCGCTAGGCGACGGACGATGTAGAGTTTTCGCTCGAGCTCGAGGCCGGCTTTGATTTCGTTGCGGTTGACGAAAAATTGGCGCATGACAGGCTCGCAGGCCTTGGATGCTTTGCCGAGGATTTCGCTGCGGACGGGCACGTCGCGCCAGCCGATCATGCTCAGGCCTTCTTCGACGACGATGTCTTCGATAATTTGCTCTTCGCTCTTACGCTCTTCTTCGTCTTGAGAGAGGAATGCGAAGCCGACACCGTAGTCGCCTTCGGCCGGAACGTCGAAACCACACTCAGCTTTGCAGACCTTCTTGAAGAAGTTGTGTGGGAGCTGAATGAAGATACCAGCACCATCACCTGTGATCGGATCACAGCCACAACCACCGCGGTGATCGAGGTTCACACAGATTTCCAGCGCACCCTTGACAATGTCGTGGGATTTGCGGCCTTTCATATCGACGATGAGGCCGATTCCGCAGTTTTCGTGTTCGTGTTGCGGATCGTAGAGACCCTGAGCCTTGGGCTGGATGTTTGTGTTTTCCATATTTGTATTTAAATAATTGTGTCTAAAAGTGTAGTAAGTATGCGGTTGCTCAGTGTCCTGAGCGACAATTTCGCTTTTCTGGCAGAGCCAAAAGGAACGGAGAAAGTAGTAATTGATGAGGGTGTGTCTAGAGAAAATGACATTCCCGACGGCTGGACGCCGCCAAGTTCGATCAATTCACCACTAAATAGGAGCGAAAAACGTGCCAAATCGATGGATTTGACGGGAACGGCTTCTTGCGAGGCCGTTTTCTGGGGAGGCTAGAAGAAGCGGATCGTCTTCGAGCGCATCGCTTCGTGCTCTTCGTCAGTGCAGGCAGCGTTGGTCGGAGCGTCTGCAGCCTTGTCGTTTTCTGTAACGAGTCCTTCTTTCAGCATGTAGGCTTCGACTTCGTCGCCGCTGACATCTGCTAGCATGTGCCCGTCGATTTCGACGCAGGGAGAGAGTGGCTGTCCTGATTTTTCAACCATTTCGGCGTATTGATCCGCATTGTTGATGATGTCACGGTCTTCGTATTCGAGGCCGTGCTTCTTCATGATCGCGCGGACACCCATGCTCCATCCACAGGTCGGTTTTAAGTATGCGATAATCTTCATAGATCTCTAAGTGTTGCTAATTATTCCGCTTGTCAACTCCGAGGATTGCTTGGGAGCTTCATCGTTGGATGAAGAGCATCGAGTGTTATTCGAGCTAGTTTGGGCTAATTGGGTGCCTTTTCGGGTGCTATACTCTCGCGCATCATGTTTTGTGATATCATCGATACGACCCATTCGGGAGGGACGAGCTCCGCCTCGTCTTGCGGCGTGCTGGTGCTTTGGTTCTGTGCTGAGGCTCAGCTGGCGGTAGCGTAGAACGCGGCAAGCGCGGAGGCCGTCCCTCCCTTGGTAACCAGCACATACGTCAGAGCCGCGGCACTTTTCACAAATAATGATGCGTGCCAGTATAGGTCTGCGCTTTTGTGTTTATGAGCGACTAATACCGCAGCGGAGGCTTGGGCTTGGCGCAGATGATCTGCCACTCTCCCTTGGGGTTTTTGCCGACAGTAAAGAGACTGGTGAAGCGGTCTTCGACGGCGTAAAGCACCTTCATACGGTAGCGCGGCTCTAGGCTCGGGCCATAGCTCGTGCCGTTGTAGGTGAATTCGATTGTTTCTTCGGATGCACCGGAGAGTGGCTCAAACTCGATGCGCTCGATCGGGAATCCGAGTTCGAAGTTGAGTGCGCCTTTGAGGCGAGAGGTGATCATTTTGTCGCAGCCTTCCAGGTAGTAGAGGTCGAGCATAGGCTCGATCGTATCGGCTTTATTGGCCGCTTGGAAGCGCGCGGAAAGCTCGTCGAGGCCGGGTTCTAGTTCGGCCTTCGGGGTGCACGCGTTCAGCAATGCCATGGCGCTGAAGCAGGCGAAGGTGGTGAGTGTTTTGATCGTGGTCGAATTCTGTGATTTCATCGGATGAACGTCTATGACAGCAATTTTTGCGTCCGGTTCATCGGCAAGTGTGGTAACTCAATACGCTCGCGGCTAAAGAGATTTCTGTTTGAGCTCTTCTTGCAGGGCTTCGACAGATTCCGGCTCAACGTCTTGTATGACATCTAGCTCAGCAGGCTTATCTTTACTCGTGATCGGGCTGGAGACTTGGATGCGGCCGCTTTTAAAGCCTGTGGCGACGATGTTGATTTTGCCTAGGTTCTCGATGCCGAGGTTTTCGGTGAGACAATGGCGCAGGTGCTCTTGTAAGGTTTGCTCGATCTCTCTGAGGCGGCCGCCGCTCATGAGTTGAATTTGAACGTCAAAGTGAGTGGTCTTACCTTTGACCTTAATTTTGACACTTGGCTTGGTGACGTCGTTGATTTGTTGGCAGGACGTGCGGATCAGTTCCACGATCGCAGTGCGGCTGACCATGACGCGGCCGTTTTCGGTGCGATATGCGACGATCTTTTTTGGCTGACGGCGAAGCAGTAGTATCAGCGCGAATGAGAGCGCGATAAAGGCTCCAGCTGCATACAGATACGTTGGCTCAGCGAAGTGGCTCAGCGCCTCGGTGATCTCAGTCCAATTCATAGTGTGCTTGTGTGCGAAGATGGCGCCTTCAGTGGCAGATGAGAAACGGGACAAGAGTGCCCCGTCTCCTGTCCGGACTAGTCAACGTGCGCTTGGCCGTCCCACTCGTCTTTTGCCTCTTTTTCTTGTTCGGTGGTGCGGACACCATCGATGATGACATTGACGCGGGCGACGGTCTTGCTGGTCATTTTTTCGACCTGCTCAGCGATGCGCTGCTGGATTTCGTTGCCAACAGTTGCGAGCTCAACGCCGAAACGGAGGATTACGCGAATCTCGATTTGGTAGTCGCCTACCTCGTCTTCATCTACACGGACGCCGCGCTCATCTCCTTTTTTGGAGAAGATTTCTGCGATGCCATCGACAAAACCACCGCCAACTGCGGCGACGCCTACGACTTCGAGGGCTGCCAAGCGAACGATGCTCGCAACCACGCTGTGGTTGATACGGATTTCACCGAGAGTGTTCGAGCCTTCGGACACTGTTGGGATTGTGGACTCGTTACTGTTTTCAGATTCGTTGCTCATGATTGGTGCAATATACTGTTGTTATTTATTAGGTGTAAAGATCCTTGGGGACGCGCTCGATGAACTCCTCGATATATTTCGTGGTCGCTTTGCCTTCGCGGAAGATCGGGTCGCGGATGATTGCGCGGGAGAACGGGATGTTCGTTTTAATGCCGCGGATCAAGTATTCGCCAAGTGCACGATCCATGCGGTCGAGTGCTAGCTCACGTGTTTTGCCGAAAGTCATGACCTTTGCGATCATGCTATCGTAGTAGGGCGGAATCGTGTAGCCGCTGTAGCAATGCGAGTCGATGCGCACACCGTGGCCTCCTGGGGCGTAATAGAGCCCGATTTCACCCGGGCAGGGTGCAAAGTTGCGACCCGGATCTTCGGCGCATACGCGACACTCGATGCAGTGCTTGGTGATCTTGATGTCGTCCTGCTTGTAGCTGAGTGGCTTGCCGCTGGCGATGAGGAGCTGTTCTTTGACCAAGTCAACACCTGTGACTTCTTCGGTGACACCGTGCTCCACTTGGATGCGGGTGTTCATTTCGATGAAGAAATAGTCGCCGTTGCCATCGACGAGGAACTCAACGGTGCCGGCACCTTCGTAGTTGACTGACTTTGCCAGTTTGACTGCGTCACGACCCATTTGTTTGCGGATTTTCTCCGAAATGAATGGGGAGGGCGCTTCTTCGATCACCTTTTGGTGGCGACGTTGAATTGAGCAATCACGCTCGCCGAGGTGGATCACGTTGCCGAATTGGTCGCCGAGGAGCTGGATTTCAATATGACGTGGCGCGTCTAGGAAGCGTTCGAGATATACGGCGCCGTTGCCGAATGCCTTTTCGGCTTCGTTACGGGCATTGTTGTATTCTTTAACGAATGCGACTGTGTTGTGCGCGGTGCGCATGCCCTTGCCGCCGCCACCGGCGACAGCCTTAATGATGACCGGGAAACCAATTTTTTTGGCAGTTGCGAGTGCGTCCTTTTCATTGTCAACAGTGCCATCACTACCTGGGATGACTGGCACCTTGGCTTTGATTGCCATGTCGCGTGCCTTAGCCTTGTCGCCGAAATTGATGATCGCTTCGGAGCCAGGTCCGATAAACTTGATGCCACATTCGGCGCATTGCTCGGCGAAATCAGCGTTTTCGGCAAGGAAGCCGTAGCCGGGGTGAATGCCATCCACATCTGCAATCTCGGCAGCCGCGATGATGCGATCACCCTTTAGGTAGCTGAGGTTGCCCGCAGCTGGGCCGATGCAGATTGCTTCGTCAGCGAGTTGCACGTGGAGAGATTGCTCGTCTGCCTCGGAATAGACGGCAAGCGTCTTAATCCCAAGTTCGTTACAAGCGCGGACGATGCGAAGTGCGATTTCGCCTCGATTTGCGATGAGAACTTTTTTAAGCATCCGGATTAAGCCGTTTTAACTTTGAAAAGCGGCTGGCCGTATTCGACGGCTTCACCGTTCTCGATGAGAACTTCTGTGATGGTGCCGCTGATTTCGGCTTGGATTTCGTTCATCACCTTCATGGCTTCGATGATGCAGACGGTCGAGTCTGCGTTCACTTTTGTGCCAATCTTAGCGAATGCAGGGCTCTCAGGGGAGGCTGCTGCGTAGAAAGTTCCGACCATCGGAGATTTGACGATGGAGATGCCGACTTCTTCGACCGGTGCGGCTGGTGCTGCGGCAGCTGCTACTGGCGCTGCGGCAGCTACTGGCGCGGCTGCGAGTGGTGCTGCGGCTTGAATGATCTGAGTTTCGCCATTCTTGCGGCTGAGGCGTAGCTTGAAGCCTTCCTCCTCGATTTCGAATTCGGAAATTTCCGAACGTTTCATCATTTCAACGACCTGTTTGATAGCTTTTAAGTCCAAGGTGATTCCTTTCTGAGGGCTTTAATTTAATAGAGAGTGTGAATCAAATCTCTGTGCTCTATGGAGTGCATAAGATTGAATTACCGATCATGTAAGTGGAGCTTTCGCTTGGGTGCAATGACTTTGTTACGTATTTGATCAGGGGGGGGTAGATGCAAAAACGTAGTTTAGTCGTTTGGTTTGGCCTGTGCGATTCGGCTTTTTTTGAAGCGGTCACTGAATGTTGTCTGATCTGTAAATTGAATGCGTGCGGGCACTTTGTAGGGGCTGAGTGCTTTGCGGCAATGTTGCTTGATCTTGCGCTTGAGTGCCTTGCGGTCGGTGTCTTGAGCGGGGACGACTTCAGCTGCAACGTTTTGGCCCGTGATTGCATTTAGTTGGCCATAGACGAGGCAATCGGCGACTTCTGGGAGTTCGAGCAAGATGCTTTCGACTTCCGAGGGAGTGACTTTTTCGCCGCCGACATTAATTATATCTTCCCGTCGGCCTGTAATCGTGAGGAATCCGTCGTCGGCTTCTTCGACGAGGTCACCAGTTTTAAACCAGCCGTCGGCAGTGAAGCGCGACATCTCGTGGTTGAGGTAGCCTAGGATTTGGCTTTTGGAGCGCAGCCAGAGTTCGCCTTCGACGATTTTGTGTTCGGAGTTAGGGTCGTCGATTTTAATTTGTGTGCTGCTGGAAGAGCGACTGACCGTTTGTGAGATCCCAGTTTCGCTGGTGCCGAATGTTTGGATGAAGGCGACGTCGGGTAGCGCTTCTTTGAGTCTCAGTAGTAGGCTTTCTGGCATTGGTTCGGTGCCATACGTTATGAAGCGGAGGCTAGAGAGGTCGTAGTTCCGGTGGGCGCCGCTGAGTAGGAATAGGTTGAGGAAGGTCGGAGATGCTGGCAGTAGATTGACGCCGTGGCGCTGAATGGCTTCGGCGACGATATTGGCGTCACGTGAGCGTGGCGTGACAATGAGCGCGCCGCTTGCGAGGCCGTTGAAGAGTGTGTTGAGGCCTCCGATGTGATCGAAGAGCAGGAAGATCAGGATGCTGAGTCTGCGTTTACGTTTTTTAGCAAACTGATTGAGTAGGTGATCGGTGTTGTGGATCATGGCCTTGGGGTGGCCAGTGCTGCCGCTGCTAAATAATATAAGGCCTGCCGCTCCGCTTTGAGTGACTTCTACGATGAGTGCGTGTGGTGCTTGTTCTTGTGGATCGACGAGTCGGGACAGTGTGTGCGTGTGGTCTTCGTGGATCGTGAGACTCCAGTTTGCGTTGGCGACTTCTCTGCGCATCTCGATTTCAGTTTGAGACACGGTGGCGACGGGGGCGGCAATCGCACGTAACTGAAAAAGTGCAAACAGTGCGGCGATGCCTTGTAGCGAGTAGTCGGTTTCGAGGGTGACGACATCGCCGGCTTGTAGGCCTTGTTGCGCTAGAGCGCTGCGGTAAGCCTCGATTTGCTGGGAAAGCTCGGAGTAGGTGTGAGTTTCGGAGTCTTGTGCGAGGAAGGGGCGCTCACCGAATTCTTTGAAACGTTCGAATAGCCAATCGCTCATATTTAGTAGTTAGGAGATCCCTCCGAGGTAAAGTGTTTGCCCTGAAATGAAAGCGCTTTCGTCACGCAGGAAGAAGTCTACACAATTAATAACATCATCGATCGTGCCGAGTCGCTGGATCGCTTGGCGCGCGATGAGTGCGTCGATGGCATCTTTGGGGACGGTGCGGATGAGGTCTGTGTCGATCGGAGTCGGGCCGATTGCATTGACGGTGATGCCGTATGAGCCGAGCTCTTTGGCTGCAGTGCGTGTGAGTGATTCGATGGCGGCTTTACTGGCTGCGTAGATAGCTTCGCCTTCTAAGTTGAGCGGTGCGGCGACTGTGCTGAAGTTAATGATGCGGCCATGTTTCTTACGGCTCATTTGCTTAGCGCATTCGCGCATGCAGATAAATCCGCCCAAGACATTCGTTTCGAAGATCGCGCGGCAGGTTTTGGCAGGAGTGAGCAGTAGGTGGTTCATGGACGCGATGCCTGCGTTATTGATCAATGCGTCCATCGGTCCGAGTGTGCGCTTGATGCTGCGCACCATTTTTACCACTGCGTCTTCGTCTGCGATGTCGAGGTTGTAGTGGTGATAGTTGGGCGAGTCGATGTCGCTGTTGCGGCGACTGCAGCCAGCAACGATCCAGCCTTGCTGTAATAAGTGTTCGGCTAGGGCGCGGCCGATTCCTTTGCGCGTTCCTGTGATGAGGGCGATTTTGCTCATGCTTGATGCTCTGCGATTAGTTCCATCGTATAGTCGATGCAGCTGGAGACTCTGCGGAAAGGGGAGTGTGTGCGGCTCATTGCGCTTTGATTGGCGAGCGTGATGTCGATCTCGAAGTCGTCCGAGATACGTTCTTCGACATCGGCAATGAAGTTGACTAGATTCATACTGTCTAGGGAACTGCGAGCCCCGAACAGGCGTGTGGTTTCATCCGCTGTGGTGAGTTCCTCTTTTTCGAGATCCTCCCCGAGTTCGTGTAGTGTTTCGAGGACGATGGTTGCGATGTCGTTTCGAGTCGGTTGCATGGGGAGTCGTGATTTGGGTGTTTCTAGTGGAGGGGGCTATCTGTTGAATGAAACTGTTAAGCATGGTTCGGGCAAGACGTAATGCTTTGCTCACTTTGTGCGTTGAGGTGGCTATATTTGGGCGGAGGGAAATTGGACTTCCCCTTTCTTTCGGGAGTCCACATGGTTCTACTATGGCGAAAAGTTGCTTTAGTGGTGTGCGCATTGGAGGTGTGGTGACATGTGTTCCGACATCAGAGAAGTGTATCGATGATGAGATTGATCTGTTTGGAGGTAACGAGAAGCAAATCGCTCGTCTGAGAAAGACGATTGGCTTGGATCGTCGCCGAGTGGTGGACCCTGGCACGACCGCGGTCGATTTATGTGAGGCGGCAGCGCGACGATTGCTCGAAGCCAGTGAGGTGGGGGTCGATCAAGTGGATGCGCTGATTTTTGTCACACAAACACCGGATCACTTGCAGCCTTGTAATGCAGCAGTGCTGCATGGCCGTTTGGATTTGGCTAAGAGCTGTGCTGCGCTGGATGTGAATTTGGGCTGCTCGGGCTATGTGTATGGCCTATGGTTGGCGCATATGATGGTCAGTGCGGGCGGTTGCGAGCGTGTGCTGTTGCTAGCCGGTGATACGCTGAGTCGGGTTGTGAACCCGAAAGATCGCACCGTTGCGCCGCTGTTTGGTGATGGGGGCAGTGCGACCTTGATTCAAGGTGATGATACGGCCGCGCAGGCGTGGTTTAGCCTCGGCACAGATGGAAAAGGGTTTGATAAATTGATCGTGCCCGCAGGGGGGCAGCGTATGCCGAGTTCGGTAGAGACGCAGGTCGAAGTGGCGGATGAAGACGGGAATGTGCGCTCTGCTGAAAACCTCGTTATGGATGGCGCCGAGGTTTTTAATTTTTCGATTACTGTGGAGCCGAAGGCTGTGCGCGAGTTAGTGGACTATGCAGAGGTGGATTTGGAAGCAGTGGATTATTTCGTCTTTCATCAGGCGAATCGTTATATTTTAGGTAATATCGCGAAACGCTTGAAGGTGAATAAAGCTAAGGTGCCGATGCAGACAGTCGAGCGTTACGGGAACCAGAGCTCGGCGTCGATTCCGTCCGCCATGTGCGGCGAATTGTCGGAGGTGTTATGCGGCGCGGAAGCGAAGCGTGTGTTGCTTTCAGGCTTTGGAGTCGGGCTTTCGTGGGGCAGTGCTTTGGTCGATTTATCGGCATTGCCCGTGTGTGAGATCATTGAGTTGAATTCATCGCAATAGAACCTTGTGCCGAATGTGAATTTTTCGAATTGTTTGTGGGATATGAATTTAGATCAATTAATCGGAATTTTTTCGGAGTGCTTAGAGGAGTTGCCTGAGAATGCACTCGCTGCGGAGACCAAGTTTAAGGATTTGAAAGCATGGGACTCCTTGGCAGTGCTGACTGTGACTGATGAAATCGACATGGAATATGGAGTGTTGCTGCGGAAGACCGATTTTCAGAATCTAGCAACGCTTGAGGATTTATGTAAGTTCGTGAATGCGAAGCGTGGAGCAGCTTAAGCATTAATGAAGAATTTATACATTGTCGGTGCGGGAGGCTTTGGTCGGGAGGTCTATGCTTGGTTGCTTGATTCACCCGAGTGCAATGTAGAATGGAGGGTTCAGGGCTTTCTGGATGATAACTTGGGCGCTCTGGATGGATTCGACTATGAGCTTGGAGTCGTCGCGAGCATTTCGGACTTTCAGCCGAGCTCGGATGATTTGTTCGTTTGTGCGATCGGGGCGCGTGCGCATAAGCGTCGTGTGTGCGAGTCGCTGAAGGCGCGTGGTGCGAGCTTCTTTACGCTCGTGCATCCAACTGCGATTGTTGGTCCGAATGTGTCGATCGGCGAAGGGGTGGTGATCTGCCCGCGCGTAACTGTGACTTGCGATGTCGAAATCGGCGAGATGGTAATGCTTAACCTACATTGCACGGTTGGGCATGATGTGCGTGTCGGAGCCTGGAGCACTGTGAGTGCGCAGTGTGACCTGACCGGGTTTGTGCAGCTAGGAGAGGATGTCTTCTTAGGATCTGGCGTGCGTGTGATCCCAGGGAAGCGTATCGAAGACGGTGCTGTTGTTGGCGCCGGTTCTGTCGTGATCCGCAATGTGCGCGCAGGGCAAAAGGTCTTTGGGAACCCAGCCCGAGAGTTTGCTTAACCCTGAGGCGACTCCACTTTCTCTTGCATTCCCAATTGTAGGAGTGCGTCTAGGATTTGATCGAACCCGTCTTGCTGTTTGAGCTCTTCGAGGCTTTTGTTGCTCGAGAGTCTGACGAAGAATTGCTCTTGGCGTAAGTTTAGGCCGTGATTTTTAATGTCTAAAAGCGCGCCGAATATATTCGGCACTTCTTTTTGAGTATAGCCATGTGCTTTGCCGCCCACTAGGTGCCAGAAGTAGACTTGCTGGGCTTGTCCTGATTTTGAATAGATCCCAAATTCGGCGGGCTCGAGTGCTTGGCCATCATGTTGGAAGGGGATGCTGTATTCACGCTCATCGCGAGTCCATCCGTTAACCACCCAGCAGGTGTCGGGTGTGTGAGCGCCAGCCCAGCGGTAGGAGGCTTTGCCGGGTGTCCAGTAGGCGATGTAGAGGCCGACGAAGGTGTCGCCTTTCTCGAAGACGCGGAAAATAGCGTCGTCGAAGTTGAGGAAGTCGGTGATGCGGGCGCTGGACTCGGGGGACTCGGCCATGTCCATGTCTTTGATCTTCCAGCCGGGGAGTGCGCTGGGGACAATATCGGCGAGTGCTTTGTGCAGCGTCGGCTCTGGTGGTGGGACGAAGGCGAAGTAGGCACGTAGCCCGAGAGCGATGAGGAGGGTGGCGATGCCAAGAGTGAGGATGATTTTTTTCATTTGGGGCTTGAGAGTGGCGTCATAGAAACGGCTTCTGCTATAGACTCAAGAAAACAGATTGATTGATGGGTTCCCCGTTATGTCATTTAAGCGTTTGCATTTTATTGTTTATAGAGTGGTAGGGACTGTGTAATGCCTACTTCCTAATTACGAATTCCCCTAAAGTTATTTCTATTATTCTATGCCTTCACTGATCGATAAAACCGGTAATGTGCCCTACTTTGGCCGTCTCTCTTGGGGGAACTTCGTCGATTGGCTGGTTACTTTTTGTCTCGGGGGAATTATTGCCGCATCAACGATGCTGCTTGGAGGGGTGCGGCCAGATACGCATGTGCTGATTCTCCCGCTGTTTGTGTGTTTGATTGTGATGCATGGGCTTTGGCTGGCGGTGGATAAAGAGAAGCCGAAGCGGCTAAGCCATATTCCATTGTTTTTTGTCCCGTTTGTGGCGTGGGTGGTGCTGAGTGTTTTTTCCAAGAGCTCAATGGCGTGGCGTGGTTGGTATGAGCTGATTTATGTGCTCGAGGCTCTTATCTTTCTGTGGGTATTGGTGAATAATGTGCGCACGCGCGCGCACTTGTGGGTATTGATTACGATTGCGCTGTCGCCAGCGGCCTACGCCATTTTTATCGGATTTTATCAATTTTTTCAGAATCCAGGGAAACTCGCGACAGCGTTGACGGAGTATGGATTGCAGCTCAGTCCTGAGTTCTTAGGACAGGCGACCGGTTCGTTTGCGGATCCAAATAGTTTTGCCGCGTTTCTTTTGATTCTATTGCCGTCATTGCTGATTGCAGGCTTAGTGCCACGTTTACCGAAGGTCTTGCGCATTTTATGTATCTACATTGCAGTGATGTTTGTTGTGGGGATTTTGCTGACGCAGTTGCTGTGGCCCTTGGCATTGCTGTTCGTTATTTTAGTGGTGTTGCCGTGGGTGTGCTTCTTGAAAACGTCGCGCAGGGTGTGGGGGAGTGTGCTTGGAGCCTCTGTGATCGTGATGGCGGTGTTGCCACAGATGGCTCTGTCCCCGAAGTTTCAGGAGCGTGTTGGGCTGGCGATGACTGAGGAAGGTGAGGCGGTTCGTTTGGTATTATGGCAGGAGGCGCTGGATGTTACTTTGGGAGCGCCTTTGTTTGGCTCGGGTGCGGGAAGTTTTTCTGCTGAGTTTGAGCAGAGTGATACGGTTTCGTTGCACAAGTTACCCGCGACGCCGCACAACGATTATTTATTAATTTTGTCGGAGTATGGGGCTGTCGGAGGGGTGCTCTTTTTGCTGCCGATTGTATGTGTGGTCTGGTGGGCGTTTCGACAGTGGAGAACTGAGCCTGCGCGTGTGAAGTTGAAAGATGTAAAGGGCACGATCATGCCACCGACGAAGTTTTTCCTGTCGGTTGGATTAGCTGGAGTGTTGTCGTTTGCGCTCTGTTTGTTGTGCACTTTTGTTTTTTATACGCCTGCTCTCACGTTGTATGGTGTGCTGTTTTTCGCGATACTTATAAAATCCAGTCTACAGCGGCGTTTGAGCCTCCCTTCTGGTGGCTGGATGCGTTTTGCGTATTTCTGTTTGAGTATCGCGGTGGCATATGGGTTTTATTCGGTGAGTGCGTTCCGTGTCGAGTCGCAGGCACTGGAGTTGCATGCTCGTCAACGCTTGGATCAGATCGTTGAGCAGCGTGTGCATGTGTCTGGGAATCTAGAGTTGTTGGATGAGGTGGTCGAACTGTATGAGGCGGCGGTGTTGCTAGACCCTGACAATGCAGATGCATGGATTGGTCTGAGTGCGGCACATTGCCAGTTCTTTTATGGCAATCCTGCGAGTTATGAGTATCTCGGTGCGTTGGCTTCGGATTATGCTCAGCGGGCGATTGATCTCAGCGAGACGTATTGGATGGCTTGGGCGCAGTTGGGCATCGCTCAGGGCTTGGGCGGGGATGATGCTGAGGCGGAATTGGCATTGGCACGTGCCCTAGAGTTGGCTCCGAATAATAGTAATGCGCATTATTATTGGGCTGCTTATACGAGTCACTTTAAGGAGAGGCGCGATGAAGCAATCGTATCCGTGGAGCGCGCGCTAGAAATTAATCCAGATAATGCTGCGGCTCGCCGCTTACAGCAAAAACTTCTCATTCTATGAGTGTCACTTCCCGCAAAGTCTTTTTTGTCATTTTAACATGCCTATGCGTGACGTGTGCCATCGGCCAAGCCGAGCAATGGATGCGTGGTTCGGCGGTGGTGACGTCCGTGCGAGGTGAGCCGCGACTGGAAGAGGTCGGGGGGGAGATGCTACAACTGTCTTCGGAAGATTCACAGCCTCGTCATGTGCTTGGCTTATTTCAGGTTCGCACCGCGGTGGGGGAATCGGTCTTTCTTCAGACATCGAATCGGATCTCAATTTATAATCAAGGTTCGGGCTATTTTGCGATTGAGCGCTTTGAACAAGATATCGCGACGTCTGAGGATGCAGGCAAAAGCCGAATGATTTTGAATTTGAGGCAAGGTTTGGTGGCGGTCGACAACCGTGCGCTAAGTGATAATTCTCAAATGATTGTAGAGACGCCAGTGGGGCGTATTTCGGTGAAGAATGGCTGGTGGTTAATGGAAATCGTCTATGATGAGCGCAGTCATATCTATGATTTTTCTATTGAGTGTGCGGATGGTGTGCTTCGGTTTACTAATCTGAAGGGTGATACGTATACTTTACGTAATGGGCAGCGCTTAAGGGGAGCGGGGGCTTCGGGGCGCCCGTCCATCGAGGTGGCAGAAGTCTCAGAAGAAGCGAGCGAGCTATTTGAGGATTTTGCAGCGATGGAGGCTGCTGTGACTGAGTTGGATATATCGGCAGGGGCATTTCGCGCGAACATGAAGCCAATGCAACGTGCGGATAGCGGCGCCGATGCCCTGGCTGAAGTCGCTGAGGCGCGGGGAACGAAGCGACCGCTGTTGATTGAGTATGCGCCACAGTCTGCGCCAGTGACTCCGTCCCGCGCGGTTATTCAGTCACCATCGAGCTACGAGGCTGACTTGTTCTGAGGCTTGGCATTTGCCGCGAACTGATGCAGCTTGGTGTTTCTTGTGAATGGATTGAAGCAACTTATTTCTTATTTCGGGCTGATCGGGGTCTCGATTGCGGTGTGGATTTTTCTTTGGTCGGAAGGGGTGTTGGACGGCTTTGAGCAAGAGACGATGCGTTGGCGCTATTTGGCGCGCGGCGAGCAGCAATCGACAGCACCGATTGTATTTGTTGACCTTGATGCGGACACTGTGTCGTCGATTGGGGATCGACCATGGGATCGCCAGAACTTCGGTCTATTGCTCAATGCCTTACTGGGGCCAGGGAAGGCAAAGGTGGTTGGCGTTGATATTATTTTGTCGAAGTTTGGCAAGGGGTCGCTACTGGATGTCGATCGCGCGCGAAAAGGGGACCAATCCTTTGGTGAAGTGATCGAGCACTATGGCGATCGAATCGTTCTCGCCTCGGCGTATAATGGAACTTACTCGAATGTCGCCGACGAGCTGTCTAATCTCTTGTTTATACGTGATGGCTTTGATGATCCGACTGTGATTCCCTTTCCTGAGGCGCCGACATTTCCAATTATTACAGAGGAGTATGGTCGGATCGGCTTGGCGAATGTTGATGAGATGCTGAGTGGTGGAGCAGTTCCTTATCTAGTGCCAGCATTCATCGAAATTGAGGGAGCCCGCTTTAGCTTGCACTTAATGGATGGTGCTATGATGCAAAAGATGGATTTCATGAATGAACCGCAGGTCGTGGCCGAAGGAGACCAGTTTAAGTTAGTGGATAAGGATGGTTGGGAAACGTATGCATTGCCGAAATACTCAAAGCAGAGAATCCTTACGTTTGGTTTGGAAGTTTTCTTGGCGGCGCATGGGCTCGGCCCTGATGCGGTGACTCGAGAGGAGGATGCGCTGATCATATCAGACGGTTCTCAGGAATTTCGGAGAATCCCACTAGTGTTGTCGCAGTCACTGGAAGTGAACTGGTTCGAAGGTTGGCAGGAGAATGCTTTGGCTGAGCATTATAGTATGAAAGAAGTGCTTGGCCGAGCGAGAGCGCTCAGCGTAGCTCGTGAACAGAATGATGCTTCTATGACACAGGAAATGGAGCATTGGTTTAAACGTTTTCAGGGAAAAGTCATCTTTGTCGGTCCTGTTGATCCCCAGTTGAAGGACATCGCGCCCACTCCCTTTGATCGGTCTCCTGTGCCGAAAGTCGGTTTGCATGCGAATCTATATCGCACGATTCAGGATGAGGCTTACATTCAGCGTTTAAGCAGTGCTGGGGTAGTCGTGTTGACCATCGCTTTGACCCTACTAGTGGCTTGTATGACTCTCTGGAGTGGTCGGGGGTATAGCTTGACTCGAGTTGGCTCCTTGCTGGTGCTTACGCTTTACATCGTAGTCGTGTTTTATTCGTTCGCTATGCTGAACTGGGTGTTGCCATTGATTGCACCTGTGTCTGCGGCCTTCACCACCGCGCTCTTTGTAGTTCTGTTAAAGTTGGGCTCGGAAGAATGGCAACGTCGCCGTATGACGACGCTTTTCGGTGCCTATGTGTCACCGGAACTGGTGGATGAGATGGTAGAGTCCGGGCGCGACCCGGAGCTCGGTGGCACTGAGGCGGAGGTCTCGGCTTTATTCTCAGATGTGGAAGGGTTCTCGGCGTTTTCGGAGCAGTTGCCGCCCAATGAGCTGGTGCCTTTGATGAACGAGTATTTGAGCGCGATGACCGATGCGCTTCAGGCCGAGGGGGGCACGCTGGATAAGTATATCGGTGATGCCATCGTGATGATGTTTGGCATGCCGCTGCCAATCAAAGACCATGCCGCTCGTGCTTGTGCGGCTGCGTTGCGTATGCAGGAGCAGCATGAGAAATTGCGCCAAGAGTGGGCACAGTCAGGTCAGTGGCCAGATGTGGTGTCGCAGATGCGCACTCGTATCGGTATTAATACAGGAGTCGCAGTGATTGGCAATATGGGCAGTCGTGTGCGCTTTAATTACACTATGATGGGCGATTCGGTTAACCTGGCGGCACGTTGTGAAAGCGGAGCGAAGAGCTATGGCGTGTATACGATGGTCTCTGGATCCACGTTGCGCTCTGCGCTTCAAACCTTGCCTGAACTGTTTTACCGCAAACTAGATCGTATCGTGGTGAAAGGGCGAACTGAGGCTGTTGAAATCTTCGAATTGTGGGATCGAACTGTGGATCGCGCGTCGGCAGTGCGTTGTCGCAACCTTTATGAAGCGGGCTTGCAATTATATTTCAACGGCGAGTGGGCGGCCGCGTTGGAGCGGTTCAATGCGGCTGAGGCAGATGAGCCATCAAAGGCATTTGCTCCGACGACGCCTTCTACGGTGTTAGCGCAGCGTTGCCGTGAATTCTTGGAGAGTGGTGGCCCTGAAGATTGGGATGGTGCCTACCGTATGCAGACGAAATAGGCCCTACCAGGCTTCTTTACGCATCATGTTTTCTGGCTTGGAGATTTCATGCACGAGTGTGTCGCCGACGTAAATCTTTACCCAAATCCCTCGAATCTCGTCTTTACTGGTTTCTTTGCCACCGTTTTTAAAGTAGTAGCCGCTCTCAAGCTTGGTATCCATCATTGGGATGGGCTTGGTCTCTACGCTTACTTCTGAGCGCTTTGGTAAATACTTTAAGGTTGTGTTGCTCTTGAGGCGTCTGATTTGGCCTTCACTGCGCTTCTGTGCGGAGATGGCATCTTCGAATTTCAGAATGAGGTATTCGATTGTGAGATCAGATAGGTCTTCGTAGGCCGTGTTCTCGATTACGATGGAATTGTTGGACTTGTATGTTTCGCTTTTTATGCCCCCGCTACTTGCCTTGTGTTTGTCGGTCTTCTTTTCAGTGAAGCGCACTTCAAGGATGTCGCTTTGTAATAAGGCCTCTTTCGCCCATTCTTCTATGTAAGATTGATCCTTTTTACTGAAAATCGAGCGCTTTACCTTTGTGCTGAGCCCATCACGGCGTTCGATGTAGACGTCATCCCCGCTGATACGAGTGATTTTTGCTTCCATCTCTCGGCCTTGAGTATCTTTAAACGTATGAAAATCAGCAGCCTGTAGGGCTGAGCTACTCATGAATAGGGCGAGGATTAGGATGGCTAAGCGATGCGTGTGCATGCTTAAGGGCTGTTCGCTCTCGCTTCGGTTGTCAAACCGTTTCATGGAGAGGGTTTAGTAGCGAGGCACGGACGCGTCGACTTCGCAGCTCCAGGCATCGATACCGCCGCCCATGTTGATGATGTTCTCAAAGCCGCGTGATTCCAGATATTGGAGCACATGCATACTGCGCATCCCGTGGTGGCAAAAGACCACCAACGGGCAATGATGGGGGAGCGCTTCCGCTCGTTCTGGGATCTCGTTCATCGGGATGTGCAACGCACCCTCAATACTGCAGATTGCGAGCTCGTCGTCTTCGCGCACGTCGAGAAATGCGACGTCTTCGTTGTTATCACGTAAAATAGAGGCTTCTGTTGCACTGATTTCCTTGTTCATTGGCGAACTTTCATGATGATTGTCGGCTAAATGTCAAAGACGCCTTCTATCATCGTGCCAGCTCGACTGGCTTCCACTCGTTTCCCACGCAAGCTGTTGCATGAGGTGCAGGGCAAGCCGATCATTGTGTGGACCGCTGAGCGTATCCGCACGGTGGCGCCTGAATTCCCTCTGTATTTTGCAGTCGATGATGATGCGCTGGAGAGCTGCCTGAACTCGGCTGGCTTTGATGTGGTGCGCACGCGCCCCGATCACCCGAGCGGCACCGATCGTCTGGCCGAAGCGAACGCATCGGTGGGCGCAGCAGCAGTGATTAACGTGCAGGGCGATGAGCCGCTCGTCACGGGCGAGCAGATCCGTGCCTTAGCAGCAGGGCTGCAGAGCGGCGCGGCAATGTCGACCTTGGCGATCCCATTTGACCGTCCTGAAGACTTCGCCAACCCCAACCAGGTCAAGGTCGTGCGTGATCGGGCAGGCATGGCACTGTATTTCTCGCGTTCGTCGGTTCCTTTTGCGCGCGACACCGGCGGCGACGTCGGTGCGGCGTGGCTTGCAAAGCACCCGTGCTACCGTCATCTCGGGCTTTACGCCTACGATGCCGACTTTTTGAGCGCATTTTCTACGCTGGAGCCTGGCTTTCTTGAGAACATTGAGAAGCTCGAGCAACTCCGCGCCATGGAGCATGGCTATCGTATTCACGTCGGCATTACCGACCAACCCACCATCGGCATCGACGCCCCCGAGGACATTGCTGCCTTCGAAGCGCGTCTGCCTGCTTGACAAAGCGCCCCGCGCACAACCGTATTCTAATCATGGAGACCGCAAACCCATCCCTCGAAGTCGATCCCGTCAGCCTGCCTGACGCGCGTGGCCACTTCGGCACCTATGGCGGCATGTATGTGCCCGAGACTTTGATGACGCCGCTATTCGAGCTCACCGAAGCCTACGAGGCCGCACGTAAAGACCCCGAGTTCCAGAAAGAACTCGATTTTCAACTACGTGAATTCGCCGGCCGCCCGACCAATTTATACTTCGCCGAACGCCTCACAGAGCACTGTGGCGGGGCAAAGATCTACCTGAAGCGCGAAGATCTGCTCCACACCGGAGCGCACAAGATCAACAACGCCCTCGGCCAAGCGCTGCTCGCTAAGCGTATGGGCAAGAAGCGCATCATCGCCGAAACAGGCGCAGGCCAGCATGGTATCGCGACCGCGGCCATGTGTGCCAAGATGGGCTTCGAGTGTGTGATTTACATGGGCGAAGAGGACATGCGCCGCCAGTCGCTCAACGTCTATCGCATGCGCCTCTGTGGTGCCGAAGTGCGCGCCGTCACTGCAGGCCAACGCACGCTCAAGGAAGCGGTCAACGAAGCGATGCGCGACTGGGTGACGAACATTCGCACGACTCACTACATTATCGGTTCTGCGCTTGGTTCACACCCGTTCCCTATGATGGTGCGCGACTTTCATCGTGTGATCGGCGAAGAGTGCCGTCGCCAGATTATAGAGAAAGAAGGCCGCTTGCCGGACGAAGTCGCCGCCTGTGTCGGTGGTGGTTCCAATGCGATCGGTATCTTTTTCGCCTTCCTTCAGGATTTAGATGTCAAACTTACTGGTGTTGAAGCCGGTGGTCTCGAAATCACACGCGGACACCACGCAGCGCGTTTCGAAGGTGGCAGACTCGGTGTATTACAAGGATCCAAAACCTGGATTTTACAGGACGAGGATGGTCAGATCGACCTCACGCACTCCGTTTCCGCTGGTCTCGACTATGCCGCTGTTGGCCCTGAGCACGCTTATTACAAGGAAAAGGAGCGTATTGACTTCGGTTATGCGACCGACGCCGAAGCGCTCGACGCATTCAAAGCACTTTGTTCGATCGAAGGCATCGTGCCCGCGCTCGAATCGTCGCACGGGCTAGCTTACACCATGAAGCGCGCACGCGAAATGTCTCCGGATCAACTCATCATTGGCAACCTTAGCGGTCGCGGTGATAAAGACGTGCAGGAAGTCGCGCGCGTCCTAGGCGACCAAGCCTAGTCATCATTCATCACTTTCACTACCACCTTTTACTCGTCACTCAGCTATGCTGTTAGTCATCGATAATTTCGACTCTTTCACCTACAACCTCGTCCAATATTTTGGGGAGCTTGGGGTGGAGCAACAGGTCTACCGCAACAATGCGATCACCGTGGAGGAGGCTTTGGAGCTCAACCCGGATCGCGTCATGATCTCGCCAGGGCCGTGTTCGCCGAACGAGGCGGGCGTCAGCCTTGCCATGATCGAAGCCTTTGCAGGCAAGAAGCCGCTACTGGGCGTGTGCCTCGGGCATCAAAGCATCGGCCAGCATTTCGGTGGTAAAGTCGTGCGGGCAGATCGCCTGATGCATGGCAAAACCTCGCCCGTTACGCATCGTAATACTGATATTTTCGAAGGGATGCCCAACCCGATGGAAGCCACCCGCTATCATTCACTCCTCGTTGAGCGAGCAACCCTGCCGGATTGCCTCGAAGTGACTGCTGAGACCGCCGAAGGCGAGATCATGGGCTTGGCGCATAAAGACCTGCCAGTCTGGGGCGTGCAGTTCCACCCCGAGTCGCTCGCGACGCAAGAGGGCATGCGAATGCTCGAAAACTTCCTGAAGTTATAGGGGTGCGTTGTCAGTTGCTTGTTGTTGGTTGCTTGTTACCAGTCTCCAGTTAGCGGTTTTTCAGGTGTCAGTCTCTACAACCTCAGTTTTCCTAATTCTTAATTCCTAATTCCTAATTCCCCTATGCGTTGCCCTAAATGTGCCTCCCTTGAGACCAAAGTGCTCGATACCCGAACCGGTAAAAACGAGACTTCGATTCGCCGTCGCCGTGAGTGCCTTGACTGTGGCTATCGCTTCACCACGATTGAGGAAGTGCTGCGCGCTGACCTACAAGTGGTCAAACGCGACGGCCGTCGTGAAGATTTTGACCGTGCTAAATTGCTCGGCGGCTTAAAGAAGGCCGTGGAGAAACGCCCGATCGATGTGATGCAGATCGAAATGCTCGTGGCCGACGTGCTCGCTTCGCTCGAAAAGGAATACGATCACGAAATTCCATCCCAAGCGGTGGGTGAGCATGTGATGCAGCGCCTCAAACACCTCGATCAGATTGCATATGTGCGTTACGCTTCGGTTTATAAAGATTTCCGTGACTTAACTGAATTGGCGCAGGAAATTCTCGATCTGAAGAAATCGACCGAACATGGTAAAAAGTGACCCAGTTGAGCAGCTGCGGACTTTAAATGAATTGCTAGCACGCACGGGTGCTTCGGCTCCAGACCGTGCAGAACACGCTCGCCGCGCACTTGATTTCTTTAGTCAAGAGCAAGACCGGGGCTTTATGGAGGTGTCGCTGCGCGACTGTGCGGACCGACTGGCACACTTGCATTTCGGAGGGGAAGGGGAGAGCGAGTTGGCCTTTGCGCATTGGCATGTGCCAACCGTTGAAAATTTTAGCCCGTTGTGGATTCGACAGGCGATTGTGGTGGAGATGAAGAAGCTCGCCGGTCGTCGTGCGGCCTTGCTGTTGGTTACTGGGCTACGCGAAGCGGTGTGCCCCAAAGGCGCCTATTGGACGAAGTCTCGCCAAGCGCAATACGATCGTGTCCGCGGATGGATCGACGACCTGGCCTGTGCTTGGGCGACTCGCGGCTCGCAGCTGCAAGTGGTGGTGCTGTAGCCGAGTTCCTTTCTTGGCCTATGCCTGTCGAATGCAGGTGCTCGGCCGATTGTCGGTTGATGGCGCTGTCGGGTGACGAACTACATTCGGCAGGCTCATGTCAGGCAAGCAAGTCACCTACTTTCAGATTCGGCAACCGCATGCCTGATGGAATATCTGCTGGCGTCAAAAACGCATTGTGCTTTTATCGGGAGCCATGAGCACATTGTTCGAAAAAATCATCGCCCGCGAAATTCCTGCTAATATCGAATACGAAGACGATCAATGCATTGTCATTCATGATATTGATCCGCAGGCGCCGACCCACTTTTTGGTAATCCCGAAGCAGCTGATCCCACGCGTGGCAGAGGCCACCGCTGAGAATCAGGCAGTGCTGGGGCACTTGCTGCTGACAGCGGCTGCCGTCGCCAAAAAGCTGAACCTCGAAGGCGGCTTTCGGGTAGTGATTAACAATGGAGCCGATGGTGGCGAGACCGTGCCCCATATGCATGTGCACGTGCTTGGCGGACGTTCACTTGCGTGGCCTCCGGGCTGATTTGAGCATACTAACTTATTTATGGGATTTAGTAGTAAACAGTAAATCAGGTGCACACTCGACAATTGCGCTTGTAAAGCGCAAAGAAACTGTCAAATCGAGAATTGGTAGGCGATATTATGTCTACTTTAACCCCCCACAAAAGGATATATCAATGAAGGTAAAAGCATTAATCCTGAGCGCGATCTTCGCTGCTTGCGTCATTCCTACTGCTGTTCAAGCGGTCAATAATGAGGAAGGCGGAGGCAAAAAGAAAGCACCCAACCCAACTAAAGTATTTGAGAAGCTGGATGCTGATAAAAGCGAAGGCCTCTCAAAAGATGAAGTCGCTAAAAATAAGGGACTGACTAAGCAATTCGACAAGCTCGACACTGATAAGAGTGGTGAGCTTTCTCTCGAAGAGTTTAAGGCCGCTAAAGGAAAGAAGTCTAAGAAAGACAAGAAGGCTAAAGAAGAAACCGGCGACGAATAATCTCCGATCGTTTTATTTCACAAAGCCCGGGCATGAAAATGCCCGGGCTTTTTCATGTCCCAAACTGCTTAGTCTCCCTGCAGCACGTGCAGGTTCGCCATCGAGATGCCGCTGAGCATCGCGCCGATGATGCCCAAGAAGCCTTGGTCGGTGCCTGCTAGGTAGAGGTTGTCCAAATGGGTGCGGCCGTCCTTGATCTTGTTGGGCGCGCCATAGATCGCGCCTTGTAGGTGCCCGGTAAACTTGCGCACGGTGCGTGGCGTGAACATGTCACTGGCGATGCGGGCATCGTCGAGGCTGAGTCCGTTCTTCGGCGCGGGCAGAATGCCGAGCGCAACTTTCTGAAGCTCGGCATACCAGTGCGCTTTCTGCGCGAGGTAGTCCGCGGGGCTTAGGGCGCACCATTGGTCGTGGTTGGCCATCGCAGTGATGCGTAGAAAGCCTTCGTCGAGCTGGCGGCCGTCGCCGTATTGATAGTTGTTTGGGAAGCAGATCACGCCGCTGGTGGGATCGACGAGCTCGTCGTGCACGCCTGCGTAGTGGAAGCGTTCGCGGGTATTGAAAAAGATGATGGTGTCGTCCCAGCCGAACTCGGCGGGCTGCTTGTTGAGCGCGGTAATTGTCTCAGTGAAGCTGAGTTGGCCGATGTTTTCACTCGCGGCGTCGGCGGGTTGATCCGCGCACATGCGGGTGGTTTCGACGACGCCAGCGGTGGAAATGATCTTATCGGCAGTGAGGACTGCGCCGTTATCGAGTTCGATGGCGGAGGCCTTGTTGCCGTTGGTGTGGATCTGCTTGATGCCACACTTCATTTTGCGGATGCCGCCGAGTGAGCGGTATTTATCCTGGAGCAGCTTAATAATCACGCGCACGCCGTCGAAGGGGCGGGCGAAGCCTTCGAAGAACAGCGAGCGAAACATGATGCTGAACTGGCCGTAGTCCATGTCGTGCTCTTCGGCGCTGCCGTAATACATGACGGGGCAGAAGATCATATCTTCAAGGAGCGGATCGGAAATGTGGCGTTGCACCGCGGCACGAGCGGAGGTCGGAATGGCTCCGAGGTTGAACGCGTCGAGGGTGCGCACTTCTTCGGCCAGGGCACGAAAGCCGTCAATTTGCTTGGGAAAGGCGCGGGCGACTTCGGTTTCAAACAGTGCGAAGTCGTTGCTAAATTCGAGCTCAGCGCCTGGGAAGGCGATACGGGAACCGTTTTGTTGGCAGAGATCGAGCGCGTCGTAGGGGATGCGTAGCTGGCGTAGCAGTTTGGTGAGTGGCGTGCCTTTGGTGCCCTTCGGCACGAAGTTGGTCATCGCATGCAGGCCGACGTCGTATTTACGCCCCTCGATGCTGTAGAACGAGTTGAGCCCGCCGCTGGCGTTGTGGCGCTCCAGAATGATGACATGCTTGCCTGCGAGTGCGAGCCGGATGCCTGCGGCCATCCCTGCCATGCCTGCGCCGATGATGACGGTTTCAAAGTGTTGGTTGTCGAGGTCTGAGGGTTTCATGGGAGGCATGTGATACAGGCATTCTTGCCTGTTGCGTAGGGTGAGTGCTGACTCTGATGGGACAGACAGGAATGTCTGTTTCACTTTGCGGACAGACAGGAATGTCTATCTCACTTCCAGATACGACGAAACACAGGCAGGATGCCTGTGCTACGTGGTGGGTCGAGGCTGAACGCCTCGAAAAGCTATGCGTTGAACTTGGGAGTCAAGTAAGCCGCGCAGGTATCGAGCGATGCGAGTTGCGGGTAGTCCGCCTCTGGCACTTCGATGTTATGCTGCTTGCGGAGTTCCATGACGATGTCGAGGAAGTCCATGGAATCGAGGTCAAGCTGCTCGCGGAGTTTGATCTCTGGCTTGATGTTGGAAGTGTCCTCATCGGGCGCGATTTCTGCGATGATATCGATGACGATTTGTTTTACTTGATCTTCTGTCATTTTAAAAATGGGTGATGTATGGTGTAGTTTGACTGATGCGGGTGCTTAATCTTCGTATTTTTTAACGATGAGAGCGGAGTTGATTCCGAGCATGCCGAAGGAGTTGTTGAGGATAACTTTCACTTCGTCAACCTTGAGTGGCTCATTTATGACCAGATTTGGCACGGCGCACTCGGGGTCGAGATCATCGACGTTGATGGTTGGGTGAATGATGTTGTCCTTAAAAGAGGGGAGATTGCCTGCCAGCTCCAGCGCTCCGGCGGCACCCATGCAGTGGCCGATGTAGCTCTTGGTGTTGTTGACGTAGGTCGTTGGGCTGTCGCCAAAGACTTCGCGGATCGCTTTGCACTCCTGAATGTCGCCCATCGGGGTCGAGGTGGCGTGCGTATTGACCAGATCGACATCTTCAGGTTGCATGCCTGCGACCTTGAGGGCGGCGCGCATGCACTCAGATTGGCGCACCGGATCGGGTAAAACGTAGTCGCCAGCGTCGGAATTGATACGGTAGCCGACGATTTCAGCAACGATATCAGCGCCGCGGGCAAGTGCGTCGTCGAGGCGCTCTAATACGTAGATGGCGCCACCTTCGGAGACGACGATACCGTTACGGGTCTTATCAAAGGGGCGGCTGGTCTTGTTGACATCCGTCTCATGAGAGCCGAGGGCGCCTTGGCTCTTGAAGCCGGCGAAGATGCCGAACGATTGAATACTTTCACTGACGCCACCTGCGAGGGCGACATCGACTTCGCCGAGGCGGAGCATCTGTAGCGCTTGGATGAGTCCCGCATTTCCCGCTGCGCAGGCTGCACCGATGGTGTAGTGCGGTCCGGTGATCCCCATGTTGATGGTGATCTCGCCCGCCGGGTTATTGGCGACGGTGCGTGGATTGTGGTGGTGTGTCCAAAAACGTGTGTCGTAGTCGAACTTCGAGATGTTATACACCTCGTTCTCGGTCTCGACATTGCCGTGCTCGGTGGTGCCGACATAGACGCCGATACGGCTCTTATCGAAATTCTCAAAGTCCAGCCCGCTATCATTAATCGCCTCGTGGGCAGAATAGACGGCGATGCTACCAGCACGAGTGCCGACGCGCAGTTCTTTGCGGGTCTGATACTTCTTTGGATCGAAGTCGCACACACCGGCAGGAACTTTGCCCATGTAGCGCATATCGATGATTTGAACGCCAGCGACCCCAGCGAGGAGATTCTTACGATATTCCTCGAGAGTGTTGCCGTTGGGCGAGGTCAGGCCGACGCCTGTGATGACTATACGCGACTTGTGCATGAGTAAGCGGTAACTGTTACCATAATTCGTGGTGCAACTGTCAATAGTGTAAAATCCTTCGAGGACGGCAAACCTCGATTATGTTTTACTATCTATGGCTGTGGGGCGCGGTTTAGTCATGGATGAAGGGTGTTTTAATGTAATTGGTCTATCAACGTTGCTTCCTTGCAATCTTCAGAAGAATTGCTTTAGCTCAAGTATCTTAATGGCAACCACAGGCTCAGTCTCCAAGACCTTCGCTCCGGCGCAGGACGCTCCGCTCTCGGAGCGCGACCTCGATTGGGCAGTCGTGCAGCGTGTGCAAGCTGGCAATGTCGGTGCCTTTGACCAGTTGGTGCAGAAGTATCGCGAGCACATCTTCTCCGTCGTTTATAACATGACGAGTAACCGCGAAGATGCTTCGGATCTGACACAGGAGACCTTCATTAAAGCGTTTCAGGCGATTGGCCGCTTCAGAGGCAAGTCGTCCTTTTTTACTTGGATCTATCGAATTGCGATTAATACGACGATGACGTTTCTGAAGAAGCGCAGTCGCCGTCGCTATATTAGCTACGAAAATATTAACGAAGAGGTCTCTACGACTGAGATTTTTGAGAATTTGACTGCGAAGACTCGCACCGAAAAAGGAGCTTTAGTTCAAGAATTACAGGAAAAATTGAACGATTCGCTGCAAAAGCTGTCTCCTAAGCATCGAACTGTTGTTGTTTTACATGAAATTGAAGGCCTCGGCCATGCTGAGATTGCTGAGATCACCAAGACTTCGGTGGGCACGGTGCGCTCTCGCTTGCACTATGCAAAACAACAACTCCAATCATATTTAAAGGACTATCTGGCATAAGCCGACTGCGATTCATTATTCATCTATGTCTAAACTACCTGAAGAGCGCCCTGCTGACATCAATTTAGAAGATCTGCTTCGTTTGAAGCGATCGGAACGTCCGTCGGATGCATTCTGGAATGATTTCGACCGAGATTTGCACCAACGCATGCTCCAGACCTTGGTTAAGAAAGACCCTTGGTATTTTCAGCTGACACGTGCGTTCTCGGGGCGTATTGGTCAGAGTATCGCAGTGGCTGCTGCGGCCGCAGTGGTGGCGATGGTTGTGGTGCGTCCTGCGTTTCAACCTGTGGCAGGGCCTGAGAGTTTTGCAGTTGCGCCAATGCCGCTCATCGAAATGGCTCAAGCACCTGCAGTTGAAGCAGTCAGTGCTCCGGTTGAAGTGGCTGTTGCATCGCTGTCATTGGCTGAAATTGCTGATTTGAACAGTGCTGCAGATTATCATGCCGACCGCATCTCCGTTAATGAATCTGCCAACGATGTGAACTTCGTTCGTGATTTTGGCATGGAGAGCATGCAAGTCGCGTCGTATGAAGCCTCCGCTTATTCTGGTGATACTGCGCACGCGCGTGTCTCGTTTGCTTCGACTGGTGTGGCTAGTTTAGTCTACTAGTGTTTCGACTTATGCTCAGACTTGGGTGGATTGCTCTTTTGTTGGTCGCAGGTTCGGTGCATGTGTGTGCCGCTTCTGTAGATGCACTTGCTCTGCAACAACGCCTAATCGATGTGTTTGAGCAGAATAAGGATGCCGTCGTTCGTGTGAAGGCGGCCTACCGAGGCCCCGACGAAGATGGTAAAGCGCAAGTGATGCTACGAGTGGGCACGGGCTTTTTTATTAGTCGCGAAGGACATGTGCTCGTGAGCGCCAGTCGCGCTGCAGGTGCAGATCGCGTCTGGATCGAATATAAGGGCAAGCCCTATGCAGCAGAGGCAATTGGGCATGATCGTCTGACGAATGTCTCAGTGCTACGCGTGCTGGAGTTGCCAGAGGATTTTGCCATTATATCGATGGATCCGAATGTGACGCAGCCTCGCTTGGGGGCGATTGCCATTGCGATTGCGTGTCCGCTTGACTTTGAGCCTTCACCCTCGATGGGGCTAGTTACGGGGATGGATAAGAAGCTGGGCAATAAAGTGTTTCCGACTGCGTATATGCGCACCTCGATTTCAGTCGATGCGGGGCAGGGCGGTTGCCCGATCTTAGATATTAATGGGCAATTTCTCGGGATGTCGGTGGCATCGATTACGGAGCTGGATGCGTCCTATTGTTTACCAGTCGCTGCGTTGGCACGTGTGCGCGACGATCTTTTGTTTTCCGGGCATATCATTCATAGCTGGATGGGCTTTGAAGTGGGTGAATTGTTGGGCACGGATTCTGAGAATGCGGTGTATTTATCCTCTGTGGTGGAAGGCGCGCCCGCTGATGAAGCTGGTTTATTGAAAGGCGACCACTTGGTTTCGATTGCTGGACATCCGATTCATAATGTCTCCGATGTGCCGGGGGCTGTCTTCTTTATCAGAGCGAATCAATTTACTTCAATTGCGGTGATGCGTGGCGACGAGTTGATGGAGTTTTCCTTGAAGACGATTCCGCGTCCTGAGCAGATGCCAATTGTCGAAGCCTTAGAGGTGGAATTGGAAGAGTCGGTTGGGGGCGCACCAGCCGTTGGAGAGGTCGTGGCGCCTGCCGGTGAGCTGGAGACTGCTGCCACTGTAGAAGCGCCCAAGAGGGACTTGAGCGCTTTTTTTGATTGGACAGCCGGAGGCGAGCCAAAGGGCCAGAAGTTTAGCCGTGGTCCCAACTGGATGGATGAGCAGTCGCTGCGCAAGGGCTCGGACGATTAGTCTTCTGTGTTTGTGGGATCACTCACCCTATCAGGCCTAGCTTCGTTTGAGGTCATCAATAGGCATGTCGGAATGTCACGGACTTATACTGCCGTGCATTCACCTAGAGTCAGGAGTTAGAAGTTAGTCTTTGGTAATGAAGTGCTTGCGGCCGAGTTTGACGCCGCCAATTTGGCGAATCGGAGATTCTTCATAAAACACTGATATTCAGCTTCTGACTACTGTCTTCTAACTACTCTTTTAAGGATTAAGAAGTGTGATTGTTCCCATAGCACATTAGGGAGGGATGGCCTCCACGCTGAACTTTACTCATATTTTTGTATGTTCAAGTTGTCACGATGAACGCGGTTCTTTGGGCTCCTGCCCTGCGAAGCATCTCCTATATCTTTGTTCCTCACTTTTAACGTCAGTAGGATCGATGAGTGATGTGTTTTAACTCTCCTCCTGATTTAGGAGGAGTGGTGGGCTTGCCCGACCGAGGTGGTTTTCAGCACATTACCTGACAGATTCATGTATACTCACGCGCATCATGATTTGTGAAAAGTGCTATCTTGCTGTAGGGGCTTTGCTTGCGAAGCCCGCGCAAAGGCGACACGCATAGGAAGTTGTAAAACTTTAGCTGCCTTCGCGGGTGCCGCCCTTCGACAAGCTCTGGGCCTTGAGCCTGTCGAAACGGCAAGCAGCACCCCTACGCCAGATGCTTCGATTTCACAAATCACAATACTTGATGCGCGTGAGTATAATACCCTTTCTTAAAAGGTCTGGGCTGGTAGCGCAGGTCCGTCTCGAAGGCGCTACTGTCGAATGTCCCAGGTAGAGGCGGACGTCCAAGCCGCCGCACGCCTGAGTATGCAATGGCGCGCGGGGCGCACGGCGCTACCTCTAATTTAATGGCTCACGCCTTTCGAGAAACGGTATCAAAGCACTGCAAAGAACCCTTCCGTCTCGTCCGCCGAACCTCAGTCCACAACTAGCACGCGGGTCTAGCACGCGGGTCTAGCACGCGGGTCTAGCACGCTGTGGTCGGCGCAGGCGCAGTCCCTCAGTAAGCACTTCGGCCATTAAATCCAATCTGAAGAAAGCAAATGGTTTTCGCCACCTGTGCTGGAGGCTAAGTCCGCCTCTAAAGTTTTTCGTCAATGGGCGGTTAAGCCCATTGACGAAGGGTTCATACGTAGGGGGGTAAAGCTTACCACCATGATTCGACCTGCACGCCGTAGCTGATGCCGGAGGTATCTTTGTCGTAGGTAGTGCCGCCGATCTCACCTTTGTATGCGTTGGACCATGTGGCATAGGTGAAAAAGAGGCGGATCGCAGGACGCGAGAAGAAGCCGAAGTCCGGTGTGATTTGCGGCGCGATGGTGAACTTCATTAAGCCGCCGTCTTCGCCTCCTTGAAGTTCGGAGTAATCGTAGCCTGCTTCAAATGCGAGACTGTAGAGTTCGGTGAAGTCGTAAACTGGACGAACGCCGACAGAATACCAAGTGATGTCGGAGTCATTATCTAAGCCGAGGTCATCTTTTTGATAGATCGCGACTGCCTGCATGCTGAGCTTCTCGCTGAATGAATAATCGATCACGTCCATAATGCGTAGGCGTGATTGGTCATCGGCATCGTAGCTAGGATCGACGATTGTTTTAGTTGGATCTTTTGGATCCTCGATTGATATATTGCTAAGTCCACGGGCGAATGGGCTGAAGCTGTTAAAGTTGGTGGCGACACCAGTGCCATACTGAATGATTGCGGTATTCTTGCTGTTCTCGCCGAGTTCGTTCTCGAGCCAGAAACCGACTGCGTAGCCGTCGGCGCTATCATTAGTGCTGCCTCCATCGTCAAACTTGTAGTGCGCGTAGTTTAGCCAGAGGTTCCCCATGCCGATTCCGAGATCGATATCGTTGAGGCGCACGTCGAAGTTGTTCTTGTCCGTGTTTTCGAGGTCATCTGGGATGATCGTGTCGGTGCCAGTGAAGTCGTCGCTCGTGCCGCCGATCCATGCGATCGATCCTGTGGCGAAGCCTAGGTCGTAGTCTTCGATGCCGCCACCGTAGCCGCTCATGTCGAGCCAGTAAAAGTCGTTCATGTGCACGTCATGGCGCCGGTAGTAGCGTTGGCCGCCCCATACAGTGGCATCTGGTTGACCAGGTAGGACGTTTTTGGCGGTGACATATACTTGGCGTAGTGAAGTATTACTTTCAGTTTCAGTGCTTTTATCCTGGGTCGAATAGGCAAGCATGAGGTGTGTGCCGAAGACGGGTGAGTCGCTGTCATTGTCTTCATCGATATGAAAATAGGAGAAGCCTGTTTCGAGGTAGGTATCGCTTTCATTGCCGAGTCGATAAGCGGCGCCGGCGCCAGGTAGAATAAACTTCTCCTGTTCAGTGTGGTCTTTATCCTGGCCGTAGCCTGCGCGCATGTAACCATAGAAGCTGAACAAGTCGGGGTTGAACCCCGAGGTAAAGGCACCATTTGGTAAGCTTCGGACTTCTTGCACGTCCTGCTGGACGGTGGTGACTGTCTGGTGCACTTCGGTGACTGTCTGCTTCATTGACTTCTCGCGCTGCTCGATGGCTGCAAGTCGTGTTTCGACTTCACCGATCTTTGAGACGTAGAGCTCTTTGAGTGCTTCGAGCTCGTTCTTGAGTTGTTCGATCTCGGGGTCAGCGGCGAATGTTAGGTTCGCCAGAATGCAGAAGAGTAGGACGGATAATCGCTTCATTTTTCGAGGGTATGCTCGGATGGTTTGGGTAATCAGAATGGTTAGGAGCTTTATGGTGCCTAACTGAAACGAATGCAACCTAATGATGGGAAAAAGACAATACGGTGGTAATGTCTTTTTAAATCATGCTCCAGGATCGGGCCTGCGGCTGTGTGAGCTTATTTCGTTTCCGAGAGGTCTTTGACCTCATTCAGTAGCTTCATGTAGCCGCGGTGGCCGTTTTTGAGGACACGCCAGCCAGGTTTAACAGCGCCGTCGTTCATATGCTCCATGATATAGACTTCGCAGTGTAGTCGGTGGTTGCCATCATTGAGTGTCTCGACGCTGAGCTCTGGTTCAATGGTTGTGCTGTCAGTGTTAAAGGAGGTGCCGTAAAGGATGGTCGTCGCTTTAGAGCCATCTTTGGTGAAGCGCACCGTGTTGCCAGTATCCCTGACAACTTCAAAGCCTTCTTTTTGCGAGAAGACTTCGATCGCCGCTGCTTTGATGAGCGCAGTATCGCTACCGTTGATCTCTACGTAGGCGAAGCCATTTGGCTTGTCGTCGTTGAGACCAACTGTGGATGCGCACCCCGAGAGCAGGGCAGTGATAAGGATGAGGCAAAGTGCCCAAGCCGAGTGTTTGGTGTGCTGTGTCATGTTAATTAAGCAAGTAGAACTGCTGGCTACTTATGTAGCGGCGGTTGGGCAACTTCAAGTGCGATATGGTTGCCGCGTAGGTCGACGTAGAGCGGTGTCTCTGTTGCCGTCGTTGCTACGATGGCACTGCCGATTGGGCGGCCCAGGATTGGAGAGAGCGTGCCAGAGAGCACTTGGCCGACGACCTGGCCATCGGTGTTTACTACGGAGGTGCCTTCACGTGCAATGCGGCGCCCTTCGAGCTTGAAATGAATGACGCGGCGTGGGATGCCGCTCTCCTTTTGCTCGGTGAGCGCGTTTTTGCCAATGAAGTCGTCCTTCTGGAGTTTCACTGTCCAGTCGAGGCTGGCTTCGAGGGGGGTAATGCTATCGCTCAATTCGTGGCCGTAGAGTGGATACCCCGCCTCGAGGCGGAGGCTGTCGCGGCAGCCTAGGCCGCAGAGCTTTACGCCGAAAGGCTCGCCTTTGCCCATGATCTCGCGGGCCAGTGTCTCGGCCGCTTTGGGGGAGGCATAGATTTCGAACCCATCCTCGCCCGTATAGCCGGTGCGGCAGACGCGCACCTTTTCGCCTGCGAAGGGTAGTAATGCGTGGCAGAATTTCTTGATCTGGTTGACGGTTTCGAAGCCGATGGCTTCGAGTATTGCGATGGCCTTTGGCCCTTGGAGCGCGAGCAGCGCATACTCATCGGATCGATCTTCGATCTGCACGTCGAGCTCCCAGCGAGCGGCTTGCTTGAGGAACCAGCCAAAGTCCTTTTCGATGTTGCCGGCATTTACGCAAACGAGGAACCCTTCTGCGCTGGTGCGATAGACAATCAAGTCATCGACGACACCTCCATCGCTGGCACACATTGGCGAATAAACCGCTTTGCCGATGGCGGCATTGCTGATCCGATTTACTACCAGTTTATCGAGAAACAGGGCAGCATCTGCGCCTATGACGATAAACTCGCCCATGTGGCTGACGTCGAACAGACCGGCTGCAGTGCGCACGGCCTTATGCTCTTCGAGGATGCTGGTGTATTGCACGGGCATGTTCCAGCCGCCGAAGTTGACGAAGCGTGCGCCTTGCTCGGCATGGAAGTCGTGAAGTGGGATTTGTAGAATGTCGCTCATGGAAAAATGTGGAAATCGTGCAAAGATACTTGCGAAGCAATAAGACTGCTTTTGTGTGACCATCAGATAATTTAATCGGGTCAACAAGTTTGCGAGCCCACCTTTAAGCCTTACTTTTTCGAAAATGCAAAATACTTCTGTCGATCAGCGCGAACAAGCGCGTCATTACATTCCAGCGAGCGATGCCGACATCGATGCAATGCTGAAAACTGTCGGTAAGGCTTCGCTGAGTGAACTGTTCGATCACATTCCTGCGGATGTGCAGTTTCAAGATGGTGGTGCGCTTCCTGACGAACTTGCCTACGATGAGCTCTATACGCGGCTCGAAGCCATTTCGAAGATGAACCGCACAGGCACGAGCTTTCTTGGTGATGGCGTGCCCGACTTTGTGCCGTCTCCAGTCGTGGGGCCGGTGTGCGACATTCGTAATTTGACGACGGCCTACACTCCGTATCAGCCAGAGCTGAGCCAAGGGACGCTGCTAGCGCACTGGATTTATCAGTGCTCGATGGCGCGGTTGACGGGGTTTGAGGCGGTCAATGCATCGCTCTACGACCGATCCACTTCGATTTTTGAGGGCATTTGCGCTGCGATTCGTATGGGACGCGGCAAGTCCATCGCTCTTATTCCGGAGACTTTGTATCCTGGGGATTTAGAAGTGCTCGAGACTTTGTCCGAAGATACCGAGGTAGAGCTGGTGCGTGTGCCAGTCGATACGGTCAGTGGTTTGATTGATTTTGCTGCACTGAAGGCTGCCGCAGAAACTGCAGGCACTCGCCTCGCGGCGATTGTATTTCCGCATGTAAATACCTTCGGCCTCGTCGAAGCGGTGGATACCTTGACGGATTTTGCAGCGGAGTTGAAGGCGAAGAGTGTCGCGGTGATTGACCCGATGCTGCTTGGGCCTGGAGGCCTAAAGGCACCGTCTGAGTTCGGCGCGAACGGAGCCGATATCATCGTTGGCGAGGCGCAACACTTGGCGCTGGCACCGAATTTCGGTGGCCCTGGTCTCGGTTTGTTCGGCGTGCGTTTCTCGGATAAAGACCGTGGCGGCGTGCGTGCGGCTCCTGGCCGCTTTATTGGTAAGGCCAAGGACTGCTCTGGTCGTGATTGCCGCGTCGGCGTGCTGTCCACCCGCGAGCAACACATTCGTAAGGACAAGGCCACTTCTAATATTTGCTCCAACCAAGCCTTCGTCGCGACCCTTGTCGGCGCGTCGTTGCTGGAGCGTGGTGACTCCGGTCTGGAAACCATTTTGGCTGGCCTACGGGCACGTCTGGCAGAGGCGGTCGAGTGCTTGACAGTCTTTGACGGTGTATCGCTAGCGTTCCCTGATCCTGTAAGTTTCCACGAGGTCACATTTGAACTGTCGGTTCCAGTTGCGGATGTATTGGCAAAGGCACGCGAGAGCGGCATTCTTGCAGGTGCAGATGTTTCGGATCGCGTCGCGGGTGGTCGTCAGTTGTTGAAGCTGTCGTTTTCGAATCGTGAGCAAGCGATTACGGAATTGGTTGCAGTGTTTGAGGCGATCTTTGGAGCTGTTGGAGATGCGGAGCCTGCTAAATTGTCTCCGGTTGGTAATCATGATCTGCGTCAAGTCGCTCCAGGGCTGCCAACTTACACCGCCGACGAGGTGATTGCTTACTACAAGCGCCTCGGTGATCTCAATGTGAGCCCCGATGACGGTTGCTATCCGCTCGGTTCGTGCACCATGAAATACAACCCGAAGGTCAATGACTGGGCGGCGAGTTTGCCGGGCTTCACCGATATTCACCCGCAAGCGCCAGTTGAAGATGCGCAGGGCTGCCTCTATGTGCTGCATGAAACGCAGGAGTGGTTTAAGAAAATCACAGGTCTCGCGGCAGTCACGACGCAGCCGCTGGCTGGCGCACAGGGCGAGTTGGTCGGCCTGAAGCTGTTCCAAGCGTATCACCGTGATCGTGGCGAAGTGCGCGATGTCATTTTGATCCCACGCTCGGCGCATGGCACGAATTTCGCGACGGCGACGATGGCCGGTTTCGCAGGTAAGAAGGGCAAGATCGTTTATCTCGATGCTGATACGGAAGGCCGCGTCTTGAATGATCACTTGGATCGTTGCATCGAGGAATACGGCAACCGTATCGCGGGTGTGATGATCACGAATCCGAATACCAGTGGTATTTTCGAGACGTCCTTTAAGCAAATCGCAGAGAAGATCCACGCGATCGGCGGCCTCGTCTATATGGACGGTGCGAATATGAATGCCATCGCTGGTTGGATCGATCTCGGTGCGCTGGGTGTCGATGCCGTGCATAACAATCTGCACAAGACGTGGACGATTCCGCACGGTGGAGGTGGTCCAGGTGATGCGATTGTTGCGGTCAGTGATCGTCTGACCCCGTATTTGCCTGGGTATCAAATCGAATTCGACGGCGAATTGTATCAACCCGTGCGCGCGCCGAAGTCGATTGGCTCGTTCCATCGCCACTGGGGCAATTTTGCGCACAAGATCCGCTGCTACACATACTTGCTACGCTTAGGGCGCGAAGGCGTGCGTCGTATGTCGGCGGTCGCGGTCTTGAGTGCGCGTTATCTGCAATCGCAACTCACTTCGGATTACGCATTGCTGCCGAACGGTGCCGATAGCGAGCCGCGCATGCACGAGTTTATCCTGACCTTGAAGCCGGAGGATTTCGGTATTCTGGATTCGGTCGGTCTGCGTAAGACGGATGCCGCGCCACGTATCGGCAAGCTGTTCCTGGACTTTGGGTTCCACGCGCCGACGGTTGCATGGCCAGAGCCGCTCGGCTTGATGGTTGAGCCGACGGAGAGTTATACCAAGGCCGAACTGGATCGCTTTGCCGAAGCAGTGCAGGCAATCATCAAACTCGCGAAGGAGCACCCTGACGTGCTCAACTCCGCTCCGCACTTCACGCCGATTGACCGCGTCGAAGAGGTTGAGGCGAATCGTGATGTTTGCCTGTCCGAGTCGTTGGAGTCCTTGCCGGAAATCAATCCCGCGCGTGTGTCGACGAAGGAGCTCGCCAAGCTGACGGTGCCTGAGATCTACGCGAAGGTCGTTGCACAGCTGTAGTTTTTATTCAAAAGCCCGAGGCGTTACAGCGCCTCGGGCTTTTTTGTAGACAAATCGAGTGTAGCGGATCCGCGAAGCGGTTTCGGTCAGTGTGGATGCTCAGGTGTGGCCGAAATGGCTCCACCAGTCTGTTACATATGATGAGCTGATACTGAGTGTAGCGGATCCGCGAAGCGGTTTCGGCGCTTGGATGTGTGTGGTGGCTCGTGGCCGAAATGGCTTCGCCAGTCCGCTACAAATGAAGAGTTGGTGTTGAGTGTCGCGGTTTCGATCAGTGGAGAGACTTTGCACAGCGCCCCCCCCCCGTTGAAAAATCAAAGCTTTCCCATCTGACCTCAAACCGCTATATTTCCTACATTATGAATGAAGTAATGGCACTTTTTGCAGGCGTGGGTCTGGCGGCGGCCTGTGGTTTTCGCGTTTTCGTTCCTCTTTTTATTACCAGTCTCGCGGCGGGTGGGCACGTTGATATGTTTGGCGATATGGATGTGGAGGCCATGCTTGGAGGCCAGGAGTGGCTTGCGAACCCTGGCATCACACTCGCGCTCGGCATTGCTACAGCGCTGGAGATTGGTAGCTACTACATTCCCTGGTTGGATAACGCGCTCGATACGGTGGCGACCCCTGCCGCGGTGGTGGCTGGCACCTTTATTACTGGCGCGATGATGCCTGACATGATGGGCGATGGCTCATTTAAGTGGATCGCTGCGACCATCGCGGGAGGTGGCACGGCTGGCTTGGTGCAGGGGGCTTCGGTGATTACACGCGGCACCTCAACGGCGACGACTGGCGGTATTGGTAATCCTGTGGTTTCGACGGCCGAGCTCGGTGGCTCCATTCTCACCGCTGGCTTAGCGCTGCTAGTGCCAATCGTTGCTGGCATCTTGGTCTTGATCCTGATGTATTTCGTGCTCCGCACGATCTTCCGCTTCTTTAAGAATCGTTCAAAGAGTGAACCCGTGGTCAATGTGCATCCGCCTATAGTCGATTAGATGCAGGTGCGCTAAGCGCAGAACGTCGAACGCGGAACTTCCAACTTTGAACGTCGAATGTTTTTAGTTTTCTCCTGTAGAAACCCCTTGAGATTGTATCTGCTCACTCGTGGTCTATTCAATGTTCTGTAGTTCCGCTACAGCGCCTCCGGATATTCGCCGCTCTCAATCAGTCCTGCGATGCTAGCTTGCACGAAGGGCTTGTCGTTCGGATACGTCACGCCAAACCACGCGCCGTCGGTTTCGATCACCGCGCACTCGGTTTGTTCGGATTGAATCAAGGTATCAATCACGGTCGGGATGTAGCACTCCGACTTCATTTCCTGCCCGTGTGCTTCGAGGAATTCGATAAACAACGCCTCTAGGCTAGGGAACAATGCGGGCGTGAAGCCCCAGAAATTCATGGAGACAATGGCAGCTTCGTCGATTTCAACGGACGCGCCTGCTAAGTTGTCACCGCGCACGGTGCCGCTTGCATCACGGGCGATGGTGCAGTGCTCTTCCACGGTCTGTAACGCGCCATTGGCCACGCTGCAGATGCCACGGTTCACTGAGCCGTGCTCGGAGAGCGTGTTCTTGAGTGGATACCCGACCATGCAGGTGCGCAGTTCGGGCTCGTCGCAGCTTTGCGCGAAATAGCCTGCCAGCTGCTTATAGGCATCTTGACCGTAGAAGTCGTCCGCGTTGATCACTGCAAAGGGTGCGTCGATTTCGTTGCGCGCAGCGCGCACGGCATGTGCGGTGCCCCACGGCTTTTCGCGGCCTTCGGGGATACTGAATCCTTCGGGGAGGTCGGCGAGTTCTTGAAATGCATAGGCCACCTCGATTTTGCCCTCAAATTTATCGCCCACCGCCGATTTAAATGCATCTGCGAAGTCGCGACGGATCACGAATACCACCTTGCCGAAGCCAGCGCGAATGGCGTCGAATACCGAGTAGTCTAGCACGGTCTCTCCGTTGGGGCCCATCGGGTCGAGTTGCTTGAGGCCACCGTAGCGGCTGCCCATTCCGGCTGCGAGTATCAAAAGTGTCGGTTGCATGGTGGCTGTGTTTAGTGGATTCGGTGCCTAGCGCAAATGCGATTTGTCGTCATGGGCATAAAGCCGCTCAGGCTCCCTTTTTTATACTCTCTCTCTGGTTCTTTCGTGGTGTGTGGGGGTTAGGATAAGGATTAGGGTTAAGATTAGTAATTTTTCGATGGGGGCTGATGCCTATGAAAGATGCACGGTTCTTCCGTTTTTCCTTGCGTTAGCTTTTTGTGGTGTCGATAGTTCAGAACTCAATTCTGAACCCTTACTCCAATTTTAGTGCTAATGATCGACTGGTGGACTCAATTAACTCCCGAACTCAAGGTTTTCTATGGGATTGGTATGCTCTCGCTCATGGTGGTGATCATTCAAATGCTGATGACCTTGATCGGTTTCGATGCCGACGGGCTCGATGGTGGCTTTGATGTCGATCTTGACGTTGGCGACGCCAGTTCGGGAATTGGCCTTTTCTCCTCCCAGACGCTAGGCGCGTTCTTTCTAGGCTTCGGCTGGATGGGTGTGGCGGCGATTCAGAGCGGTGCATCGGTCATGTTGGGTGTGGCGCTCGCTGCTGCCTGTGGTCTCGGTGCCATGTTTGCCATGTTCTATATGATCAAGGGGCTGCTGAAGCTTCAGTCTCGGGGCAATCTCGATTACAGTAGCGTGATCGGTCAAGAGGGCACCGTCTATGTCACGCTTCCGGGCAATGACGAGGATGGCGGCGGTCAAATCCAAATCATGATCCAAGGTCGTCTCACGACCGCCAGTGCACGCAAGCACGGCGAGGGCGCGCTCGCCCCTGGCAAGCGTGTGCGAGTCATCGCTGTCAACGGTCCCGCGTCATTCGTGGTCGAGCCTCTTTAGGTAGAGACCTGAGGGCGCAAGCCTGAGGCCTGAGGTTTAGATCAACTCACAACATTCAAACTACTACTTTTCCACTTTTCACTTTATCACTTTCACCCGGCAAAGCCACCTAGCGAAGCCGTCACTCTCACTATCACTTGGCAAAGCCATCACTCGGCGAAGCCGTCACCTTCACTATAAAATATGGAATTCCTGATACTCGCAGCAGTCTTAGTCTTTTTCTTCTTGGCGATTATGATCGCCTTCGCGACGCGCTATAAGCGGTGTCCGTCCGACCGGCTCTTGGTCGTCTACGGTAAAGTCGCTGGTGGTAAGTCCGCCAACTGTTACCACGGTGGTGCCGCCTTCATCTGGCCCGTCATTCAAGGTTATCAGTGGCTCGATCTCACGCCATTGCCGATCGATATCCGCCTCGAAGGTGCGCTCTCGAAGCAGAACATCCGTGTGAATACGCCGTCCACTTTCACCGTCGGTGTCTCCACTGAGCCTGGTGTGATGGAAAACGCCGCTGAGCGTATGCTCGGTCTCGGTCTCGCTGAGATCAAGGAACTGGCGAAGGATATTATCTTCGGTCAAATGCGTGTTGTGATCGCGACCATGGATATTGAGGAGATCAACGCTGACCGCGACAAACTGATCGCGAATATTTCCACAGGGGTGGAGGTCGAGCTCAAGAAGGTCGGCCTGCGCCTGATCAACGTCAACGTGCAGGACATCACCGACGAGTCCGGCTACATTGACGCGCTCGGTCAAGAAGCTGCCTCCAAGGCGATTGCCGAAGCGAAGGTCAAAGTCGCCCAAGCGCACCGCGATGGTGACATCGGTGCGGCCCACGCCACACGTGACCAACGTATTCAGGTCGCCGATGCCAACGCGAAGGCCACCGAGGGTGAAAATACCGCGACCGTCGAGATTGCGAACTCCAATGCCGAACGTCGTCAAAAGGAAGCGGAAGCCGAACGTGCCGCATCTGCAGCGGAAAAGGTCAAGGCTGCCCAAGCCTTGCAGGAAGCTTACACCGCTGAGCGAATTTCAGAGCTTGAGCGTGCTAAGCGCGAAAAAGCCACTCAACAGGCCAACATTGTTGTCCCTGCTGAGATCGCCAAAGAAAAGGCCATCGTCGATGCGGAGGCGCGCGCTGAATCTGTGCGTCGCACACAAATGGGTGAGGCCGACGCGGTCCGCCTTGAGAAGCAAGCCGAAGCCGATGGTCTCAAAGCCGTCAAGCTGGCTGAAGCGGATGGTCTGCGCTTTAAGTTAACCGCTGAAGCGGACGGCACACGCCTCAAGCTCCTTGCGGAAGCGGAAGGTGTCGAAGCAGTCCTCACCAAGAAGGCGAAGGGCTTCACCGATATTATTGCATCTGCTGGCGACGACAAGCAGATGGCGACTATGCTCCTCATGATCGAGCAGTTACCGAAGCTCGTCGAAGAACAAGCCAAGGCGATTTCCAACCTCAAGATCGACAAGATCACAGTCTGGGACAACGGCAAGGGAAAGGACGGCAAAGGCAGCACCGCCGACTTCCTCTCAGGCATGGTGGGTTCGCTCCCTCCACTCCATGAGATCACCAAGAACGCTGGTATCGAACTGCCTGAGTTTCTCGGTAAGATCGCTGAGCCTAAGGAGGCTGAAGAAGCTGACGAAGTCAGCGAAGCGCCTGAAGGCGAGAAGTAAGTTTGAATCAAAGGGCGCTCTCAGTGAGAGCGCCCTTTTTTTTGAATCGCGCACCAAATGGCGGGAGGGACGAGCTCCGCCTCGTCCGCGGAACCAAGGCACTCACATACTGCGGACAACGCGGAGGTTGTCCCTCCCAGCGTCTAAATCACCAATTTATTTTTAATTATGAAATTCTTAGAAAAACTATTCTCTGCCGAACAAGGCTCCTCCCTGCACGGGCAGCTCCAGCAACCTGAGCGCGAGGCGATTGTCGACCTCTTGCTGCTCGGGGTTTATATCGACAACCACCTTTCACTCAGTGAAACGAGTGAGTTTGATTCGGCGACTGAAGCACTTGGCTGGGAGTCGATGACTGGCCCTTCGATTTATATCAATAGCGCGACGAATCGCGCACGTGACGTTCGCTTAAGCGAAGACGCCACCGCCGAGTTCATTCGCTTCGCTGCCCAGCGTCTTACGTCTGCTGGCTCGAAGGAGCGTGCTTTAGTGTTGCTGAACCGATTGCTGATGTCCGATGGCAAGACCGATAAAGAGAAAGCGTTCTTTAGCCAAGTTGAAGGAACGTTTGCGAGTTAGGCTTTTGACCGAATATATGAAAAAATCAGTTAAAATTATTATCGCAGGTTCCGTGCTATTTGCTGGCGGCATTGTCTTCGGTGTAGGCGGAACAGTCGTCAGTATGATAGACACGTTTAATGCCGTAAGTGTGTCTGGTGCGGGTGATCCAGATGCACTCGCAGCGGAGATTGGCGACTCGCTTATTGCGACTGTGATTGGTATCCCTGTCTCATTTGTAGGGTTCTGTATGTTCCTCGGGGGAATCATCGCTTACTTTGTCGGAAGAAATAAGGGAGATGTTCCAGAAGCGGTCTCCTAACACTCAAACATCCCAGAAGGATCACTCTCAAATCGCAGTTTGCATGATGATTGATTGCTACGACTATGAGTAACTGAACGAAAAGAGTTTAGAGTTCTGTGTCGAATGCGGGGGCGCTTCACCTAGATATGAGTTGTGAGATTTTTCCTTGTAGGGGCTTTGCTAGCGAAGCCCGCAATGGCAAGATCGGCTTCGACTGCACGAGCGCGGTCTTCGCCAATTCGACAAGCTCATGGTCTGATGACAAGCAAAGCCCCTACAAAAGATTTATGAAACCGACCTTCAACACCGATGCATAAAACTATATTCATTGTTATTCCTCTCTCGGCTTTGGTGTTCTCTCTCTTTATCGGCCGTGATCTCGCCAATCAGCATCTGTTGCACGATTGGGGAGAGACGGTGGCTATGAATCCTCAACCGCATGTGGAGTCTCGGCTAGGTTCTAATAATTCAAGGCAGTATATGACGTGTATTAGTTACGAATATAGCGTCCAAGAGGTTCAATATACTGAACGTGAGTGCGGTATCTTCAATCACGTGAATTTAGAGTCGACTGCGGACGCATTGATCCAGGGATATTTGGAACGCGAAGCGCCCAAGGGGCTCATCGCTCGGTATCGAATGGATGATCCTGCTGTAGCGTATCTGGTGTGTGAGCAGAAAGAGGCGCGGAGTCTAAAAGCATTCTATATCAGTGTAGGCGTGCTGATTCTATCTGTGGTTTATTTGATTGCTAAGTATCGGATCGATAGACAATAAGAGGCTATGGAGCCAGAAGGTATTGTAGGATCATTTATCGCCATTCAGATCATTTTCTTCATCGGGATGATGCTGTTTGGATTTATCGCGCTCGCGTTTTGGATTTGGATGCTGATCGACTGCTTGCAGAATGAAACCTCCGAGGGGAACGATAAGCTCACGTGGATGCTGGTGATTGTGCTTACGAATTGGATCGGCGCGCTGATCTATTTCTTTGTGCGTAGGCCAGAGCGAAAGCGCTTACTTCGGCGGATTGCAGAGTAGATTGGGGATTTTAAATGCCTGAAATTAAAGGCATTTAAGAAGCATTGTTGACATTTCTAATTTATGTTAGTTAATTCTGGGGTATGGAAATGTTAGCACCAGTATTATTAATTCTTGGAGGCGTGATCGTCTTCGTCGGGGCAATTTGGTTTCTCATTGAGAGCTTTCGTGAAAGTATTTTATGGGGACTAGGCTGTCTGATCTTCGCGCCAGTTCAGCTGGTCTTCTTGATTCTCCATTGGGGCGTTGCGAAAAAGCCATTTGGTCTTCAGTTGCTGGGCTTTGCTATTATGTTTCTCGGGGCGTGGTTCACCGATTCGCGCAGTGTGCCCACTTATTAGAGCAATGCTTTGATGGTTGATCGGATTTTGTAGGGGCTTTGCTCGCGAAGACCGTGTTGGCAAGGATGGGTCCGTTTTTACGTTCGCGGTCTTCGACGAGCAAAGCCCCTACGAATGGAGTTAACTTTAATAAATGAAAAGTAAATGGATTGTCGCTGTCTTGCTTGTCTCCGTGATTTTCGGAGCAGGCTTTCTGTATTTTCAGGGTAAGCGTTATGAGGTGGTGATCACTCAGTCTCAAATTGATCAGGGGTTGGCGAGTCGTTTTCCTGTCTCCAAGCAGTATTTAAGAATTTTCAGCATTACCTATTCAAACCCGACCGTGGAACTGTTAGAAGTCGCAGATCGTGTGCAGGTTGGGATGGATGTGACCCTGAACCTTCGGATCAATAACGAACCGAAAGAGCTGGGGGGTGGCGCAACTGTGACTTCGGGGATTCGTTACGAGCCCGAAGCTCAAGTGTTCTATCTGGACGACGTCGTGTTTGACCGTCTCGAAGTGCAAGGCTTACCGCAGAAATGGTTGAAGCCAGTCACTGAGTTTGCCTCTAAGGTCGCCGAGGATTTTATTGAGTCACAGCCCATCTATCGGCTTGAAGCGAAGGACGCGAAAACCGCTGCAGCCAAGATGCTCTTAAAGGGATTCGAGGTGCGGGCGCAAGCGGTGCATGTGACGCTGGGTATTTGAGTGATGGTCGTCGTTACATCAAACGCATGAGTTCTGTGTAGCTGTCTTTGAGTCTGTGGATTGCTTCGATGCTCGCGATCAGCAAGAGCCATGTGAGGACGAGCACGATGACTGTCCAAATGATTTTACGTGCGATACTCCAGCGAGGGTGCCACCACATGAGCGGTAGCGCAAGCGGGCCGACGCAGAGGAATGCGATCACGATGCCGGACGTCTTCAGATACCACTTCTCGCTGGTCAGAGCGCTTGTGGGCAAGGGGGGCGGCTGGGTGGCGCCGTCAAGGAACTCGCCGCAGTGCTTACACTTGATGGCAGCGTCTTGTATCTCTTCGGCACAGTAGAGGCAGCGTTTCATTGTGCTGTTGTGCTAGAATCCTTTGGCTTCGACGTCGAGGGAGCTGCGAGAGCGCCTGTTTTGAGGAACTCAACCGTCAGGGCGATGGCTTCCTTGTTTTTCATGATATAGGGGTGCGTGGCGTGGATGACTTTGTAGGCGTCCATACCTTCGACTTTAGCGCTTTCGATTGAGACTTTGCCATCGTCGTCGCCCGGGATGATGCAGGAGTTGATGCCGTTGATGCTGCGGTCACCAGTGATTACACAGAGCGGGAAGTCGACGGGGCCAAGCTTTGCGATAAATCCATTAATGTCTGTTCCGAGTTGATCGCCTGCGGGGCCGTTGATCCAGCCGAAGGCACTATAGTCACCGAGTGTATCCACTAATTCACTACCTTGGTTCGGTGGGCTGAGCATGACAACGCGGCCGATGTTTTCGAGTGGTGCTTTCTTTTGGATCGTGCGCACGATGATGCCGCCCAACGAATGGGTAACGAAGTGAATGGTATCGTCGCTTTCGGTGGCCGCTGCGACTTGCGCGCGGACGATGGTTGCGAGTGTGTCGATGGATTGATGCCGTGACGGGTAATCTAGGTTGTGGACGACGTAGCCTTCAGTGGTGAGGGTGTCGGCCATCTTCTCCATCGAGCTCGATGTGCGCGCGAGGCCGTGCAGCAGGATGACCACGTCACTCGCGGCGAGAGGTGCAGTGAGCGCGCAGAGCAGGCAGAGGATGGTGAGGGGGTGTTTCATTCTGAGTTGTAGTGGAAGCGACACTCTTGTCGCTTTATCGTTGTAGTGGGGCGGTGCGTGAAAGCGACAAGAGTGTCGCTTCTACTGTTGTTGCCCCGCGAGTTGAACCACCGTGCTGTAAACGCCTTCCACGACTTGCCCCATTTTTTCGTAGTTGAGTCGATCCCAGGTGTCGTTGGCTTCGTGGTAGGCGGTGTTACGATAAAAGGCGGTGTCGGTGATCATGACGGCGTCGTAGCCGAACTCCCAGTAGTTGCGATGATCAGAGAAATCGATGCCGGGGATGCCAGCGGGAGCGTTGATCGATTCAATGGGTAGGTCGTTGACGCCTTTCATGCCGACTTTCACTTTTTTGGTGAATGCGCGTTGATCCATTTTTCCGACGACTGCGATGAAGTTCCCAGTGTTGGGGTAGATGAGTTTGAAGAGCGGGGTCGGGTAGTCTTGTGAGCCAAATTCATCTGTGAAATATCCGATCATTTCGAGGACGATAACGCCCGCAACGGCTTGGCCTTCGTCGTGAATGGATTTGGCGTGAAAGTGGCTGCCCATATAGTTACTGCCAAAGAAGGGAGGCTCTTCGAGCGGGTAAGCGACGAGTTCGAAATTGCCGTCGGGGGCATTTTCGCCGAGCAAGTAGGCAAGCTCGATGAGTCCTGCGATGCCGCTGGCATTGTCGTCTGCGCCGGGTGTTTGATCGTGCGAGTCATAATGCGCGCCGATGATCAGTTTTGGGGCATCCGTGTTGCCGAAGTGGCAGCGCACATTCTTGTAGGTATGTCCTGAAACTTCGAAGGATTGAAGGGTGACCATGCCGCCTGCGGATTCGAAGTGCTGTTGAATATAGGCGACAGTGGCTTCGAGATTTTTGGTGCTTCGGTAATTGCGCGGGTGAAAATCGATGGAGAGTTTTTTGACGATGTCCTGTAGTCGCTGTTGGTCGATTACTGTGTTGCTCGGATCGCCTTTGGCGAGTGTCGGTTGCGATAGATAGCCCCATATGGCCAGCAGCACGATTACGAGTGTGACGACGATGCGCTTGAGTGCGGTGAGCAGTTGCTTGATCATATGACGGTGTGGGGTTCGGGGTTCGTTCGTTTGTAGGGGCTTTGCTCGCGAAGACCGCGATGGGATGATTGGTTACGCGTGCGCGAATTCGGTCTTCGACTCGTGACGCTTTCGTCTTTTTTTACGATGGTGCTGTGGTGGTTGCGGAGCTTTTTGATCGATTGGGACTTTGCGGTGGTATTGCGGTCTTCGATGAGCAAAGCCCCTACGATTTTTATCTATTCAAAAACTGATTGAGGAAGCGGCGGATAAGGATTTCGGAGCTGTCGGCTTCGGTGACGTTGAGCTTGCCGTTCTGCTGTAGCATGCAGATGCCATGTAGGGTCGACCAAACGATTTTGGCGTCTTGGCGGGCGGTGTTCTTGTTGCTGCAAAGCGGGCGTATCGTTTCAACGACTTGATCGAAGACTTCGTGGATTGCTTGGCTATAATCTACGGACTTTATTGTAATTGGTGTCGCGAACAGAAGCATCCATAGTGCGGGCTCGTTTTGCTGAATATCAAGATAGGCCTGGCAGATGTTCTCGAGTTGCTTCTTTGGTGTGCTGTTGTCTGAGCGTATCGCAGTGATGGTTTCGGCAAATGCGTTGAGCGTGACGCAGTTGATTGCCGCGGCGAGGCCTTCGATGTTGTCGAACAGATTATACAGTGTGCCTGGCGTGTAGCCAATTGCTTTGGCGACGTTGCGAGCAGTCAGCGCGCTGGTGCCTTCTGCTCTTACGAGGTCGCGGCCGCTGGTGACTGCAAGTTGAGTGAGTTCTTCGCGGGTGTGATCTTTTCGTCGAGCCATGAATGAGTGAGAGTGAGGAGTGAAAGTGGCTAGTGGCGATGGGTAGTTTTAGTGGATGGTGAGTTGAACTATTGATTGGTTCTGAACATTGTTCAATAATAATATTGAACAATGTTCATTTTTTGCTTTTGTAGGTCCTTATTATGGAAATGCTAGCTGTTCTATTGGTCTGTTTGTTGGTCGCTGCAATTGTAATGCCATGGGTGAATCACGGGCGTTTGATTCTGCGTGGGCGTGAGGTGGAGCGACTGAAGGAGGAGGTGGATCGTTTGTCGCGAAAGGTGCTAGACTTGGAGGTGCCGCGAGCGGATGCGGATACAATGAAGGTTGCGGCTGAGGTGGTTAAAGAGAAGGATTCGGTTGTGGTTCCTGAGGTCGTTTCGGTGATTCCGCCACCGATTCCGAAGGTAGTGGTTCGTTCTGAGGTGGAGCGACGGGCAGAATCACAGGCAGAAATGCCTGTGTCACGGGAAGAACAGACAGGAATGTCTGTGTCACGGGGAGAACAGGCAGGACGTAGGTCTGCCGAAGATGGTGAAGCAATGTCTGTATCGCGCGAGAAACAGGCGTCGCAGGATTGGTTTAGTAAGTTGGCGGTGTGGGTGGGTGGTGTGGCCTTGCTGATGGCTGGGTTCTATATGGTGAAATACTCAATTGATTCGGGTTGGTTGACGCCGACAGTGCGCTTGTGGATGACGACGATCTTTGGTGCATTGCTCTGTATTGGTGGATTTGTCATCGGTCAAAGGTCAGACTCGGTCGGCAATCAGAGGATCGGGCAGGCGCTGACGGGCGCGGGTGTGGCGTGTTTGTATTTCGCGGTGTATGCGGCGGTTAATCTGTATGGCTTTCTGTCGTCGGGCGCTGGGTTTGTGGGGATGGTTGCGGTGACTGCGCTCGCGGTTGGCCTATCGTTACGGCATGGTGCGCCGATCGCGTTGATGGGGTTCATTGGTGGTTTTTTAACGCCGATGCTGATGGGGGACTTTCGTGAAGATACGGTGTCGCTCTTTGTGTATTTGTTTCTGCTCTTCGGTGCGGCGCAGTTCTTGTGCGTGAAGCGTGGTTGGTGGGGCTTGTTTCTTGGCACCTTGATTGGCGCTTATTTTTGGACGGCGAGTTTGTTGTTTAGCTATGCGTGGGGTTATGATGTGTATCCGGAAGGGGCGCTGTTCTTTATCCTGGGGATTTGTGCGCTGAATGCGGGCTTGAGTTTCTATCTGGATGCGAAGGTCGATGCGGGGCGTGCGCGTCCGTTGCTGTGGTGCATTCGCATACTCGCTTGGGGCGGTGGCTTATTGCAGACTTTGGTGCTTGTCTGGCTCGGTGGGTTTGGGGCGGTGGATATGGCGCTGTTTGCCGTGCTGAGCTTTGGCGCCTTGACCCTGGCGGTTGTGCGCGAGGAGGCATTCTCCTGGGCGGCATGGCTGGCGTTCTGTGCAATGTTGATTGGCACTTTGGCGAATCCGGAGAGCTCGTTGCTGCATTACTGTGTGTGGCCTGCGGGTGTGGCGTTGGTGTTTTTTGTGGTGGGGCACTTCAAGGCCTTGCGCTCGGAGCAGTCAAGTTGCTGGCGGGGGTTGTCGGTCTGTGCATTAATCATGATGCTGCTGGCTGTGTTTGTGAATCGTGAGTTCGTAGTGATGAATGAGGCTCCATTTGAGGGTTTCTGGCTATTGCTGGCGATGGTGGTTGGGGGGCTACTGCTGATTGCGGCGGAGCATTTGAAGCGCAGTGACGACTCGTATGTATCGACGGTGGCGGAGTATTCCTCATTTGCGGTATTTTTGGTGGGATTCGGGCTCTGGGAAACTTTGCCAACTGATTACTTGTCTGCGGGCGTGGCAGGCTTGCTGTTTGTGGCCGCGGTGTATTGGAAGGTGCGGCAACTGGCTCGTGCGGAGTTAGTGTTTGGCGTGCTGGCCGCTGCGTGGGTAGTGACGATGCTTGAGCGGATTGGATGTTCGTTGGACTATCTTTTGCACTTTGAGGAGTTTCGTGTGGTGGGAATTGGTTGGAGTGAGCTGGGGAGTTGGTATCTGGGAGCTGCGGTGTTGGCTCTGATTCTTAAATGGTTCGGCTCTGTTCGTAAGTGGGGAGGGTGGTTGCTCGGCCTGGTCAGTTTATTGGCAATTGTGGCGAGTTATCACACTTGCGATCTGATTTGGCTCCAGAATTGGTGGTCGGAGGAGGCTGTCGAGGGCGGGCTGACGGCATTGCTGGCGGTGTTGGCTCTTGCTTGTATGATTTCTGCGAAGCGCTGGGCTGGCGGATTATCGGGCTGTTGGTTGTTGTCGGTGATCGTCGGCTATCGAATCGCAGTGATGCATCTGTTTGACCGAGGTGCTCAGGGGGATGGCTTTTTCTGGAATGCGTTGTTCTGGCAATTTGGTGTGCCCTTTGTTGCGGTGTTTGCGATGGCGTGGATCAGTCGGGTGCGTGCACTCGTCGGTAGCGCGAAGGCGTATCAGATCGGCGCGATGTTGCTCGGTTTCGTGTGGGCGACCTTTCTGGTGCAGGATTATTCCGGTAGTTCGCGCCTGTTTAGCGGCGTAGGCACGAGCACGGAGATGTATACTTACTCGGTGGTGTGGCTGCTGCTGGCGGTGGCTTATCAAGCGATGGGGCTGTGGCGTGGCATTAAGACGCTGCATGTCGGTTCGCTGATTTTATTGCTGCTGACGGTGGGAAAGGTGTTTCTCGTCGATGCATCAGAGTTGGAAGGTCTGTATCGCGTGCTGTCGTTTCTCGGGCTGGGAGTGGCGCTGATTGGAATCGGGTTCTTCTATAACAAGGTGGTGTTTACGCCTTCGGCGAGTGACGGCTGCGCAGAGTGAGAGTGGGAGTGAGAGTGAGAGTGGATGAGGGGGGAGTGAGGGAGTTTGAGTTTAGTCTTCTAAATTCTGACTTCTAGCTACTAACTTCTGCCTGACATGACTGATCTGAAAATATGGCTCGAAGCCACTCGACCGAAAACCCTGCCTGCGGCGGTGGTGCCGGTGATGCTGGCGTCGAGTGTGGCGTATGCGGATGGTTGCTTTGACTGGCGGCCTGCGCTGATTTGCGTGCTGTTTGCACTATTTATCCAGGTTGGAACGAATTTTGCCAACGACTACCTCGACGGCATCAAGGGCACCGATACCGAGGCGCGGCTGGGGCCGCGGCGCGCGGTGGCGGCTGGATTGATTGCACCTGCGAGGATGAAGCGGGCGACGATTCTGGTGTTGGCGGTGGGGTTTTGTATTGGGCTCGCACTCATTCCATTTGGTGGTTGGTGGCTGTTGGCAGTGGGCGTGGCAAGTGTTGCCTGTGCGTGGCTCTATACGGGCGGCCCCTATCCGCTGGCTTATAATGGGCTAGGGGACGTCTTTGTGGTCTTATTTTTCGGCTTCGTGGCGGTGGGGTGCACCTATTATGTGCAGGCTGGCACGATTTCGCGCGATGTGGTGCTGCTGGGGCTGGGCTGCGGTTTGCTGGTAAATAATATTCTGGTGGTAAATAATTATCGGGATCTCGATGAAGACCGCGCGGCTCGAAAGCGAACGCTGGTTGTGTTCTTTGGGCGGCGTTTTGCGCAGATGCAGTATTATGCGTCGGCGTTGCTGGCCGGGGTCGTCGTCTTGAGCTTTTGGGCGCTTGGCTATGGCGCAACTGTCTTGATTGCGCTGCTGCCGGTGATGTATGCGCTTGTTCTCGGCGGGCGGTTGAGTTCGGCCGAAGGGCCGTCTGACTTTCTTGAAGCGTTGAAAGGTTCGGCGAAAGTCGTTGCTGCGTATGGGGTGCTGTTTTCCGCAGGGGTGGTAATTGGGGCGGTCTTGTAGGGCTAGCACTCGCGACTGTGTGGGTTGCTTGAGGAGGGTCGGCCGGTGCGGCTCCCGCGTTCTACGCAGCCGTTCGGCGAGCCTGAGCGCAGAGCCACAGCGCTCAACCACAGCACTAGCACGCCGCAGGACGAGGCGGAGCTCGTCCCTCCCGAATGTGTTGAGCGAACCATCGCAATGGTTGATGCGCGGTCGTAATCGTTGGTGTCATGTGCAATTTTATCGGTGGTGCAGGTTTCGATGGTTTGTCAGCAACTTGGTAAGCGTCGACGTCCATTATCTGGTCTCTATTCAGTCATATTCGGCTGATTCGCGCATTTCTGGAGACTTGAGAAATATGCTAAAACGCTGGGAGTGTAATAGATACTTGCCATTTAGGGGCGACTGCCTTTGCTTCTCCCGTTTTTGAACTTACACAGCGTTATGGCACTTCCAGAAATTTCTACTCTCATTCCTCTTGCTCAAGCTTCCGGTGGCGGCCTCGGGCAATTCCTTCCTATCGTCCTTTTATTTCTCGGGATGTGGTTTCTCATCATCGCTCCACAGCGTAAGCGCCAGAAAGCGCATGATAAGATGCTCTCTGAGCTGAAGAAGGGCGATGAGATCGTCACGACTGGTGGTCTTTTCGGAAAAATCACTCGCGTTAAAGATGATCGCTTCGTCGTTGAAATAGCAGACAACACTCGTGTCGAGCTCGGTAAGGGCTTCGTCTCTAGTAAGATCGAAGCAGCTATCGTCGAGTAATTCGACACTCCCTCAATAATATATCCCATGTCCGGTAACATTTTTTGGAAATTCGTCCTCACGGCAGCCATCATCTTTTGGTGCGCCGCTGAGATCTCTCCGCTGCAAGATCGTCCTTTCGAGGATTACATCGTCGATCAGGCGACGGCTCAAACTGATGAGTTCGCGACGATCATGGAGCGCGCTCAAGCACGCGTTGATGAACAGGAGTCGAAGACACTCTTCCTCGCATTGCGCGAGATGGGCGTCGAAGAGGGGATCGATTACGCGGTATTCTTCCCCGAGATCAACCTGCGTGACGTCGCCAATCAGACGAAGCGTAACAACATCCTGCTGAAGCACATCCTCAGCACCGCGCAGAGTAATTTGCGCCTCGGCCTCGACCTTAAGGGCGGCGTCGGTGTGACGTTGAAGATCGCTGAGAATGCGGAAGGCAGCCAATTCGAGCAGGCTGAACAGCTGAAAGATGCGATTGAGATCATGGGCAACCGCCTCGACGGTCACGGTGTGGCCGAGCCGATCATTCGCCCAGTCGGGAATGACGCGATCGAGATCCAAATCGCGGGTCTGTCCACTAAGGATAATCCAGAAGTGCTCGAAGACTTGAAGAAGCCAGCTCGCCTGGAATTCCGTGCGGTGCACGAGACTTTGTTCCCTGACACGACTCCGAAGAACAAATACCCAGTTGGCTACGAAGTGCTCGCTGAGGAGAGTGAAGACCGCACGACTGGCGAAGTCACTGAGCGTCGCATGTTTGTGAAGCTCATTCCTGAAGCCACAGGCGAAATTGTGGATGATGCGTATATTTCTCAGACACAGACTGGTGGTTTTCAGGTGAATCTGGAAATGACCAGCGAAGGTGCTGATATTTTGGAGGCAGTGACCGAAAGAATGATCGGCAAGCCGCTTGCGATCGTGCTTGATGGCAAACTTTACTCGGCGCCAACAGTCCAGGGCGTGCTTTCCAGCCGCGCGCAGATTACTGGCACCTACTCGCAGCGTGAGGCATTCGACCTTGCGAACGTCTTGAACAACCCGTTGGCAATTGAGCTTGTGGTTGACCAGATGTATGAAGTGCAGCCGACTCTGGCAGAAGGCACACGTGCGAGCTCGATCAATGCGGCTGAATGGGGTGCGATCCTCGTGGTCGGCTTCATGATCGTTTATTATTTCCTCGGTGGTCTGGTCGCTGTGGCTTCTGCTGCGGTGAATGTGATCATCGTGCTCGGTGTGCTCGCCAGCTTCGGTGCGACACTGACACTGCCAGGTGTGGCCGCTCTTGTCCTAACACTCGGTATGGGTGTGGATGCGAACATTCTGATTTTTGAGCGTCTACGTGAAGAGCTCAAGTCTGGCAAGAGCCTCAAGAATGCAACCTCTGGTGCATTTGCGAAGGTGACCTCCACCATTGTGGACGCCAACTTGACGACGTTGATCACTGCTTCGATTCTGATCTGGCTCGGCACGGGTCCGGTTAAGGGCTTCGGTGTGACGCTTGCGATTGGTATCTGTGCTTCGATCTTCTGCGCGTTGGTTGTCACTCGCTTCTTGCTCGACTTCCTGGTGTTCCGTCTCGGCGTCAAGAAGGTGCTTGGCTTGAATTTGTTCTCCGAAATGAAGTTCGATTTCTTTGCACTTCGTAAGCCTGCGTTCATCGCTTCCTGGCTGCTTGTGTTGGCTGGTGTGATCAGTGTGTTCGTTCACCACGATAAAATCATGGGTATCGACTTCACCGGTGGTGATGAGATGACGGTTTCCTATGATGTCACCCATCGCATCGATCTCGGTGATATGGAGGTTGCGATCGAGGAACTCGATCTCGGCGAAGTGAATCCTGTCTATCAGAGCCTGATCGGTCAGGAGGCGGAAGTTCTCAAGTTGCAAACACGCTTCGACGACAGCCGTAATGTGCTGGCAGCGTTACAAGTCGCGTTCCCTGAGGCAAATCTTCAGGAGGCTGGCGTGACTCAGATCGGTGCATCTGTTTCCAATAGCATTCAAGCCAATGCGATTTACTCGGTGCTCGCGGCTCTCATCGGTATCTTGCTCTACGTCGCCTTCCGCTTCGAAGTCGGCTATGGTATCGGAGCGGTGGTTGCGACAATTCACGACGTTTTGATGACGATCGGTGTGTTCGTGATCTGCGGTGAGTTCGATATGTTCGTCAGTGGTCAGTTCACTGCGCCGATGTTGGCAGCGATCCTGATGATTGTCGGTTATTCGATCAATGATACCATCGTGGTCTTCGACCGTATTCGTGAAGAGCTGGAATTGAACCCAGGTGCAAATCTACGTTCGATTATCAATTTGGCGATCAACCGTGTGTTCTCTCGCACATTGCTGACCAGTATCACAACGTTGCTTGCTGCGATGTCACTCTACATCTTTGGTGCAGGTGTGATCAACGATTTGGCTTTTGTCTTCATCATCGGTATTCTTACTGGAACATTCTCCTCCATCTTCATTGCTAGCCCGATCTTCTTCTGGTGGCACAAGGGGGATCGTCGCCACGTCGAAGAGCATCAGCTCACGCCGAAGCGCTACGAGTGGGAGAGTGAAGGCTCAAGCGAAGCCTAGTCGCACTATCCATTTCAATTTACGGAATGGCGATTCGGTGACGAATCGTCATTCTTTGTTTTCAAACCCCATTTTATAAGCCTTTTTTATAGCGCCTGCTTACCTTAATATGCTTTGGACCACTACTGAGACAAACGAGACACTCGCCGCTCAATTGAGCGACGAGCTTCGTGTGTCGGCGGTGATGGGGCAGTTGCTGGCTCAACGTGATTTACCGACAGTCGAGGCCGCGGAGGAGTTTCTCCGTCCGCGTTTGGCTCAGTTGGATAACCCGTTTGCGCTGAAGAACCTTCGCGCGGCGGTCACTCGTATCGAGCAAGCCATTGAGGGGAAAGAGTCGGTCGTCGTGTTTGGTGATTACGATGTGGACGGTGTGACTAGCACGGTGCAGCTCGTCAGTATGCTGCGCACACTCGGGCTAGAGCCGCGCTTCTGTGTGCCGCTGCGCTTGGACGAGGGCTACGGCTTGAGCCATGATGCCATTGATCGTATCTTTGATGGTGATGTGCCTGAGCTGTTCATTGCGCTGGACTGTGGCACGAATGCGCACGAGCCGATCGCTTACCTGCGTGAGTTGGGCTGCGATGTGATCGTGGTGGATCATCACCAGACGAAGACGGAAGCGCCTAAGGGGTGTATTTTTGTAAACCCGCATGTGAATGACCCTGAGGATGCGCCTTGGCGTGATCTCTGCACGGCGGGGCTCGTTTTTAAGTTGCTGCATGGTTTGCTGAAGAGCCGACGTGAGGCCGAGGATCCACGCGTCGAAGGGATTCAGCTCAAAGATTATCTAGATCTCGTGGCGATGGGCACGATTGCCGATCTAGTGCCGCTGCACCGTGAAAACCGGATACTGTCTTGGTTTGGATTGCGGCATCTGCGCGCGAATGGACGTATGGGTGTCCGCGCGTTGGCAGAGGTGAGTGGGATCGATGCCAGCCAGGAAATGGCGAGCTCAGATATTTCGTTTAAACTCGCGCCACGTATCAATGCGAGTGGCCGTCTGGCGGATGCGACGCTACCGATTAATTTGTTGCTGAGCGACGACCTTGAGCAATGCAAAGGCATTGCGCAGGAGCTCGACGCGATGAATCGTGAACGTCAGGGCATTGAGCGTGGGATCGCAGCGGAGGCTGAGCGTCGCGCGGCGGACGAGTTTGCAGATGAGCCCGGCATCGTATTATTTGGCGAAGACTGGCACCCTGGTGTCGTTGGTATCGTCGCAAGTCGCGTGAGCCGTCGTTTTCACAAGCCCTGTGTGATCCTTGGTGCGGATGGTGATGAGACGCATGGCTCTGGTCGCAGTGTGGCGACGGTTAATTTGGTCGAAGTGTTCCAGCGCTGCACCGATCTACTCGGGCACTGGGGTGGGCATCCGATGGCGGCGGGCGTGTCTCTGCCGACTGCGAACGTTAAAGCATTTACCGCGCGCTATCTTGAGAGTTTGAAGGCGCTCTATCCCGCAGGTCTACCAGAACCATCCTTACGACTGTCGACATGGTTGGAGGTCGAGGACCTGGAAGAAGGGTTGTTGGATGAACTGGATCGCTTACATCCGTTTGGCCAAGGGAATGCAGAACCATCCTTCGGGGTGCGAGGCGTCGTGCTCGAAGAAGCACCGCATGCATTTGGCGAAGGGAACTTCCGTTTTCGCATGCCTGCAGTCAACGGTAGTCGCACCGGCGTAGCAGGCATCGCATGGCGTATGCACGGCGTGCCTGAGGTCGGTCAACCGATTGATATCGCCGTCCGCTTTTCGTGGAACTACTGGCGCAATAGCCGCTACCCGCAAGTCACACTGATCGACTGGAAGCCGTCGGGGGAGAATTAGGAATTAGGAATTAGGAATTAGGAATTGGCTCGTGTGTCAAATCCAGTTCGACAACTGGAATAAAACTGCCATTTTTTATTTAAATGACTACTTCCGCTTCTAAAATTCTTCTTGGTGTCAATGTCGACCACTGCGCGACAGTGCGTCAGGCGCGCTTTCGTGAGCATGCGCTTGATCATGGTAACGAGGTGGAGCCAGATCCAGTGGCGTTTGCGCTGCTCTGTGAAAAGGCCGGGGCCGATGGCATTACCATTCACCTGCGTGAAGATCGTCGCCATGTGCAGGATTCGGATGTGCGCCGTGCGCGTGAGCAAATCGGCACGCGTCTCAACCTAGAAATGGCCTGCACACCTGCGATGATCGAATACGCGCTGGAGCTGAAGCCAGATTCGGTCTGCCTCGTGCCGGAGAGTCGCGAAGAAGTGACGACTGAGGGCGGTTTGGATATCGTCGGGCAAAAAGCACGCGTGGGCGAAGTCGTCGCTGCGATGACGGATGCGGGCATTATCACGAGTTTATTTATCGATCCCGACCCTGCGCAGATTGAGGCCTCGGCCGAGCTAAAGGCTCCTTGGGTCGAGCTGCATACCGGTGCGTATGCGAATGCGTATTATGGCGAGCGTCGTGCTGCGGAGCTAGAGATTCTACGCAAGGGCGCGGAGCTCGCGCACAGTCTCGGACTCGTAGTGAATGCAGGGCACGGCATCAACTATACCAATATCACGGAGGTGCTGGAGATCCCGCATCTGCATGAGTTGAACATTGGGCATACTATTGTGAGCCGAGCTTTGTTTGTCGGCGTAGAGCAGGCGGTTCGCGAGATGAAGGCGTATTTGGTCTAGAAATGGTTTCGGCTGACTTAATCGTAAAAAAATAGTGTCTTTGCATGGAACTTGAGGCAAAGTATTGGTTTCTCAGGTAAAGACCCTAATTTTTGCCTCTTTTGAGACTTCCAATATGAAAGCGTTACCGTGTGCCCATCCTGTTCTTTCCTGTCAACAAGCTGCAACATTTGAGGCTTCTGTTCTCGCGGATGAATCTGCCGAATGGTCAGCGATGCAAAAGGCGGGGATCGGGATCGCTAAGGCGGTCTGCTTGGACTACCAAGAACTACAGCCATTACCACAGGGGCTGAATGTCTTGGCCTTGATCGGCAAGGGTAACAATGGCGGCGATGCCTTGATCGCATGTGGGCAGTTGCTCGCAGATTTTCCACGAGCGCGAGTCACCTTAATCTTTGCAGTCGATCCCGCGTCTTTAAAGCCCTTGGCCGCACGCGCGTATCAGCAGTTGAAAGGCCGTGTGAGTGCACATCAAGTGGATGCTGGCAGTGATGAGGCCACGATTTGGGAGCTGCTTAAGAGTGCTTCCGGTGGTCGCGCGTATGATATTTGCATTGATGGCTTGCTGGGTATGTCCTTTCAGCCACCAGTGCGTGAGCCTCTGCGTGCCTTGATCGAAGCGGTCAATCAATACGATCAAATACATCTGCGGGCTGCGGTCGATTTACCCAGTGGTAAGGGGGATGCGTCTGATGAGTTGTCGTTTCAGGCGGATTTCACTTATGCGACGGGTATTACGAAGCAAGTGTTGTTCGATGGGATCGCAGGATGCGGTCGCGTGCGTAGCATCGACCTAGGATTTTTTACAACGCCTGAAGGTGCTGAGGTCGACGCCACTGAGATGGTTTTAAATGACAGTGTGCTCGATCCGCTTCGTAAGCTGCGACCTGCCGCGGTCGATAAACGCACCTTCGGTCACATCTTTATCGTTGGTGGATCGGCCTTTATGCCTGGTGCTCTATTGATGGCGGTGCAGGCGGCGGTGCGTTCGGGCGTGGGACTGGTGACGGCGTTCGCGCCTGCTTCGGTGGCTGCGACGCTAGCTGCTCAAGTGCCTGAGGCGATTTGGGTGCCATGGCCTGAAAGTTCGAATGGCACGTTGAGTCCAAGGGCCATGCCGTTGCTCTTCGATCGTATCGATCAAGCGACTGCGGTATTGATCGGCCCAGGAATGGGCAAAGATCGCAACACCGAAAAGGTGGTTCAAGAGATCGTGCAGAAGGTCGCGTTGCCCGTTATCTTGGATGCGGATGCGTTGCGAACACGTGCCTTAGAATTGTCACTGAAACGTAAGCCTGAGATGGGGGCTGTTATTTTAACGCCACATATGGGTGAGTTCATGCGGATGGCAAAGCTGGGTCAGCCGGACTATTCGAATCAGACATTGATCAACTTTTGTAAGAGCTACCGCGTGATGACAGTGCTCAAGGCCGCACATACACGGCTCTGTGATGGTGAGACCGTCTGGTATAATATATGCGGTGGCCCAGTGCTATCACGGGGTGGCAGTGGAGATGTGTTGGCCGGTCTGATCGGGGGGATGGTTGCTCAGGATAATGCCAGTGCGCAGACCTCGGTCGCCCGTGGCATGGTGCTGCATGGCCAAGCGGCTCAACACTTAGCTAGGGAGCTTGGTCAAGTGATGGTGCATACCACACAGTTGCTGGAGTATCTGCCTAAGGTATTACGAGGAGATTCATAGAGCTGTTGGGCTAGATAGTTTAAGATTGTCCTAGTCATGCGCTTGGGTAGTGTTTGCGCATGCCCTCTACCCTAAACCAACGCCAAGCGCTTTTGGTGCTCAATGGCTTGCCGCATGTCGGACCCATCTTGTTGCGGCGGTTGATGGATGCCTTTGACGGCGATGCAGTGGCGGTGCTCTCTGGGGCGCAATCGAAATTAATGTCGGTGAAGGGAGTCGGACAGAAAGCTGCGGATACTTTAGTGCATTGGGCAGATCGGTTTGATCTAGCCAAAGAAGTGGCACAGATGCGGCGCACGGGAACCCGTTTCTTTATAGAAGAAGATGAAAAGTATCCAGAGATGCTTCGCGAAACCTATGATCCGCCGATTGGATTGTATTGGCAGGGTGAATACATCGTGGATCGCCCATGCGTGGCCATCGTCGGCACACGTCGCTCGACGCTTTATGGGCGCAGTGTGACAAAGAAATTTGCGTCCGAACTCGCGCGGCTAGGATTTTGTATCGTCAGTGGCATGGCGCGTGGCACCGACACCGCCGCACACGAAGGAGCACTCGAAGCAGGCGGTAAAACCGTGGCCGTGTTCGGATGTGGCCTCGATACGATTTACCCGCCGGAAAATCAGGGGCTGTATCAGGAGATCCTAAAGACGGGCGCAGTCGTCAGTGAGTTTCCCTTTGGGCGTCGTGCCGATCGGCAGACCTTTCCGATGCGCAACCGTGTCGTCGCAGGCATGTGCCAGGGCGTGATCGTGGTGGAGAGCGCCGCTTCCGGAGGCAGTATGATCACCGCCCGTTTCGCAGGCGAGCAAGGGCGCACGTTGATGGCAGTGCCCGGACGTATCGATCAAGACAGTAGTGCGGGGTGTCATCAGTTGATTCGCGACGGCGCGATCATGGTGACTTCTGTGGACGATGTTTTAGAAGAGCTGCGCTATGAGCGCACGAAAAGCGCAGCGAAGGAGCCAGAGCTCGATTTGGAGTCGCCAGCTGCCGAGCAGAGCCTGTCCGAGCCTGAGCAAGCGGTGCTCGACTGTTTTATCGGCGGCGAAATCGCATCGCCCGATGCATTGGCCGAGCGGTTAACGCGCCCCATCGCCGAGATCTCAGGCGTCTTAATGGGCTTGGAGTTGAAGCGCCTGATCGTGAAACGAGCGGATGGTTGTTTCGAGGCGCGGTGAGGGGTGCCTCAATGGATTAAACAGTCCGACATGCTCCGAATGGCACGAACTTAAGCTGACGTAGCAGCGGCATCCTGCCGCTGATGTAAGTAAACAAGCGGTTGGAAGCACGCTTCTACTGCCGATTCAGCCGCATTCGGTTCACTCCATGCTGATTACGGTTTTTCTAGTTCCTTTCATTTGCAATGCAGGGTGGTTTCCCAGAAAGTGCGCGCATTATGAAAATGCACCGCATCTTGGCAGTTGCCGCCTCCGAAATAATTGACGCCGTCTTTAGCGAGCAGAAGGTGCTCGATCGTGAATTGGCCAAGGCGTTCGAGGCTCATCCGAAGTGGGGGAAGCGTGACCGTAGTTTCATCGCCGAGACGGTATTCGAAGTGGTTCGTTGGCGGCGCGCTTTGAGCTTTTTAGTCGAGAGTGAGGCGGTGGCTGCATTGTGTGCGGCTCAATGGATTCGGATGGGCTTTGAGCTGCCTGACTGGTGGACTTACGAGGGGAATGCGGCCGAGCAGGTGCAGGCGCGTGAATCGGATTTGGCGGAGCAACCGCGTGCGGTGCGTGAGTCGATTCCAGATTGGCTGGATGCATGGGGGGCGGAAGAACTCGGCGCCGCATGGGATGCCGAACTGACGGCTTTGAACCAACGCACCTGCGTCTATTTACGCGTAAATACCTTGAAGGCGACGCGCACGGAAGCATTGGCTTGGTTGGCGGGTTACAACATCGTCGCACATGAAGTGCCTGGTTTGCCTGATGCGCTGTCGCTCAATCCTGGGAAAACATTGGCAAAGTCCTTGCGCCTAGATGGTCGTGTGGAGATTCAGGATGCGGGTTCTCAAATGATTGCTCCGCTCGTGGATCCGCAGCCTGGTGAGTGCATCATCGATACCTGTGCAGGTGCGGGTGGCAAATCGCTGCACCTCGCGGCCTTGATGCACAACAAGGGGCGCATCATTGGTATGGATATCGTCCCCAGAAAATTGAAAGAGCTGGAGCGCCGCGCAAAGCGTGCCCATCGCTCGCCCTGTATTGAGACGAAGGTCATCTCACCGAAGGCTTTGTCAGCGCTGGCGGGGGTTGCGGATCGTGTCTTGATCGATGCGCCCTGTTCGGGGCTCGGCACTTTGAAGCGTCAGCCGGATTTGAAATGGCGCCTGAAGCCGACACAGATTGAGCGCGTGCGCGGGATCCAAGCGGAGCTGCTGGACTCCTATACCGCACTGCTCAAGCCCGGTGGCCGTTTGGTCTTTGCGACCTGTTCGGTATTGCCATCGGAGAATCGTGCCAATGTCGATCGTCTCATAGCAGCAGGTGGATTTACTCTGGAAGCGGAGTGTGCGGTGTCACCCGCCGCCACAGGCTACGATGGTTTTTATGCAGCCGCTTTGGTGAAGAACGCTGCTGGCTAGTGGTGAAGTCGGAGCTGACTGTAAACATTCCGAGATGATTGTTTCCTCTTCGAATTTCTATTTTTTTATTAATTCAGTCGGTATGATACCTCGGGTTCTGGAGCGTGGAAAAAAGCCTACCCGAAACTCCGGTCCAGTTCGTCCGCCCCAAAAATGTGATGGACTTCCTCTTTTAGTCATCGTGCCTGGACAACGGGGGCATCTTTGTGGGAGCGATGGAACCAACTCGTGGTTGGCTTGACAGTATGCAGTCGGTGCGTATGCATAGCTCCTACCTTTGATTAGAAAATTCACAGTTACATGGCTGCTCAGCCTGTTCGTTTGGAATGTCGCCTTGGCGGGCGTGCCGAGCTTATTGCTGTGCTTGCATAATGACTTTGAGGTGCATCTTGAAGCTGAGGATGCCTGTGAGGGACACTGTGAGTCGGCGCATGTGGAGTCAGCTGCGGAGCACGTCGTGGTTTGTGAGATCCAGGAAGATTGCACAGATATCGAGCTGCTCGGCGGCGAACAGATCCCGACGCGGCTCAACGATTCGACACTCATCGAACTACCAGTCTTTGTGGTGTTCGAGTCTGCAGTCGTTTTTCCAAAGGTGCCAACGGTTGCGGGGAATGCACAGTTGCGGGCGCCGGCAAGAGCACCGCCTCCGCTGGATTGGCTCACCGATATTTACATCAAGAAGACAGTCCTGCGGGTCTGATCGTCCTAATACACTTAGCTTGGCTGGTTGTTTGAAACCAGCGTGTTTGTAGCGCTCTGCTACATCGTAGCTTCACCGTATTAGGATTTTTTATGTATCAGTTTTTGAAAATAGGACGCTCGTTGGCGTTCGCATTAATCGCTCAAGCGGCAGTGAGCAGCTTGTCTGCTGAGCCGCTTCGCGTGACGAAGGCGCAGGCGGTCGCACAGGCGCTACAGGCAAATGCTGGGCTGATGGCTGCCCGCACCACGATTGACCGCGCGCAGGGTAACTTCCGGCAAGCAGGCCGTTGGTCAAATCCCGAGCTTAGCTTGGATTATGCGACGGATGAAACCTTCAATGATGAAGGCGAATACGGCTTCGCGCTTGGTCTCGAGCAGCGCTTCCCCGTGACGAATCGTCTGCGTGTGCAGAAAGCGATTGCTCAAGATGAGATCGAACTCGCTCAAGTGGAGGTGGCCAATGAGACGCGCTTGCTCGTGCAAGCGGTCGAGCTGTCGATCAATAGCGTCGCAGAGCTACAAGCGCAGATTACACTGCGTGAGGAGCGCCGCGCGTTGAACCAACAGTTTGCCAACTTTTTAGAGTCGCGCATCGAGACGGGCGAGGCTTCGGTGATTGAGACCAACCAAATCAAAATCGAGATCTATGCGGTGAATCAAGAGTTGCAGCAGTTGCAGAACGAACTCGCCGAGCAGTTGACGGTGTTACGCCAATTGATGGGTGTGGCGGATGGCGTTGAGGTGGAACCTCAGGTTGATTTTAAGCTGCCACAGGCATCGCCTGGGCTGAGCCTCTTGACGCGGGATTCGCTGCAAAATCATCCAGAGTATCGCATGAAGTATTTGCTGCTTCGTATCGCGGACAAGCGTGTGTCGGTTGCAAAGGCAGAGCGATGGGCAGACATTGCGCTACGGGTGTTCTTCGAAGAAGAGCGTGGCGTGGATGATCCCGGCGGCCTCGGGCGTGATCGCTACTTGGGAGTCGGTGTTTCGATTCCACTGCCGTTGATGGATCGTAATAACGGAGCCATCGAAGCAAGCCGTGCTCAGCAACGGCAAATGAAATACGAGCTCGAGTATGTTGGCTCGAAGTTGCGCAGCGCAGCGAAGATTCAACGTGAGCGAGCGCTCAGCCTCTACACGCAAGCGCAAGACTATCAAACCAACCTGACTCAGTTGGTAAACAAGAACGTTGCGGATATGAACACCGCTTACAGCGCGGGGCAAATCAGCCTGACGGAGCTGTTTCGCGCTCAAGAGCAGGCACTGAAGATCCAGTCCACACACATCGAGATGCTACATGATTATGAGCAAGCGATGATCTACTGGAAAGCCGCCACCGCGCAACACAGTGCCCAATACACACCAACCAAACAGATTTAAATTAGATGAAACATTTCAATCAAACTCGTAGGGGCTTTGCTTGCGAAGACCGCGACCACTCCTCACCGCGTCGAACCTTCAAGGCTTTAAATGCCATTCGCGGGCTTCGACAAGCAAAGCCCCTACGTTTTCTTGCGTCGCTGCTGTGCGTCACCGCGGTATCCGCTGCCTCGCAACCGCCCATCATTCTCGATGAGACTGGCGTTAAAAATCTGCGGATCGAGACGGTCGAAGTGGAGGAGCGGGACTTTGAAACGACGGTCTTTGCCATTGGGCGCATTGAAGAGATTCCGTCGCAGCATTCGGTGCTCTCCTCACGTGTCGCAGGGCGTGTGATCGATTTGAAAGCCTTTGAGGGTGACACTGTGGAAGCGGGCGAGGTGATTGCATTGGTGGAAACACGACAACTCGGTGATCCACCGCCAACGATTGAGCTTAAGGCTCCGCAAGGCGGTATGGTGATTACTTCGCACCTGCGCTTAGGGCAACCGGTGCAACCGGATGTAGAGCTGATGGATATTTCGGATCGTTCTGCAATGTGGGCCGTGGCAAAGATTCCCGAGCAGGAGGCATCGCGAGTGAAAGTAGGCAGCCAGGCGCACATTCAAGTGCCTGCCTTGGGCGCCGAGACCTTTGAAGCGAAGTTGATTCGGTTCGGTGTGAATGCCGACCGCGGTGCGGGTGCGATTGAGGGGATCTTTCTTATTTCAAATACCGACGGGCGTCTGCTGCCGGGAATGCGTGCTGAGTTTGCAGTGGTTTTGGATAGTCGCTCAGATGTGATGGCAGTGCCGCGCGAATCCATTCAGGGCGATCCTGCTAATCGCATCGTGTTCGTGAAAGACTTTGATCTGCCGAATGCCTTTGTGCGTGCGCCGATTGTGGTCGGTCAACGCAATGATCGTTATGTTGAAGTCATCAGCGGTTTGTTTCCTGGGGACGAGGTGGTGACGCAAGGCTCGTATTCGCTGGGGTTTATTGGGGGCAGTGAGAGTATTTCGCTGAAGGAAGCCTTAGATGCGGCACATGGGCATGCGCACAATGAGGACGGTTCTAAACTGACAGATGCTCAGCGGAAGAAGGAGGAAGCCGCAGCGAAGGCAGCTGCGGAAGCAGACGCGGGCGGCGTGAGTGCGTCGAGTAATCGCTTACTAGTGATCTATGCAGGTGTGCTGACGGTGCTGTTTTTAATCGTGCTGCAACGCCTGTTCAATCAGCGCCGTGCGTAACTCTTAAGATCGATACATCCTATGTTAAATCATCTTATACGATTTTCGCTGTCACATCGGCCATTGATCTTGGTCTTTGTGGTTTTGATCTTGGTGCTCGGCATCAAGAAAACCACGGAGCTTCCCGTCGAAGTGTTGCCAGATCTGACTAAGCCGACGGTGACGATTTTAACGGAGTCGGCGGGGTTTGCTCCGGAAGAAGTCGAGACCTTGGTCACCATTCCATTGGAGAATGCATTGATGGGCGTGACAGGTGTGACGCGTCTGCGTTCCGTAAATGATGTTGGGTTGTCATTAATCTTCGTCGAGTTCGAGTGGGGCACCGACATCTATCAAGCGCGTCAGTTTGTGCAGGAACGCTTAGCAGGCGCGTCGGAGGCATTGCCCGAAGACGTGAGTCCGTATATGACGCCTGTGGCATCGTTGATGGGGAATATATTATTGGTCGGCCTTGCTGATCCCACCGAAGTGACGAGCCCGCGCGACCTGCGCACGCTTGCGGACTGGACGGTGGCGCGGCGCTTGCAATCCATTCCTGGGATTGCGGAAGTGCTCTCGATGGGCGGAGGGGTGAAGCAGGTGCAGGTGCAACCAGATCCCGATAAAATGTTGGCGCTTGGTGTATCCTTCGAGCAAATACAGCAGGCTGCCCAATACGCTGTGAAAAATACCACGGGTGGCTTTTTGACCGAGTCGGCTCAGGAAATAATGGTGCGGAATTTGGCGATGACGACGGATCTGGATGAGATTTCAAATACCGTGGTCAGCTATGAAAACGACCGACCAATTCGGTTGCGTGATGTTGCCGAGTTGGTCTGGGATATTGAGCCGATGCGCGGGGATGCCGGCCTCGGTAGTAAGCGACTCGCAGTAGATGGCGTGGTTCAAGGTTATCCAGGGGTGATTCTCAGTGTCACGAAATCGCCGGGCTTTGATACGATTGAACTGACTGAGCAGGTGGAGGCTGTGATGGCGGATCTACAGGCATCGCTGCCCGCAGGGGTTGAGCTGGTGACCTTGTATCGCCAGTCTGATTTTATTAATCTGTCGATCGGGAATCTGGAAGAAGCGCTGCGTGATGGAGCCATCATGGTGGCGATCATCTTGTTCCTGTTTTTGCTCAACGTGCGGATTACGTTGATTACGCTCACGGCGATTCCGTTGTCCTTGGGCATTACGATCCTGGTGTTTGATCTGATGGATCTGAGTGTGAATTCGATGACCTTAGGTGGCCTCGCGGTGGCAATCGGTATGGTGGTGGACGATGCGATTGTGGATGTGGAAAACGTCTTTCGCCGATTGCGTGAAAATGCCAGCCTCGCGAATCCCGATCCTAAGCTCGAAGTGATTGCCCGTGCTTCGGCTGAAGTGCGCTCGTCGATTCTGTATGCCACCGTGCTGATCATTTTGGTGTTTTTGCCGCTACTGGCACTCAGTGGAGTGGAAGGGCGTCTCTTTTCACCGATCGCGATTGCGACGATTGTGAGTATGCTCGCGTCCTTTGTTGTGTCGCTGACGGTAATTCCGGTGCTGTGCTCGTTTCTGCTTAATCCGAAAGCTGGAGTGGAGCATCACGATGGATTTGTGGTGCGTGCGCTGAAATGGGGATTTCAAAAGACGTGGCTCAACTTCTCTCTGTCGCAACCCTTGCTGGTGTTGTTGATTACAGGGGCACTGTTGTTTGTGGCCTTTGGGGCGCTGACGAATATGGGGGGCAATTTCCTGCCACCTTTCCGAGAGCCGACTGCGTTGATCGCGATGACGACTGCGCCGGGCACGTCGCTCAAGCAGACGACGGAATTGGCCGATACTGCTCAGGATTTGCTGTTGCAAATCGCAGAGGTCGATACGGTCGGTTATCGCGTGGGTCGTGCGGAGCGTGGGGATCACGTGGTGCCTGTTTCGACGGTTGAGTTTGATATCGAATTCACTGAAGTGTCGGAGCGCAGTCGCGCCGAAGTGTTGGAAGAGATTCGCACTGTGATGCGCACGATCCCCGGCACGTTTAGCGCGATGAGCACGCCACTGGCCGACCGCATCGGGCACATGCTCAGCGGAGTCTCGGCGAAGGTGGCGGTTAAAATCTACGGGCCTGATTTAAGTGAGCTACGCCGACTGGGCTCGAATGTCACAGAACTTGCCCGTTCGATTCCGGGGCTTGAAGAAGCACGTGGCGAGCAGCAGGCATTGATTCCGCAATTACGCATTGAAGTCGATCGTGAGCGTGCATTGGCCTATGGTGTGACGCCTGGAAAGTTGAATGAGCAACTCGCCGCGTTGATGGGCGGCGAGGTGGTTTCGGAAATTTATGAGGGACAGCGGGTGTATGATCTCGTGGTGCGTTTGCCTTTGGCGTGGCGTGAGTCACCGGATCGCTTGGCGAATTTGTATATTGATACGATGAGCGGCCAACGTGTGCCGCTGAGCTATGTGGCTGAAATTCATCAAGCGACCGGGCCGAATACGATCCTGCGTGAAAATACCATGAGGCGCTTTGTGGTATCGATCAACCCGACGACAGATGATCTAAACGCAGTGGTCGAAGCCTTGCAGGCGAAACTCTCGAGTGATCTCATATTGCCCGAAGGGTATACGGTCTCCTTTGAGGGAGAGTATCAGGCGCAACAAGAAGCGCGTCGCACGATTGCGATTATGTGTTCGTTGATATTACTGCTGATCATCTTCCTGCTCTTTAGCTATTTTAAGACCTTTAGTTTCGTGCTGTTAGTGTTGAGCATCATTCCGGTCTCTTTGATCGGTGGTGTGATTTATACGCATTATACATTAGACAATGTGAGCATCGCGACGCTGGTCGGTTTTATCGCCGTCACTGGTATCGCAGCACGTAATAACATTATGCTGCTCTCGCACTACTTGCATTTGATGCGGCACGAGGGCGAGGTGTTTTCGCGGGCGATGGTGGAGCGCGGCACCATGGAGCGGTTGGTGCCGATTCTCATGACTGCCATTTCGGCGGGGCTTGCTTTGATTCCTTTGATTCTGGCAGCGGATGAGCCCGGCAAAGAAATTCTGAATCCCGTGGCGATCGTGATCGTCGGTGGACTGATCAGCTCCACGCTGCTCGGTCTCGCGGTAACGCCCGCCATTTTCTACGCCTGCTTTAAGAAGCCAGCGGAAAAAGCCATTCGTCTGGAGGCCACTGCCTCCGAATAACTTAATTCAACAATCAAACGTAAATACGAATATATCATGAAAAAACACACAGCTATCAAATCACTCCTTCTCGGGCTATTCGCACTCGTCGCAGTTAACTCTGCTTCGGCGGGCACCGGTCATGATCACGGAGCGCATGCAGGGCACGATCACGACGCTCATACGGAAGTCGCGCATACCGACGAAGTCAAAATGCCGAACGGCGGGCGCTTAGTCACTTCAGTAGAGCCGCACCTGGAGTTCTATGTCACGCCCGAGCGTTTCGTGCAGATCACATTTATTGGGCACGATGGCAAAGTCGTGCCAGTTGCGGAGCAGAAAGTGTCTGCGATTGGAGGCGACCGTTCTTCACCGACGAAAGTCGTGTTTGTGAAGAAGGGCGATGTGTTGATCTCGAAGGCAGCACTGCCCGATGTGAATAACATGCCCATGGTCTTACAGGTAAAGACCGCGCCTGATGCGAAAACCGTGCGCGAGAAGTTTAATCTGAATTTGAGCGATTGCCCGACCTGCAGTTTCAAGGAATATGCCTGCGCGTGCGGGCATTGATAAGTGAGTCTGCTGGCATTACCTCAGTGCTTGAATATTTCACGCCTGCCCTTTTGAGGGCGGGCGTTTTTTTGAAATAGAAGAAAATACGATGAAATATGGTTCTGGAGCAGGGGAAAGACTCCGCTCGAAAAGCGGCTTCCTTGGTGGATTTGGAGGTAGATGAATTTGACTCCCTCTTTGCATCCTATGGGCTGGGTTCTCCGTTTTAAAGATTCCCGATTACATCCAAAATGGATCCTCGATCGAGTTCTTGGTAAAACCCATTGCTACTGGATCAATTTCGGAATACTCGGCTAGCAAAGCTTTTAGCCGCAGACGCCAATGGTTTCCGTGATTCATTATATCGAGCATGCTTACGAGGACGACTGCGTGCCCCTCGAACTTATTCGCATTCTGAATAATTGCTCGTAGGTGAGTCGGCACCAATGGCGTGATCGAAAAAATGCGGTTCCATAAGCGCCCGTGGTGTGCGCAAATGTTACGGATATGGGCTAGTGAGTGCAGCCAGCTTGCAAGCACTTTTGCGCTCACTCCAAACTCCAGTGCAATCTTCGCCTTAAGGGCCGCGTCTCCGATGCCCTTGTAAAGTATGGATAGTGTGCCGAGAGTGAGCACCTCTGTTGTCATCCATGCCGGTGGCAGGTAAGGGGTTCCGTATTTAGTGTAGTAGTGCTCAATAAATGTCTCTGAATGTGTTTGAGGTGAAATTCGGGTTTTAGTTGTTGGATGGAAGGCAACTCCAACAGCTCTTTCCGCTTTCCTGATGAATGCGGCATGATTGAATTTACGGTGAAAATTACTGGCATCCAGATACCAGTGCGGCCCAAATTTCAGGCATGCTTCATTGATCATTCTAGCGCGGATGCCGACTTCGATACGTTCCACGGCATCCGCCACGATCAAACGAAGATGGCGGTCAAATTCATATACCTTTAGGACTGAATCGAGATTCGTATCCTCTTTAAATTGGTTGCGATCCGGTGCTTTTAGAAAGGGATAGCAGTAGCCGCTGAGACGGTAATAGCCGATGTTTAACAGCGCCGCCTCGGCAATTGATTCATCGGGAACCGAAAGCCCCCGGTTCTTTATTTTTTCGATTTGTGTCGGTAAATCGATTGCTGGCTTCGAAAATGTGCTCATGGACTACACTTTAAACGTATGCAAAAAAATACCCACCAAGTTGCGCATCGTAGAGAGGCGTGGCGGGTTTGTTAGTTGAAATGTCATTATTGGTGGATGAAATGTCAAGACATTGTCGGGGGCTTGAAAGTCGGCGGCCGAAGATACTGTGTCGCATTTTCAGTGCGGTTTAGGTAGTAAGTTACGTTTTTCATGTGTTCTAATCCACGAGCACCTTGTATTCTTGGTGGCAGAGTCGCGCTCGCGTGACCGTGGCCTCAAAACCTGACTGCTGGAGTATCCTGCGGACGTAGTCTTCCTCTAATTTACAGTTATAGCCTAGGATGACTTTTCGTAACACGCCTTGAGGCATATCGACGAAATAACTGCCATTGGCGGCATCACATTCCTTAAGATGAAAATGAGCACGCACTTCTTTCTCATAAGCCCAATTGGGGGACTTTATTGAGTATAGCAGTTCAAGGAATCCAAGCCCATAGGTCTTGTCACCGTGTTGATTGGCATCGAATAGAGGTCTCGGTTTATTGTAGTCGATGATCACTCTGCGTTGAAAGACCTCGGGGTCGAATTCCAAGCAAACACCAGTATGTTTCTCTGCATAGTGTGCCCACATGAGGGGCTCTTCAGCAACTTGGCTGAATGATATGAAGCCGGTTTTCGGATGCTGATTATTAATCCAATCTTCAATGCACTCTTCTCGTGTTTTCGCCGCTTTTTCACTATCTTCGAGCCCGGTAATTCCCGGACGCCATTCGAATAGATCATTCATTTCTTTCAGACGGCCAATTCGGAGGTTTTGATTTTCAATCGTGAGCAGTGCGGCTTCTGCTGTGAAATAGCGGTATAAACTGGTGCTTTGATTGGTAGGTGTAGTGCTCATTATTTTTATCTATTGCAGGTTTCTAAGCAGCATGCCCCAAGGCGATAAGGGCTTCGGCGATGGATTGGACTTTCGGGGCGCGGACGCCTTTGAAGTGTTGAGCGACTTGCTCGGCCACGGTTTTTGGCCAAGCTTGTTTGACTGTCTTGGCCTTCGTTGTTGTTACACTGCTTTTGACTTCGAGTTCGTCCTCTTCGGTGCGCTGCTCTGAAGCTTCGAGGGGGTGGTCGTCGGGCCTTAGATCGCGGATACTGCTAGTGGTCGCGGTGCCATCGGGCTGATGAAGCGGCACGGATTTTTCAAAGACGTAGACGTTCTCTGTTTGGTTGGGTTTGGAGCCTTGCGGGCGCTCGATGCAGATGTCACCGCAGAAGGGTTGGAAATTGGCGCGTTCGGAAGCTCCTGTGTCGGCCCACTGTGTAATGAAATCAGTAAACATCATGGTATTTCGAATGATGCTGCGGATCTCATGACTAACGGCAAGAGTATGATGCGTTCTTATTTATGGATATTCCGTCGCCTAAAAAAGAACCCGACTAAGGAAAGTCAGCAGCAGGGCGAAAGTCAGGTTGAGGGCGAGCCCGATGCGCACCATGTCGCGTTGTTGGATCTGGCCTGAGCCGAAGATGATGGCATTGGGTGGTGTGGCGACAGGGAGCATGAATCGCAGGAGGTGGCTAGGGTTCGTGGCAGAATGATTCCGGTAGTCCCATATCGATGGCGAGGGCGACGAAGATGGTCGCGAGTTTGTAAAGCAGAGCGATGTGTTCATCTCTATTTCTGGAAAAATTTAAAACTTCACGATCTCTTAAGGTTCGGTTCTGTAAACTCTGTGGCATCCTCAAAGGAATGCCACATGATACATCTTACTCAAAAACAACTGACACGCTGCGCGAGTCAAAGCGTCATTGCGCTTAGCTTGCTGTGGCTGAGTGCCTGCGCCACCACCTCGTCGATGACCGACACACGTGCCAGCTTCGATGCTAACTTGCCAACGACTTGGCAAAACGACACGAAGCCCACGAGCACATCCGATACCACCGATCTCAGTGAGTGGTGGTCGCGCTTTAACGATCCGCAGATGGAAGTGCTGATTGCGGAGGCGCTTGCCAACAATACCGATAGCCGGATCGCACTGTCTAATATACGAAAAGCGCGCGCCGAGCGTGGCCTAGAAGAAGCCGAGCTCTGGCCGACGCTCTCAGGGCGGACGTCGGCGTCGAGTTCCAATGTGCATGACCGCGACACACATGATTCCAGCAGCTCCCAGAGCTATAGTGCCGGACTGGACGCGAGCTGGGAGGTCGATCTCTTTGGTCAGCAGCAGCAATACTTGAAAGCCTCCGATGCCGAACTCGCTGCGAGTGTGGAAACGTTTTATCAAGTGCAGGTCTCGCTAGCTGCCGAAGTGGCTAACACGTATTTGGATCTCTGTGCATATGAGTCTCGACTCGCCATTGTTCGGGACAGTCTCTCCATGCGCGAAGACACGCTACGCATCACGCAATGGCAAGAGGATGCCGGCGAAGGTGACTCCTTGAGCACACAGCAGTCCATCAGTTCGGTGGAGCAAGCGCGGGCACAAATTCCAGGCTTGGAGCAAAGTGTCGTCGAAACGCGCAATAGTTTGTCCATTCTGACTGGCCGCACGCCGGAGTCGTTTGCCACATTGGCCACGAAGGCTGCGATTTTTCCTCAAACACCTGAGGCGCTTGCGATCGGCATTCCAGCTGATACCTTGCGTCAACGTCCCGATGTTCGCACGGCGGAGTTACAAATCGAGGCGGCCACCGCGAATCTATCGGCCACCGAGCGGAGTCGTCTGCCTTCGCTCAACCTAAGCGGCTCCATTGGGGTCGAAGCGTTGTCTTCGGGCGACTTGCTCGACCCGCAGCGTATTCTTTCAAATATCGCAGCTGGCCTGAGTGCACCGATTTGGGATGCCGGACGTATTAGCCGAAATATCGAAATCCAAAACGAGGTGCTCGTCCAATCTTACCTGAGCTATGAAAGCACGGTGCTCAATGCATTGTCCGAAGTCGAAAATGCGCTCAGTGCGATTCGCAAACGCACCACGCAGCTCGCCACACTGACACGTGCGACCACCGCTGCGCATCAAGCGTCCGAGCTTGCTCAAATGCAATATGAAGTCGGCGAAATCGATTTGCTCACAGTCTTAGAAACGCAACGAACCGAATTGGTCGTTAAGGAAAGTCGTGCCGCGATCGAATCACAGGCACTGCAGGCTCACGTCCAACTTTACAAATCACTGGGTGGCGAATGGTCCACTCCCGGCGAAATTTCACAACTTTGAAGAGAAGTCAGAAGTTAGGAGTTAGAAGCTCAACGTCAGTGCTAACTCATCAATACAACTTTAAACATAATCACACATCATGGAAACCTCACAAAACCCACTCGAACCGGATTTGGCCGAAGCCATACAGGCTGGCAACTCGCAGCATAAATCCAAGAAATTCATTTACCTGTGCATCCTCTGTGTGCTGCTTGGTGCAGGATTTTGGCTTTACCGTAGCATGCAAACCAGCCCCGGTGATGCGCGCCCACAACTCACCACCCAGCCGATTCAGCGCGGCGATATACGTCTCACGATCACTGCCACTGGTAATCTCGAGCCGACTAATGAAGTGTCGGTTGGTAGTGAGCTCTCGGGCACCACGCTTGAAGTGTATGTCGACTCCAACGACCGCGTAGTCAAAGGCCAACAACTCGCACGCCTAGATACCAGCACATTGGAAAATCAACTCAAAGCGAGTCGCGCGGCTCTAGAATCCACTAAAGCCAAAGTGGTCGAAGCGGAGGCCACGCGTAAGGAAGCTGCAGCGACACTGGCTCGCCAAAAGGAGCTCCACCGCGTCAGTGAAGGGCGAATTCCTTCGAACGCCGAACTCGCAACATCCGAGGCCGCTGCCGAACGTGCAAAGTCCGCCGTGTTGAGCGCGCAAGCTGCCGTCGTTGAAGCCGAAGCGCAAATTGAGATCAATGAAAGCGACTTAGCGAAAGGGATTATTCGCTCGCCGACGGATGGTGTTGTGTTGAGCCGTAGCATCGAGCCCGGGCAAACTGTGGCGTCTAGTTTTACGACTCCTGAACTCTTTGTTATCGCAGAGGACCTTACGAGTATGAAGCTCGAAGTCGCCGTGGCAGAAGCCGACATTGGCGGTGTTGCTGCTCAACAATCTGCAAGCTTCAGTGTCGATGCTTGGCCAGATCGGAGCTATCAAGCCACCGTGCTGAAAGTATCCTATGGCTCTGAGGTCACGGACAACGTCGTCACTTACGAGACCGAACTCTCTGTCACGAACAAAGACTTAAGCCTGCGCCCAGGTATGACCGCGACGGCTGATATTGCGGTCGCGCACCATGAGGATGTGCTACTGGTGCCAGTCGCAGCCTTGCGCTTCAATCCCACGCGACCTGATGCTCCCGCTGCCAGCAGCAGCGAAAAGAAATCATTTCTCGACAGTCTGCTGCCAGGGCCACCGCGTCGCTCAGGCGCCAAGAAGGGCGGCCCAAGTTTAGACGCCGATCAATCACCTGTATCCGCCATTTGGATACTAAAAGATGGTCGTCCGGAACGTGTTGAAGTTAAACTCGGCATCAGCGATGGACGTTACACCGAGGTCAGCGCTGATGGACTTGACGAAGGCACCGAAGTCATCCTCAGCGAAAGCACACAAAAATCATGAACGCAGCGCTACAACCACTCATCGAATTAAAACAACTGACCAAAACCTACGGTCAGGGCAGCGCGGCTTTTGAAGCGCTGCGTGGCATCGATCTGAAAATCGGGAAAAGTGAATTTGTTTCTATCATGGGGCCCAGCGGTTCTGGTAAATCGACTTTGATGAATTTACTCGGCTGCTTGGACCAACCCACTACTGGCAGTTATTGCTATGAAGGGATTCCAGTTGAAACACTCGATTCGGTGCAACGCTCATTGCTGCGCCGCTATGCCCTAGGATTTATTTTCCAAGGCTTCAATTTGCTGGCGCGCACCAGTGCCATCGAGAATGTCGAGTTGCCCTTGCTCTATCGCGGCATTAAACGCTCTCAACGTCACGCCATGGCACGTGCAGCTTTGGCGCAAGTGGGCTTGCCGGACAAGGAGCGCAACACGCCGGCAGAGCTGTCCGGTGGACAGCAACAGCGCGTCGCGATCGCACGTGCGATTGTGACGAATCCCAGCACCCTGTTTGCTGACGAACCAACCGGTAACCTCGATTCGCAAACCACTTCCGAAATCATGGACTTACTGACGCGTCTGAATTCAGAACGCGGCATTACTATTCTGATGGTCACTCACGAACCCGATGTCGCTGCCTATGCCAAGCGCACGGTGAGCGTGATTGATGGACTGATCAGCACCGACCATACACACACTTCCACTTCCACTTCCAGCCACTAATTCTTATGTTTGCAATGCTCGGCAACGCTTTCCTTATCGCGATCAGAGAAATCCGGCGCAACCTGACGCGCGCTTTTCTCACGGTGCTCGGTATCATTATCGGTGTGGCGGCGGTCATCACTATGGTTACGCTCGGTGACGGCACCACTCAAGCAGTCAAAAACCAGATTTCCGACCTGGGTAGTAATCTCGTAATGGTGCGCCCAGGCTCTGGCTTTGGCCCTCGGTCACGTTCGGCAGGTGTGCCGAATTTCTCTGAAGCCGATGTCGTTGCGATCGACGAACAGATTGCAGGTATCGCCGCGATTGCGCCCGTGCGTAATACGTCGCTCAGCACCATTTATCGCCAAGAAGCGCGTAGCACTCAAATCACCGGCACCCATGCCTCGTATTTTGAGATTAATAGCTGGACGCTCGCGGAAGGCCGTTTTTTTGACGATTCCGAAGTGCTGCACGCTGATGCGGTTGCGGTGATTGGTAACACTGTGAAAACTGAGCTCTTTGGCTCGGAAGATCCGATTGGACAGAAGATTCGGGTCGGGCGTGCGTCGCTACTCGTTATTGGCCTACTTAAATCCAAGGGGCAAGCGGGTATGGGTGACCAGGACGACACCATTGTCGTGCCCTTGACAACGATGCAACGCCGCCTCGGTGGGCGCGCATCTGGGCGCGACGTCAGCCAAATCAGTATCTCAGCCGATGAGGATTTTGACAGCGACCTTCTCATTAGCGACATCTCCTCGCTCTTGCGCCAACGTCGCAATATTCAGGGTAATCAGGACGACAATTTTAATGTGTTTGATACGCGCCAAATTGCGGAGACGCTGAGTTCTTCCACGCAATTGATGACGACCTTGCTCACCGCCGTGGCTGGAGTGTCACTCTTAGTCGGCGGTATCGGTATCATGAATATCATGTTGGTTTCTGTGACCGAGCGCACGCGGGAGATTGGTATCCGGCTAGCGATCGGTGCCACTGCCCGCGAAGTGCTTTGGCAATTTCTGGTGGAAGCACTGACCTTGTCCTGTGTCGGTGGATTGATCGGGATTGGGCTCGCCTTCGCGTTTTGCAGTTTGCTTGCGCCGATGATTCAAGTGCCTTTTGCTTTTAACCTTCAGATCAATTGCATCGCATTCGTCTTTTCCGCTGTCGTCGGCATTGTCTTTGGGTTTGCGCCCGCACGCCGTGCAGCAAAGCTTGATCCCATCGACGCATTGCGTCATGAGTAGGTAATTCCCCATGCGCGTCCTAATTATAGAAGATGACCCCGGCCTTCGCCGCAGCCTGAGTGCCACCCTCAAGGAGGAAGGCTTCGCGGTCGATCAAGCCGCTGACGGAGAAGAGGGGCTGTATAAAGCCAGCGAAGGGCTTTACGATGCCTTGCTGCTCGATGTGATGATGCCGAAGTTGGATGGCTGGCAAGTGCTGGAGCGACTACGCCCGCAGCACAGTGTGCCCGTGTTGATGTTGACCGCACGCGACAGTATTCCAGATCGTATCAAGGGCCTCAATACAGGTGCGGATGATTATTTAACCAAGCCCTTTGACAGTGATGAACTCGTCGCACGACTGCGCGCGCTGATTCGCCGAACTGCGGGTAAGGCTCAATCAAAAATTGAGATCAAGGGACTCGTGCTCGACACCGCGCGTCGCAGTCTGAGTCGTGACGACTGCGAGATCGAACTCACTGCTCGCGAGTATTCACTCTTTGAATATTTAGCACTGCATCGCGGAGAGGTGGTGAGCCGTAGCTTGCTCTATGAGCGTCTCTTTGATGAGAACGACAATAGCCTTTCCAATCTGCTGGACGTTCACGTTTCCAACCTACGCAAAAAACTCGGCTCCGATAGCATTACCACGCGTCGCGGCCATGGCTACTGTATCGAATGAAACGTCCACTACAATCTATTCGCTGGCGAATTCAGGCCTGGCACGGGCTTATTTTGTTCATCGCCATCGCTGCATTTTGTGTGACCGCGTATCAGCTAGTGTGGCAGAATCAAGTGCGGCGCATTGATCGTGAACTGGATGAGATGGACCGTGACCTAGTGAGGAGTCTCTTTGAACAGGACGAGTCCACGGGCGAGGAAAGCAACTCATCGCAAAGCAAACTACCACGACACGAGTTGCTGTTATTTCAGTTGCAGCAAGGGACGTTTCAATTGCCTGAGCTAGTGACTGCTGAATTTAACCAAGAGGAACCCGGGTATTTTTACTATGCCTTCGCGGACAAAGATGAACTCATTTTGCTACAATCCGACAACGCACCACAGCCGCTGAACTTTTTGCCCTTACCGACTGAGGATGTGACTGCCGAGTTTCGCACGATCGGGAGTTTTCGCGAAAATTTGCATAGTTCTTCGTTTGGTCTGCGCAGTCTTGTTGGGCGCGATATGACGCCTGAATTGGAAGAGATGCAGCGCTTCGCATGGTCGCTGGGTGGCAGTGGGCTTGCTGTTTGGTTGCTCGGTCTGCTGGGGGGATGGTGGCTTGCGGGTAAGGCGATTCAACCGATTCAATCCATTAGTCAGACTGCGACACGGATCGCCGAAGGTAATTTAAACGAACGCATTAGCACCGCCGGTAGTGATAGCGAATTGGATCAACTCAGTCATGTGCTTAATCATACCTTTGATCGATTGAACGCCGCCTTCGAGCAACAACGTCAATTCACTGCTGACGCATCGCATGAGTTGCGAACGCCACTCACTATCTTGTTGTCGGAAAGTCAGCGCATGCGTAAGCGCGGTATGTCCCGCAGTGAAGCGGACTATCAAGAAGCCTTCGACCTCTGCCACGATGCAAGCACCCGTATGCGCGATCTAGTGGAAAGCCTACTCTTGCTGGCGCGTCAGGATAACAACAGTCCCAGTCAAGTGTTTAGCGAGTGCGATCTTCCCGTCCTGATCCGTGACTGCTGCGCGCAGTATCAAACCTTGGCGGAGTCAAAACAGATGCACTTCGCATTCGAACTCGAAACCTGCCAACTTCAGACAGACCCGCAATTATTGAAGATCGTGCTCAATAACTTGATTGGAAATGCCATCGAGCATCATCAAGGGCAGGGGACGGTTACGGTGAAATGCCATTCGGTCGATGAGAAGATCGAGCTGAGCGTCACTGACGATGGGCCTGGCATTGCGGAGGTCGATTTACCACGGATCTTTGATCGCTTTTACCGCGTGGATAAAGTCCGTGGTTCGCAAGACGGACATTCCGGCTTGGGACTCGCATTGGTGAAGGCGATTGTGCAAACGCTGAAGGGGCAGATTCAGGTTCAAAGCCAGCTAGGCCGTGGGAGCACGTTTACGGTTACGCTTTGACTTAGAATAGAACTTTACTGAGTAGCGTTAGCAGCACTGCGAAGGTTAGGTTGAGGGCGAGCCCGATGCGCACCATGTCGCGCTGTTGGATATGTCCTGAGCCGAAGACGATGGCGTTCGGCGGTGTGGCGACTGGGAGCATGAATGCACATGAGGCGGCTAGGGTTAAAGGTAGAATGATTTCGGTGGTCGGTATGCCCATGTCAATGGCGACGGCTGCGAAGATCGGCACGAGTAAGGCGGTGCTGGCTGTGTTGCTGGATAGCTCGGTCAGGAAAATGACGAAGGTGACGATGATGCCTATAAAGAGTAGCGTGGGCCAACCCGCCGTGAGCGCTTGGATTTGATAGGCGAGAAACCCGCTAGCTCCAGTGGTGCCGAGCACTTTGCTCAGTGTGATGCCGCCGCCAAAGAGTAAGAGCACGCCCCAGTTTGTGGTGCGCTCGACATCGCGCCATCGAACGAGTCGGCAAGAGGCGAGGAGCAGGAGTGCGCAGATTGCGACGAGTGTATCAAATGACTTTGCGATGCCGAAGTAAGCGGCGAGCGGTGCACTGAATAACCATGCGCAGATCGCGAGTGCAAAGATGGCTAAGGTCAGGGTGCGGGCGCTGTTGAATTGAAATGCCTGCGCTTCGACTTTGAACGGTGGCACGACTCCAGGTTTTGCAAAGAGGCGTAGTAAGATAAAGAGTGTGGGCAGGAGGACGGCGACGGCTGGTATTCCAATCGCAAGCCACTCGGCAAAGCTGATCTCGAGGTTGGCCGCGGCGATGGCATTAGGCGGCGTGCCGATTAAGGTGCCGATGCCGCCGATACTTGCGGAATACGCAATGCCGAGCAGTAGGTAGGTGGAGCATCGCGCCATGACGGGTGCTCCGCAGGTGGATTTGATGTGCGCCAGTATTCCGAGCGCAACGGGTAGAAGCAGCGCAACGGTTGCCGTGTTGGAGATCCACATGGAGAGCAGCGCGGAAGTCATGAAGAGTGCGATCGCTGTAATGTGAAAACTGCCTCGGCCAATCATTAAAATACGTATGGCGAGCCATTGATCCAGTTTCTGGTAAGAGAGTGCGGCCGCTAATCCGAAGCCTCCGAGGAATAGGAAAATCAAAGGGTGAGCGAATGCGGAGAAACTTTGGGTAACATCGAGTGTTCCTGTGAGTGTGGCCGTCACTGGAATGAGCATGGCAGTGATGGCGAGCGGGAGTGCTTCGCTAAGCCACAGTGTGGCGGCCAGTGCCAGGATCGCCAGTCCGGTGCGCACGGCCTCGGCGTTGTAGGCGTCGGATAGTTCGCCGAGGGGGAGCCATGTGCGAATGCTAAAAAAGAGCAGCCATGCCACGATTATGGTGATGGCTTTTCGCAGTCTGATAGGATCTGCGCTACTGGCGGCTGCTTGGGATGTGCTCATTTCATCTCCCGTTGTTTGGTTCGGTTAATCTATTCCGAAACCAATAGGCTGACAAGTCTGGTTGGATGGTTCTGTGGCTTGAGGCCTTTCTCTAAAATCCGGATTGCAAGTTTCGGAGGATTCGCCATGACCTTTCGCATGTCTGAAAATTTCGAAAACGTCTCTATCATTAAAAAGGCCAATGTTTATTTCGGCGGCCAAGTTACTAGCCGCACGGTAGTGTTTGCGGATGGCTCCAAGAAGACCCTCGGCTTTATGCAGCAGGGTGATTACGAGTTCGGCACCGAAGCGGCGGAGTTGATGGAAATGCTCGGTGGTGAAATGGATGTGAAGCTCGACGGTTCGGATGAGTGGAACACTTACGGCGAGGGCACTTCCTTTAATGTGCCTGGCAACTCCAAGTTTTCGCTGAAGGTGAAAGAAGGCGGCGCAGATTATTGCTGCACGTATCTTAGTTAAAGAACGTCGAACATTGAACGTCCAACGTTGAACTTTGAGTGGTGATTGACTGCCAACGTAGGGGCTTTGCTTCGCGAAGACCGCGCAAAGGCGATACGCACACGAAGTTTCGTGCCGTCTCCTTCGCTCGCGGGTGCCGCAAGCAGCACCCCTACAATTAAATTATGTGCCAACGTTGCCAATGGTCGGTCGGTTCTGAACTCGAGCGTGAGTATCACGATCGCGAGTGGGGCGTGCCGGTTTGGGACGACCATGTGTTGTTTGAGTTTCTGATTCTCGAGGGGGCTCAGGCGGGGCTTAGCTGGGTGACGATTCTGAAGAAGCGTGAGAATTACCGTCGGCTTTACGATGGGTTTGATCCCGCGCTGATTGCACAGTATGATGCTGCTAAGGTCGCTGAACTGTTGGCGGATGCAGGCATCGTGCGGAATCGGCTGAAGGTGGCGGCTTCGATTGGCAATGCGCAGGCGTTCTTACGGATCGTTGAGCGTGAGGGCGGCTTTAGCACGTGGCTGTGGCAGTTCGTGGGCGGGCAACCGATTCAGAATGAGTGGACAGAGTTTTCAGAAGTGCCGGTGAGCACGCCGGAGTCGGATGCGATGAGCAAGGCGCTCAAGAAAGAGGGCTTTAAGTTTGTCGGCACCACGATTTGTTATGCGTTCATGCAGGCGGTGGGGATGGTGAACGACCACACCACGGATTGCTTTCGTCACGCGGAGTTGTGCGACTAAGGGACGCTCGGCTCGACTTGCTTAAGAAAGACGTCGTCAGCGGTCCATAGTTCGTGGTCGGGGCCGGCGGAACGTATGTCCATTTCTTGGCCTGAGAGGGCGTGGAAGAAATAGGGGGTGCCCCATTGATCGATCAGCTCGTTACCGCGTAGTGCGGGGCTGTCGGGTGCGATGAAGATGATTTTCTTTGGGTTCTTGCCTAGCAATTGCTCGGTGATCTCAAAGTTTTCGACGCCAACAGGGTTTTCTTTGTAGGCGAATCGGTAGTGGGTGAGTAGCTGCTCGATATGAATGAGCGCTTCGTGCGGCGGTGTGTCGGCGGTAATGGCACGGCTGGTTGCTAGTGCGGGCTTATAGTGCACGTGACCGTCGGGCAGTCGTGTGAGGCGTGGGTCGGGCTTTGTGGGTGCGGCAGTGCTGCTGGAGTCGATGTGACTTTGTTGCGGTGCGTCTGCGTTGGCGGGCTCAGTGGATGAGGGAGTCGTCTCTTTGACCGCCGCGATGTCGACGATCAGCATGAGCATGGCGAGCGCGATGAGCGTGATGGGGATAATCCAGAGTTTTTTCATCTGTGAGTTTGGTGGATTCTGACTGATGCTCGGCTGTTTTTAGTCCGTAGTGTAGAACGTAGCAGGCTTAATGATGCTTAACCACTCTGATGTGTTCTTAAGAAGACTCGGGCTCTGTATTTTTAATATTCAGTGCACTGAGTTAAGCGTAAATTAAGCGTGGTTAAGCGGATCCGCGCAGCGGCTCTGGGATAATTTTGAGTCTGATTGATCTATTGCGCAATGGAACGTTTGCGGGGGTGCTGGAGGACAGACAGAAATGTCTGTATCACATTCTTATAAAAAACCGAGGTTTGCGGTTCCACTTATATCAAAGGGGTCTTGGAAGCGATCTAGGTTGGGGAAGATGGTTTGCATCTCGCTGCTGTTGGCTGGCACGCCAAACCAGTTGGCGAGGACTGCGGCGAATTGATCCACTGAGGTGGTGGGGATCCAGCGACCGCGTGAACCGCTTGGCACGTCGTCGCTGCCGCCGACGGCGAGTGTGGGATAGGTGCCATAGAAGTTGCCACCGTTGACTGCGCCGCCGAATACAAAGGAGTGCGAGCCCCAGGCGTGGTCGGTTCCGGCTGAGTCGACGTTGGTGCCGTTGGGCGTCCAAGTGCGGTTGAAGTCGGAGGCTTGGAAGGTGGTCACTTTATCGTAAGCAAAGTCGGTATCTTTGCTGTCGAGCTCTTTCATCGCGGCATTGAATGCACCGATGGCATGATCGAGTTGCTCGAGTAGGTTGGGGAGATCGTCGTTTATGTCGGCATGGTTATCAAAGCCGCCGAGATCGACGAAGAAGATCTGGCGATTGTTACCAAGGCATTCGCGGCCTGCGATGAGACGAGCGACGGCTTTGAGCTCTTCGGCGACACCGCCTGTGGCTTCGTAATCGGTCCAGATGGCATCGAAATCGATGCCTAGGTTGGCTTCGATTTGCATGGCTTCACTGATGATCGCTTCATTAGCGCGGGCACTGCGCACAACTTCGGTGTAGCCTTCTTCGATGATGTGCGCGTGGCTGTATTGCATGATTTGCTCTAGCGCTTTAAGACGTTCGCCGGTGGCGTTTGCGTTATACGTTCCGTTGGTGGCATTGATGGCGCTGGAATAGTTGGTGCCAAATCCTGTAAGGCTGATCGAGCCTGAGGAGGTCACGGTATATTGGTTGAGCGCGCCGCCATTCATAAACTGGTTGGTGCCAGCGGCGGTGATCATCATGGAGGTCTGGCTATTGACGTTCCACGTGTCGTTATAGAGATCGGCGACGCGTGCGCCCCAACCTGAGGTGTATGGCTTGTCGGCGATGGAGGACATCCATTGCGTGACTTGGTCGGAATGCGAAAAGAGCTGCTTGGGCAGGCTGCTGGTGCTGTAGCCGTTTTGAGTGGTAGGTTCGGAGAGGGTGCCGACATTGGTGACGAAGCCGGCTTCACTGGCCTCGAACATCTCGGCGAGATTGCCGAGCCTAGGGTGGAGTCCGAATTGATCTTGGCCAGGGACTGCGATGGGTAGAGTGGCGTCCTCGCCTGCAGGATTGTAGGTCGGGTGGACGATGCCGTTGGGAACGGCGACGGCACCACGGTCACTGGCGTAGGCGGCAGCTTGGGGGTTGGTGCCGCGTGGGATGAGGACATTGTTGGTATCGCAGCCGCCACGCAGGAAAATACAGACGAGTGCTTTATAGTCGGAGCCGACGAGCGCAGAGCCACCGAGTGAGCTGGCTGCGGCGGAGTTGACGAGTGAGAGCTGGGCGATGGTGTTGACCAAGGGGCCAATCGTCATCGCGCCACAGGTGCCAGCTTTGAGAAATTGGCGGCGGGAGATTTTTTTGAGGAGCTTAGACATGACGCTTATTTCTTGATTTGATACTCTGGCGAGAAGGTGAGGAGGTAGAGCGCATCGGCAAATTTGTAGAGACGATCAGTTTCATCGTTGGAGCCGTCGAAGGGGTCGCCGTATCCGTTGGTGATGGCATCAATGATGAGTTCGCGCGGGTTCTTTAAGGTTTCGTCGACGCCGTAAATGTTGGGGTCGTCGTTATCGGAGGTGTCGTAAGGATAGCGCAGTTTGAAGAAGCCGTAGGTGAGGCGACGGTCGAGTTCGTCGACCAGTGCTTCGTCGGCGAGGGACTCGCTGCTGCGACCGCGAGGGACGCTTCGCATTTGTGCACGCGTGCCGTATGAGCCGCTGATCAAGCTGATGACATTAGCGGAATTAGCGTCTAAGGTTTCGCGTATCATGACTCCGGCTTTCGCCCATGGGTTGGTCAGCACTAGGCTATCGACGCGCGCGATGATTTCGCCATCGCCGTCGAGTTGCTGGTAGGCGTAGTGGAATTCATCGGCGGAGTTCCAGATATCATTGCCAGAGGCTTCGAGTGTGAAGGCGGTTTCGCTGTTTGCTACGGTCGATCCCTCGGCTGCGACGTTGCCGATGTCGGAGTGATACCATGTGCCTTCGCCGCTGGTGATGGAGACGTTGCTAAATTCGGCAGTGGTGAGGATGCCATCGTCATGGCTGGTGAGCGCTAGCCCGATATAGACTTCGGAGGCCATGGGGAGCACTTGGGTTGCAATTTCGGTCCAAGTCACACCGTCTACTGATTCGCTGGCAATGAAGACATCGCCTGTGCGGTTGAGGCGCACCCAGTGTGGCGCCTCGGCTGAGTATGTTCCAGTGAATCCATCAGTCAGACCATTGCCTTCTAGCGTGAGTTCTGAAGTGGGTTCGGTGGCTGGGTAAAATGCGTCGGCTAGAGCTTGGCGGTCGAGTCGTTGGTAGTCGTGGCGGTCGGCATCGACTGAGTTGAAGGCGAGCTCTTGGTTAGTGTCAGTGCCACCGAGTTCGTCTCCGCCTGGGCCTTGGCTGTAGCGGATGATGTATTCGAAATAGTTAATGTTACGGATCACGTCTGGCTCGTTGGCGAGCTGAAGTTCGGGTGCAACCATACCCGCGGCGCCGACTGCTCCGCCTGGAGAGAAATCAGGTAGGTAAAAGTTGAATACAGTCTCTTGGGTGAATGGATCCATTTGCAGCCCACGTGTGCCGCTGGTGAATGTAGAGCCAGGAGCGAAGCGCACGTTGCGCTCAAAGTTGGCGAGTTGAGCGCTGGGGTATTTGAAGTTTTCGAGGTAGATGTCTGGGTTGCTGTAATCGCCTGCAGCGACATCGTAGGGCGCAGCACCTTCGGGATTGGTGAGTGGCAAATAGGTGTGAGCTTGAAGCGTGCGTAGTAATTGTAGATAGCCTTCGAGGGGCGACTTCTTCATGCCGAAGCGAGTATCGTTGAGATTGATGTTACGCGCTTCAGGATCGAGGAGTATCGCTTTCAGCGTGAGTGCGAGGTTGCCCTCTGAATTTTTAAAGACGGTCGCGACGCGGTGTAGGTAATCCTGTGACGGATTGGAGGTGGTAAAGCGTTGGATGAGACGGCGCGAGATGAACGCAGGTGTGCTGACGTGGCTATGCACCATATCAAAATCCGGTTGTCCATCTCCTGGGGTGCCCGCGAGCCAGTCGATGGCCGCCTCGATGTCGGCGATGCCTTGCAGCTCAGGATCGGTGATGTCGGAGTGATCAATCGTGGTGCCGGCAAAGCTTTTCGAACCTAAGCTGTGGTAGTCCCCAAACATTTTCATGGGGTAGAGATAAGAGCGGGAGAGTTGTCCTGAAGTATTTTGTGACGCGGAGAAGCTTGTATCGCTTGGGGCGTAAGGCACTCCGCCCCAAGCCGGAGTGCTGGTCGTGCTGGCGTATTGGCTAAAGCTTTGGCCGGTCAAGATTTTTGCAAATTCACGGATGTCGTCGTTGGTATATGTCGAACTTGGTAGCCCTTCGGGAGTCAGCTTGAGGGTGCCGTCGCTCCAGATGTTAAAGAGGCCGATCGAGAAGAGCTGCATGTTTTCGCGCGCCAAGTTTTCGTCGGGGTAGGCGTCGAAGAGTCCGTCGCCATCAAAGTCGATAGCTTTTTGGTTTTGCAGGCTAGAGAGCCATTTGCCCATGACTGGACTCCAGTTGACGTAGCCAAGCACGTCGCGGTAGTAACCGAAGGCATGGGTGTTGAGCATGTCTTGATAGTTGGATGCGGCATAAGCGTTTTGTGAGATAGAAGTGCTGCTGGCGCTTACTACGACGATCTGCTGGAGGGCGTAGCCCATCTTTTGGCGTAGTTGGTCGCGTGCGTTGAGCATTGTTTGCCAGTGTGCATTGCGCCGTTCGGCGTTCCCTGTGGTGGTGCCGATACTGAGGTTGTTATTGTCGCCGAGGTTGAGTTGTGCGTGGGTGACCGGATACTTCGCGCTTAGATACCAGTGCTCGGGGTTGGAGCTGCTGCGGTCGATGGAGGGCCAAGTCGGGCGGGACGGAGTCGCGGTGGTGCCGTCGGTGGGGTTGCGGCTTGCGTCGAATAAGCCCGCGAGTGTCATGCGCTGGAAGACTGCGGCGAGTGTGAAGTCTAGTAGATAAGTCTGCGGAGTGTTAGCCGTGGTCATCTGCGTATCGATCCAGTCGGAGTAGGCTTCGTTCCGGTGGTAGGCTGGGTTACTGAGGCGCTGGTTTTCGATCTGAGCTACGAAGGCGGCGACTTCGCTATCGGTGGCGCCGAAGGTGGCTTGGTTGAGGAAGCGGCGCACTTCGGATTCGAGTAGGTCACCGGTGAGTTGTGGGAATTCGCCGGAGCCCGTAGCGGCTGCTGCGGGCGCGTCGCCGGGGTCAGTGGCTGAGCCACCGGAGAGGTTGAGGAAGGCCCAGATCTCGCCGGCAGGGTTGTCGACGGTGTGAACGTTGAGGTAGAGCGGTGTCTCGTTGTTTTGCCCGAAGAGCGAGTCAATGATGACTTGTTTGCTCGCGGGGCCGCCTGCGGTAGGCACTGCGCCCGAGGAGTCGGTGAGATCCCAGAGGTAGTTGGTGAGTGGGCCGTTGAGTGGATCGCTTTCGTCATCGCCGGGTGTTTCAGTGATGGCGTAGATGATATTGCCAGCGGTGTTACCTGCATTGGCTTTGTGCACGTGGGAGTCTTGCTGTGCGGAGGTCAGGCCTGAGAATTCATCCCATAGGCGAATCTCTGTGCGGGGGCCATTAATAGTGGCCGTAGCGTATCCGGAGCCGCTGGTCGGGACCACGGCTTTGCCATCTTGGCTGAAGCTGCCGGTAAAGATGGTGATGTTGTCTGGACTATCGGGGAGGTCGAAGATTTGGATGGAGGCGCCGTTGAGGAGTTCTGATACATCGTAGCGCGCATCGTCGGCTTCTTTGATGGCGATGTTCACGGATTCGGGGTATTCGTTGAGGGTGTCGTCGACCGGGGTGAGGGTGAGGACCTTTTTGATTTCACCAAAGGCGAAGTGAACGGTGTCGGTGACGATGGTGCCGTCTTCGTCGGTTAGAATATAATCTTCGGGCTCGGCTTCTTCATCGCCCGCACTACCGATCAGCATGCAGCAGGTGCCGTCGCAGAGGGTGGTGCTGGTGCCTGCTTCGAGCGGGGGAAAGCACAGATCGACTATGAGTGGTTCAAGCGTGCCCGCGCGGGTGATGGTGATCTCGCCATTGTCGGGGGTGGTGTTTGGGTAGTTGCTTTCGAACGCAGCGCCGTCACTGCCGTAGAGGGTGATTTCTGGTTTGCCTTGCGATTGTGCGAGTAGGAGTGCGAGGGCGTCTGCATCGGGCAGGCCGTCTTGGGTTTCGGCGTCGAAGGGTAGAAATGGGTAGTAAGGCGCTAGGGCGAGCTCTTCCCAGTCGGGGATGCCGTCGTTGTCTTGGTCTTGTTCTTTGATTTCGAGTTCGAAGAAGTTGGGCGTGTCGCCATTGCCGAAGTCGGTTTGGTTGGAGATGAGGTAGCCGTTGCCTGCGATGAGTCCGTTAGTGAATTCCCAGTCGTCGAAGACGATGTTGGGATTGTTTAAATAGGGGAGGCGTAAGCTGCTGAATTTTTCGACAACGGCTCCGTCTCGATATACTAGGCCAGTGTGGGCACCGACGAGATTCCCTGTGAGATCGGTTACATATAGGTCGAAGGTGTCTTCCGCGACGGTGTGAGTCTCGTTGGGCGTTTTATATTCAAAGCCGCCGACGGCGAGCGAAGCGATGAGTTCGATGCGGTAGGTTTTTTCGAAGTTGATGTCGATTTGGACATCGGAACCGCCAGATCCACCTGCGCGCACGGCGGCGCCGGTGCTGTTGGAGGTGCTGTCTTCGATGTCGATGCGCGGACCTTCCTGGCTACTATCCGTGCCATTCATAAAGAACATGTATGTGTCCTGTTGGCCGCTGCTCATGTTAAAGAGCCATGTGGCGTAGAAGTGCTCGCTGCTGCCGGGGTCGAAGTAAATGCGTTCCAGCGTGCTACTAGTGCCGACGTCGCCAGTGATCTGCTCGGCGTTGCCCGTCATGCCGATGATGTCGGTGACGATTGCGGTGTTGTCAGGCCATTGTGCGCCCGTTTGACCGTCACTGTCGTAGTCGTGCTGCAGGAGTATGTTCTGTGGGCCGAGTTGATTGTGGAAAAAGACCTGAGCCAGAGCATCGCGATCGAGCTGTTGGATGCCGTCGATACTAGGACCGGACCACGCGATTTCCGCATACTGCTGCGGCACATTGGCGACGTAGTGTAGTTCAAGCGCGTAGCGTGTGTCGGCTGAGAGTTCGAGTAATGTGGAACGCTGGGTGGCGTAGGTGTCCCATTCGCCACTGGATAGATCGGTTTGCGTGGGAAGGATTTCGGCGATTTTGACCGGAGCGCTGCTACTCGTGGTATCGTGCAAGTAGAGTTCGGCAGGGCCGCCGGCGGAGAGGAAAAGGGTATAGCTGCCAGACTCGGGTGGAGTGATCCAGCAGCTCAGGCGTGCGCCGTAGCCGCTCGCGAGAAAGTCGGGTGCTTCGGGTGCTGGGTGGTTGCTACTGCCGTCGGGGGCGGAGGGAAAGGTGTTGAGCGCGTGGAGCTCTTCAATGGTGGTGCCCGCGAAGTTGGCCCAGTAATCGATGCGTATGGGACTGAGCGTTGCTGCAATGCCATCGGTGCCAATATGGAGGGGGCGTTCGGTGTTATCGCCCAGCCAGCCCTTGCTGATCGGGGTGAAGTCGTTGAGGTCTGGAGAGTGAGTGACGCTGTAGTGCTTGCCGCTGAGGGTTTGAAAGCGGAGCTCAATCTGATCCGGATCATTCTGAGTGGTGGAGGGGAGCAGTCTCGGGAGATCGGAGGCGTCTTCCGGATCGGTGCCGACGATGCACTCTTCGACATTGGTAAAGCCGTCGCCGTCGTCGTCATTGAGCAGTTGCAGGGCACTGGCATTGAAGCGCTGTTCCCAGACATCGCTGAGGCCGTTGCTGTTCTGATCCACGGCGATGGCCGCTGTGCTTAGCAGGTATAGGGGAAGGGCGAAGAGGGTAACTGTCCAGAGGTGCGACATAAGGCTATTAGCATGTCGCTAAGGTCCTATAAGTCAAAGTGATAGGGCTCCGTTTGATCGCGTAGAGGATCACTAGTGCAAAAGCTTTATTCGTCAACGAGAGTGTGCGCGTGATCCGCGCATGGACGCAACGCAGCTTCATTCATCCTAGATTTGTCTGTGAACTAAGTTCAGGGCAGCGATGTCGCTACTGTAATTGTTCGGTGCAGTGGTCAATGGGGTCTTGTAGATCGCAAATATGTCCGTCTTTGAGGCTATAGATCCAGCTATGGATTTCCAGCTTCTGCCCCCTGTTCCATGCCTCTTGTATCACAGTGGTGCGGCCTAGGTTGTTGGCTTGTTGGATGACATTGAGTTCACAGAGGCGATCCAAGCGCGCTTCATAGTCGAGTGCTTTTAAATGACTCCAATTGATGACTGCGATATCCTCGATGTGGCGCAGCCAATTATCGACGAGTCCGTTGGGCTGAGAGTTGATCGCTGCGCGGACGCCGCCACAGCCGTAGTGACCGCAAACAATGACATGTTGAACTTTGAGTATTTCGACCGCGTATTGCAGCACGGAGAGCATATTAAGATCTGAGTGCACGACAAGGTTCGCGATGTTACGGTGCACGAAGAGCTCTCCTGGTGCGAGACCTGTGATCTGGTTGGCGGGCACGCGACTATCGGCACAGCCGATCCATAGGTGTTTGGGGCTTTGAATCTCTGCTAGTTCCGCGAAGAAGTTAGGCTTTTCAGCTCTAACTTTTGCAGCCCATTTTCGGTTGTTTTCTATAAGGTTAGGTAGGGTTTTCATTCAGGGATTTTTATCGTTTGTGCTGCGATGTCGAGTTAGTTGATTGATCGAAATCTATAAATAGGGGGCGTCCTTTTGCTCATGTGACTTTGCGAGTGTTAGGCGTTGTTAGGCTACGAAGTTCGCGCCGGTCCGAATACTCTGTTTTAATTCGCTTTTCGATCACTAGCAATCGCGCCTTACGCCTGTGCCCTCCATTCGCCGTTTGGCATACGGCGGAGCCATTGCTGACCATTGGCTCCCAGTGAGATTAAATGGATCCAGCCGTTTTCGACTAGATGGCGCACGTGCTCTTGTCTGGACAAGATCGAATCGAGCACCTCGGTGTCGGCTGCGATGCAGGCATGTAGCCTAAGCGGTTCATGGATCAATTTCTCTCCGTCGTGCACCGACTGAAAGGGGAGCCCCGGCCGTAAATCATTTTCGTTGCCGAGTGCGACTCCCACGCCACCAACCACATTGTGGATCGCTTTGTGGCCACTACCGAAGTGATGGTTGTCGGTCGCGGAACCGTAGTATTGTAGGTTGATCCAACTACCGACCACGAGTGGTCCGCCGATGACTGCCTCAAGCACGGCGGCTTCGGGGTCGGCTGTGGCGTTGTATTCGTGCAGGAAGGCACGGCTGCCAAGATTCGATGCACGTGTCCATTCGCGCGGTGCGACGATAAAGGCGGCGTTGCCTGCTAAGCCCCACTCGGGGCGCACTTGTGACCAGTCGAGACTTCTGGAGCGAACCGCTTCGACGATATCTGATTGATCCTTAGCATTGCCGAGCAGCACTGATCTTTCGAGTGCAGTGATACCTCCGGCAGTTTCGAGTGATTCTTGAAGCTCTCCAATGAGTGATGCATCCACCGGATCGGTTTCGTAGAGCGTGACTTGGTCAGTCGTAGTGTTGTGTAGCCCGCCGATGAAAGTGGTGTCTTTGGGGATTTCAATGCCACGCGCCTGTAGCTCAGAGCGCACATCCTGCTGGTTGAGCAAAGCGGCTGCGAGGCGCGCATTGGCGTCACCTGCGTGGCCACCGCAGGCGCCACAATCGAGTCCGGAAGCAAATGGATTGTTCTTTGTCTGGCTACCGTGCCCGCAGAAAAGAACGATCTTGGCAAAGTTCTCCTTCAGGCCGAGTCCGTTGAGGATACCCATAGCCATATCGGCACGTGCGGCTGTGGGCATTGCTTCCAGAAAGGCCGGAGCTGATGCCGATTTGTGCTTCGACTTATCGATAGCAAAGGCATCGCAAATGATTTTATAGGCGTAGCTCAAGCCGATCGTCTCCACGAAGGTGAAGCATGATGCCGCGGCTTCCTTAAAACGTTTCCAGCTGCGTTCGTTTTCGCGCTCGATAACGCGTTCGAAACGAAGTTCATCATATTGAACCGCCTCAATGCCTGAAAGGCCTTCTGCAGTCTTTACCGGTGGTGCCAGTAGCACAGGGCAGCGCGCCTGTGAGCCGCCAATGCCAGGGATGCTGTGATCGATCGGCAGGCCGAAGAAGCCGGCAAATCCGATTGTCTGAATATTCAGCTTAGTTGATTCAAGTGCACGGCGAAAGACCTCGGACCGAACATCGATACAAAATACCGCTTGCACATCGGGACGCTCATTCGATTTCGCTTCAGCGGTAATCTGTGTGCGTAGCGTTTGCTCAAAAGCGTTCTCTAGGGCTGACTGCCAAATGAGGCGCTCGGCGAGTGCCAATGGAATTGCATCGTCAGATAAATCTTCAGGCTGCACCTCAAGGTTACGCTTCCAGCCTTCAATGCATTCGCTTTCTCCTAGATGCAATTCGTAGAGCGCAACTTCGTAGTTTAACAAGATCGCCAAGAGTTGCACGACTAAGTCGCCCTCGCTATTACGGATTTCGTGCTCACGGTCTTTATACCGTAAGTGACCCGACCAGCCAGGTAGGGTGAGCAAGATACGGTAGAGGAACTCTTCGATTTTCTCCTCAGGCATACTCAATTTCGAGACAGCCTCTTCGATTGCGACTTCTGGATCGTCGGAAAAGGACTTTACCTTGGCGCGGAACCCTTTCAATCCGTTGAGTTCAGGATTGCGGTCAATCAGCGCGGCTTCTTTCCACCCTGCATAGAGGCTGAGATTCTTCCATGGAAACTTCCATGAGGATTGCCCTTCGTCATCATAGGCCGCGCACCACTTTGCCGCCTCTTCGCGAATCACGTATTGCCATGGCGTGCCTAGGCGGGAGTCCAGATATACACTGAAAGAGCAGGTTTGGTAGTGTTCCGCTTGGTCGACATGTGGTGTGTTTAGCCGATCTACGAGATGGTCGACTGTGAGTGTTGCTTCAAACGATTTGAAGCTCTGTAGCACTTCAGGCGATGCGTTCGCAATGCCTGCTTGCAGATCCTTAAGGCTGATCTTTCCCGCTTCGTAGTGCGCTTTAAACCATTCGCGTGGCAATACTGTATCGGCATCTTGAATACGTTTAAAAGCAGTTGCCGTTTTTGCGAAACTTTGATCTGCGTATCCTAAAAATGGATTGACCGCCACGAAGTGTGACAAAGGCCAGAGTGGTGCGATCTTCTTACATGCCCTTGAAATATGTGAATGCAGATCCATGGCTTTTTCTGGTGCTTGGTTCATATTAAATCCGATTGTTATAAATTAACGATTTTTAGGGACGAGGCCGAGTTTACGTGCGGTATTGTTAGCGATCGTGTTCATGTAGAAGCCGTTCAAAGCATGCACATACAGGCGGCGCTTGTAAGCGACTGAAAGGAACCCTGGGTGTCCGTCTTGGAAACGGATGGATGTCATCAAGAAGGCAAAAATGAAGAGCGTGAGTATGATTTCAGCCATTGGCCATGTCGGCACATCACGCGGCAAAGAGGATGCCAGTAGCGTGTCGGCTAGGCCTGATAGCACGAAGTAAATGGCGCCGATGCCTGCGGCAAAGATCGCTGTCTTGATGATTTCACTGCTATCACGACCGCGGCGCATTTGTGTCCATAGTAGTTGTGTAATGGCCACTACGACCACCATGCTGAGCACCAGCATGCCAGGCTTTTCAGCAGGGCTCACTCCAAATACGTAGCTAAGACCAACCACAATACTCACACCGATCGCGACTGCTAACCAGATGCGACTCTGCGGAAGTTTCACATATTTTGGATCCGCATTGAGTTTCTTCGCAGTGGCAACCGCAGAGCCAGAAGAAAGGAAGGCATGCCCTTTGTAGAGTGAGTGCGCTACGATATGAAGCACTGCGAGGTGGAATGCTCCGAGACCACACTGCAAAAGCATGAAACCCATTTGAGCGATCGTGGAATATGCCAGCGCGCGCTTCACACTCGTTTGCGAGAGCATGACGAACGACCCATAGATCGCGGTGATTGCACCGAAGATGGCGAGCAGGAGCAGCGCATTAGATGTGTTCACCAATACCGGACTCATGCGAACCACTAGATATCCACCACCGTTAATGATACCGGCGTGCATCAGTGCAGATACAGGTGTCGGCGCCCCCATCGTGTCAGGTAGCCATGTGTGAAATGGGAACTGAGCGGATTTGAACATCGCTCCAAGGATAATCAGCCAGCCGATCCATGCGTTATTATCGAGCGAACTCCCTTGCTCCTGTGTAATTATAAATAGCTTTCCAAAGTCCTGCGCCCCGTAGATGACGAAGACGCCAATGAATGCGCCGAGTAAGCAGAAGTCACCCATGCGGCTAACAATGAATTTCTTACGAGCTGAAAGGAGCGTGCCTTTACGGTCTGGGTAATAGACCAGCAGCTTGTGGAGGCCTAGGCTGCTTGCCATCCATGCCGCGAAGAACTGCACCAAGCCTGGTGCCACGACTAAGGCCATCACGGAACCGAGCGTGACGCACATCCATTTAAAGAAGTATCCTTGGCGCTTATCACCAGCGAGGTAATTTTGTGAGAAACGCAGGATGACCGCTCCTAGGAAGCAGACCAATAGAAGGATTGTTGCCGAGAGCGCATCAAATCGAATGCCGATCCATCCAGCGTCAGTCAAAGTGGCAACCACAGGTTGCTGATCGTGAAAAGCCCATAAGACTGTTGCCAGCGTCGCACTGCCAAAAGCGCACCACGCAGTGAGCTCGGCAAACTTCCCCGCAGTAAGCGGACGACCATTGAGCCATTTCGATGAAAGCACGACCCACAGCATGAGGGCTGGCGCTATCCAGAGTATGAGAAGACTGATGAGTATTTCCATGCCACTATTGTAATGGAAACTCTTGATTTTGTCTAATATAAGAATTTAACTAAATCGTTCTCTTTTATATATGTCACAGTTAAACTATCACCACCTTCGCTACTTTCATGCCATCGTGCGCGAAGGCACGCTCACCCGTGCTGCCGAGACTTTGCACGTCTCTCAGTCTGCCTTGAGTATTCAATTGAAGAAGCTGGAAGAGAGCTTGGACTGCGCCCTATTTGATCGACAGCACAAATCTCTGAGTCTGACCGAGGAGGGGCGTATCGTGTTCGACTACGCTGAGACGATCTTTCGCACTGGTGAAGAGTTGATGGCGACGTTGCAAAATAAAAATAAGCGCTTTCGCGATGTGCTGCGCGTCGGTGCGGTGTCGACCCTATCCAAGAACTTCCAGATGACTTTCTTGAAAGAGGCCTTCGACGACGAAGATCTCGAAGTGGTGATTCAGTCCGGGAGTCTGCGAGAGTTGTTGAATCAACTGAGAGCGCACACGATCGACCTCGTTTTATCCAATACGCCGATCCTACGCGATGCTGAGCGCAAATTGCACAGTCAATTACTTGATAAGCAATCTGTGAGTATCGTGGGTCCCGAGCGCTTTAAAGGCCGAACAGGATTTAGGTTTCCCGAAGATTTGGTGGATACGCCGATCGTATTGCCGAGTATGGAAAGTAATATCCGAGCGGGCTTTGACCTCGCCATGGAACGTGCCGGCATCGCTCCCTTGATTGCGGCGGAGGCCAATGATATGGCGATGATGCGCCTAATCGCCCGCAAGACCGATGCGCTTGCCCTCGTCCCACCAGTGGTGGTTATGGATGAGCTACAAAACAAGCGGCTCTTCGAGCTGTGCAATATCCCTGATATTCAAGAGACCTTCTATGCGATTACCGCAACACGTCGTTACCCGAACCCGTATCTAAAAAAGCTCTTGAAGCACGATTAGGGGAGCTTGTGGAGAAGCAGCCTCTCCATCGTCACATTGCCGATGGAGTCTCGTGTGACCGAATCGACCGCGTATTGTGGGGCGGATCGAGGGTGAGCTCGTGATGCGGGATAAGAGTGTCGATTCTGCGCTGCAGCAGTCATGGGTGATCAAACTGATGCTGAGGTCGACTTGCTACTAGCGGCGATTAGGGTTTGTTATGAATTAGTTGCTAGTTTGACAGGGCTTTCCTTCGCAGGTCTTGCTTTACTGACTTCAGCAAGAACCATTATGGACGAATTTTTACTTTCTCGCATACAATTTGCGGCCAATATCTCTTTTCACATCCTGTTTCCGACGATCACGATCGCTCTAGGTTGGTTGTTGTTATTCTTTAAGCTGCGCTACCGCCGCACGCGTGATGCGAAGTGGATGGAGCTGTATTTCTACTTTACCAAGGTCTTTGCGTTGACCTTTAGTCTCGGGGTGGTGACAGGCGTGACGATGTCGTTTCAGTTTGGCACGAATTGGCCCGGGTATATGAATACCGTGGGTAACATTGCGGGGCCGCTGCTAGCTTACGAGGTGCTTACGGCATTTTTCCTCGAAGCGACGTTTTTGGGAGTGATGCTTTACGGCTTCCGCAGGGTGCCGAGCTGGTTCCATACGCTATCTACGTTTTTGGTGGCGGGGGGCACGACCTTGTCGGCATTTTGGATTCTGGCCCTCAATAGTTGGATGCAGACACCGGCGGGTCATGTGATGATCGATGGTGTGGCGCACGCTGAGAATTGGTGGCAAATCGTGTTTAACCCGTCGATGCCATATCGACTCATACATACATTGCTCGGCTCAGGATTAACGGTCGCTTTTCTAGCTGCTGGCTTGTTGGCGTATCGCTGTATCAAAGGTGATCAACGCCCTGCAGTGAAAGCTGGGTTGACTTGTAGTATCGTCTTGGCGGCAGTGCTGGCTCCTTTACAAGGACTCGTTGGTGATTTACACGGCACGAATACGCGTGACTATCAGCCACAGAAGCTGGCAGCAATGGAGGCGTTGTGGGAAAGTGGTGATGGGGTGCCGTTGGCGCTCTTTGCGTTGCCCGATGAAGAGGCACGTGAAAATCACATGGAGATCGCCGTGCCGAAGCTCGGTAGTCTGATTATTACGCGTGACCCGAATGGACATGTGCGTGGGTTGAATGAATTTATTGGCGAACATCCGCCCGTGGCTCCGGTGTTTTGGAGCTTTCGTGTGATGGTCGGGGTAGGCACCGTCATGATCGGCGTGGCTTTTGTTGGAGCATTTTACCTGTGGAAAAAGCCCGCACTGCCGCAGTGGTATTTAAAAGTGCTGTTGGGCATGACGTTTTCCGGCTGGGTCGGAACGATCGCGGGCTGGTATGTGAGTGAGATCGGACGTCAGCCGTGGTTGGTGCAGGGGATCTTGAAATCCAAAGATGCGGTGGCCGATCTGCCGCCCTCGCATGTGGCGCTCACGCTCACCGCTTATTTGGTGACTTACGTGGTATTATTTTTTGCCTACATTGGCTCTCTCTTTTACTTGGCGAGAAAGGAAATCGCGACTGAACCTAAGGAGCTTGTTTAAAAATGAGTTTGGAAATTTTTCAAAACGGCGAGTGGTTGCCCTTCGTCTTCGCATTTCTAATTGGCCTCGCGATGTTGCTGTATGCGGTGCTCGACGGCTATGACCTGGGGGTTGGGTTGCTGTCGCGTAGCGTGGAGCGCGAGGAGCGTGATCGGATGATTGCTTCCATCGGCCCGTTCTGGGATGCGAATGAGACCTGGCTGGTGTTGGGTGTTGGTTTGCTGTTGGTCGCCTTTCCTGTGGCGCACGGTGTGGTGCTAACGAATCTGTATCTGCCCGTGGCGGTGATGATGATCGGACTGATTTTTCGTGGCGTCTCCTTTGACTTTCGCAAGAAGGTGGCGCCTGAGGGCCAACAGCGTTGGAACCGAAACTTTTTCCTCGGCTCGCTGGTCGTGGCCTTGAGTCAGGGCTACATGGTCGGGCGCTATATTATCGGTTTTCAAGAAGGTCTGAGCGGTTACCTCTTTTCGGTGTTCTTCGCGTTGCTCGTGGTTGCAGGGTATACGCTGATGGGGGCGTGTTGGTTGATTCTGAAAACCGAAGGCGCGTTGCAGGTTAAAGCCGTGGGCTGGGCGCGTCGGGCGATTTGGGTGATGGTGCTCGGAGCCTTGCTCAGTAGTTTGACTGCGCCGTTTGTCGCGACGCGCATTTACGATCGGATGTTTGCCTTTCCCGAGGTGACGCTACTGCTGGCGATGCCGTTGATCTCGATCATGCTGACCTTGCTAATGCACTTCATTCTCGGGATCTTACCGTTGGAAAAGGATCGGCTCGCTTGGATGCCATTCGCGATTTCGATTGCGATCTTCGTGCTCGGATTCCTGGGGCTGGTTTACAGCTTTTATCCGTATATCATTCCCGGGCATTTGCTGATTGTGGAAGCCGCCGCCGCGCCGGAGTCATTGATGGTGATTCTGATCGGCACCGCGATTGTGCTGCCATTTTTGATCGGTTATACGGCGCTGGCCTACTGGATCTTTCGTGGCAAGGCGACGGATCTGAGATATGATTGAGGAGGGGCGTGTCGAACGTTGAACGTTGAATGTTGAGCGTTACGCTGCGTCGTTTTGTGTCGTAGCACGGTGCTTAAGCCCGAGAGCGTTGCCTCGCAGAATCGTTGCTGTGAACCCATCCCGACGGACTGCGTCTAAAGAGCGCAGCTACATTAGTGTTGTGTATTTTAATAAGCGTTTGACGTAAGGTGGGTGGTTCGCACTGTTTGGCCCCATGAAAAACGTTGTTTTGTGTCTGGTTGCTTTGGTGGTGGGATGGTTGCTTGGGGTGTCGTTTGGCGTCTCGGAAGTTCGTGAGCCCATAGGTGAGGTGCCGGTGTCTGTGGTGACTGCGCCGGTTGGCACGCTTGAGCGTATCAGCGAGTTAGAGGCCAGTCTCGCGGAGACGGAGTCGGCACTTGAGCGTGCCCAGTCAGAACTCGAGACGGTTCGCGCGGCGGCAAGAGATTCTGCTCCTGAGGCAGAGGTCGAAGAAGAGAAGGCTGCTCCGGTTCAGAACCCATTCATGGCGAATGTGCAATCGATGGCGGCTGAGAGTTCGAAGCAACGGAAGCAGGAAGAGTTGGAGAAGCTGAAGCTTAGCTTGAATTTGTCGCCGGATCAGGTGGCAGCGTTGGAGACGTATTATGCGAAGAGTGCTGAGCTAGAGGCGAAGCTGATGGAGCGTGTGTTTTCTGGGGAGTCGATGGAATCCATGGAGGCAGCAGCCGAGGAGATGGCATCGGAGGTGGAGTATCACAGTGTTTCTCAGTTGCTCGATGAACTTCTGACACCTGAGCAGCAGGCGGTGTATGAGGCTAACAAGGAGCAAGAGGATTTGGAACGTAAGGAAGCGACGGCCTATCGCGAGCTCAGTTCACTGCAGCAACAGTTCTTATTGGATGAGTCGCAGAAGGATCAGGTCTTTGAGATTTTCTATGACAAAGCGTATGCCGTGAAGCACTCTGAGTGGGAAGCACTGGGGATTGATCAATCTGGAACCGATGGTTTCCTAGGCGCAAAGGTCGTTGAGAATGAACGCTTGATAGAGACTCTATCTGAAGTGCTCGCAGAGGATCAGCTTGAGCTGTATCGCAAGAAGCTGGCGTCCGACCTCGAAATGCAACGTAAGTCGATGCAGATGTTTGGTAGCGGACTGGCTTCGAAAGCGAAGGGCGAGTGAATCTAATTGGAGACTTCTACAGTCAGCACATATTGGGCGGAAATCTGCGACTCGGCTGAGCTTATTGAAGTCAGGAGATGGCGAAGCAATGTCCATGTCACTGCTCGACTTCGATGAGGAAGAATCGATAGGAGTGCTGCTTTTCCGTTTTTTGGACTGACAGTTGGCTTAGAAGGCATATGTCATGGTGTGCATGAATACCTATACTGACTATTTGAAGGAGATCGAAGAACGTAAAGGCGAAGGGTTAGCCCCTAAGCCAATCGATGATGGCGTCTTATTGGCTGAAATCATTGAGCAGATTAAAGATACTGCGAACGAACATCGTAAGGAGTCACTTAACTTCTTTATTTACAATACCTTGCCGGGCACGACGAGTGCGGCTGTCGTGAAGGCAGACTTTTTGAAAGCGATCATTCTCGGCGAGTCGGTCGTCGCAGAAATTACGCCCACCTATGCCTTTGAGCTGTTATCTCACATGAAGGGCGGCCGTTCGATTGAGGTGCTCCTTGATTTGGCCCTGGGCGATGACGCGGCTCTCGCAAGCGAGGCTGCTGCGGTTCTTAAGACACAAGTTTTTCTGTATGAAGCCGATACCGATCGCCTTGAAGCGGCTTACAAAGCTGGCAACGCAATCGCGAAGGATCTCCTTGAGAGTTATGCTGCGGCTGAGTTCTTCACAAAGCTTCCAGAAGTGGAAGAAACGATCGAGGTCGTCACTTATATCGCTGGCGAAGGTGATATCTCCACTGACTTGTTGTCTCCAGGCAATCAAGCGCACTCACGCTCTGACCGCGAACTACACGGCAAGTGCATGATCTCTGAACAGGCGCAAATCGAGATCCAAGGTCTGCAAGCGCAGCATCCTGACAAGCGTGTGATGCTGATCGCGGAAAAGGGCACGATGGGCGTGGGCTCTTCTCGTATGTCGGGTGTCAACAATGTGGCGCTCTGGACTGGTAAGCCCGGCAGTCCCTACATCCCATTTGTGAATATTGCTCCGATTATTGCGGGCACCAATGGTATCTCTCCAATCTTTTTGACGACCGTCAGTGTGACTGGCGGTATCGGAATTGATTTGAAGAACTGGGTGAAGCAGCTCGATGCAGACGGTAACCCAGTCAAGGACGAGAATGGTGACCCTGTGCTAGAGCAGGCCTATTCGGTCGCGACTGGCACGGTGTTGACGATTAACACAAAGGATAAGAAACTTTATAATGGCGACCAAGAGTTGGTGGATATCTCTGCTTCGCTCACGCCTCAAAAAGTCGAATTCATCAAGGCGCGCGGTTCCTATGCAATTGTCTTCGGCAAAAAGCTCCAGACCTTTGCCGCTGAAACATTGGGGGTTGCTTTGGCGCCAGTCTTTGCTCCTTCCAAAGAGATCACACATGCAGGCCAAGGCCTCACTGCCGTTGAAAAGATCTTTAATAAGAACGCTGTTGGCGTGACAGAGGGCAAAGTGCTCTACGCTGGCTCTGATATTCGCGTAAAGGCGAACATTGTGGGGTCGCAGGACACCACTGGTTTGATGACTTCTCAGGAGTTGGAAGCGATGGCGGCAACCGTCATCTCGCCAACGGTGGATGCAGGTTACCAGTCTGGTTGCCACACGGCGTCTGTTTGGGATAAGAAGGCGCAGGCGAACATTCCACGCCTCATGCAGTTCATGCACAAGTTCGGCCTCATCACCGCGCGTGATCCGAAGGGTCAATACCATGCGATGACCGACGTGATCCACAAGGTCTTGAACGACCTGACAGTGGATGAATGGGCGATCATCATTGGTGGTGACTCACACACTCGTATGTCGAAGGGCGTAGCTTTTGGCGCGGATTCTGGCACTGTAGCGCTCGCACTTGCGACCGGTGAGGCGACGATGCCGATTCCTGAATCGGTCAAGGTCACTTTTAAGGGCGACTTGCAAGATCACATGGATTTCCGTGATGTGGTGCATGCGACACAGATTCAAATGCTCAAGAAATTCGGCGACAATGTCTTCCAAGGCCGCGTGATCGAAGTGCACATCGGCACCCTTCCTGCCGACCAAGCATTCACCTTTACTGACTGGACTGCGGAAATGAAGGCGAAGGCTTCCATCTGCATCTCTCAGGATGAGACGCTGATTGAGTCTCTGGAAATCGCGAAAGGCCGTATCCAGATCATGATCAAGAAGGGCATGGACAACGAGAAGCAGGTGCTTCAAGGCTTGGTCAATATTGCGGATCAACGCATTGCGGATATCCGTTCAGGTGCGAAGCCAGCGCTGATGCCAGATGCGAATGCGAAGTATTCTGCGGAATTCGTCGTCGATCTGAACGAAATCGTCGAGCCGATGATCGCTGATCCGGATGTGAACAACGATGATGTTTCCAAGCGCTATACGCACGATGCGATTCGTGAACTCTCTTACTATAAGGGAGAGAAGGCCGTGGATCTTGGATTTGTTGGTTCCTGCATGGTGCACAAGGGCGACCTTAAGATTGTCTCTCAGATGCTCAAGAACCTCGAAGCCGAACAAGGTAAGGTTGAATTCAAGGCACCGCTCGTCGTCGCCGCGCCGACTTATAACATCATTGATGAGCTAAAGGCTGAAGGTGATTGGGAAATGTTGCAGAAATATTCTGGTTTCGAATTCGATGATGATGCACCAAAGGGCGCCTCACGCACCGAATACGAAAACATGATGTATCTCGAGCGTCCTGGCTGTAACCTCTGTATGGGTAACCAAGAGAAGGCTGCTAAGGGTGATACTGTGATGGCGACTTCGACACGCCTGTTCCAAGGTCGCGTGGTAGAAGACTCCGAGCGTAAGAAGGGTGAGTCCTTGCTCGCTTCGACACCAGTGGTCGTCCTCTCTGCAATCCTTGGACGCATCCCGAACATGGATGAATACAAGGTAGCAGTCGAAGGCATCAACCTGACGAAGTTCGCTCCGCCGACAGGTGTGTTGACACGCTAGTCAGTTGCTGTTCGCCAGTTTTACAAAAACGCTCAGGGATGTTCCCTGAGCGTTTTTTTGTGTGGTTGAGTGAAGTGACACAGACATTCTTGTCTGTTACGTAGGATAAGTGCAGTTCTACTGGGACAGACAAGAATGTCTGTGTCACTCAGGTCAGCTCAGCTCCGCTGTGCTTAATCGCGATGAGCGTGAGGTCGTCGGGCTGACCTTCGTCGCCGGAGAAGCGGTGCACACTATCCATGACGTGATTGAGGATGGATTGTGCGTTGCTATTGCCGTGACGCGGTCGGTGTAGTCCTTGCGTTTGCCCCCTTTTTCCTCCTGAGCGTTTTTTTGTGTGGTTGAGTAAAGTGACACAGACATTCTTGTCTGTTACGTAGGATAAGTGCAGTTCCACTGGGACAGACAAGAATGTCTGTGTCACTCAGCTCAGCTGTGCTTAATCGCGATGAGCGTGAGGTCGTCGGGCTGGCCTTCGTCGCCGGAGAAGCGGTGCACACTATCCATGACGTGATTGAGGATGGATTGTGCGTTGCTATTGCCGTGTGCCTTGAGTGTCTCGATGAGACGTTCGCCGGAGTATTCGTCGCCGCTGGCGTTCACGCTTTCGGTGACGCCGTCGGTGTAGAGCAGTAGGGCGTCGTCTTTGCCGAACGGGACGGTTTTATCTTTGATCGTGAGGTCGAAGATTTCGGGTGGCACCATGCCGAGTGCCATGCCTTGCGATTGAACGGCTTCGACGCTCTCGGTGCCATCGCTGGCGTGGCGGTAGACGAAGGGGAGCTCATGCCCCGCGCGGGCGAAGGTGATCTCCTGCTTGGCCTGATCAATGATCGCATAGACGATAGTGATAAACATATCGCGCCGCATGGAGCTTTGCATCTGCGAGTTGATCTCTATGAGCACTTCTGCGGGGGAGTCGAGTTGGCGCGAAACGTGGCGTAGGTTCGTCTGGCAAATTGCCATCAGGATGGAGGCTGAGATGCCTTTTCCAGACACGTCGGCGATGGCGACTCCGATACGATTGTCATCGATTGCAAAGACGTCGTAGAGGTCGCCGCCGATCTTTTGCGCGGGTGTATAGTGCGCGGAAAATTCGATTTTATCGGATGCGGGGAATTTACTCGGGAGGAGGAGCCCTTGAATGTTGCTGGCCAGTTCGATGTCGAGATCGAGCTTGTTCTTCTCGATCTGTAGCTGCATGGCATCGCTATTATGCACTGCGAGTCCGACTTGTTCTGCCAAGGATTCGACTAGAGAGAAATCGGTATCGGTAAATGCGAGATCGTCGGCTGGATTGGCAACGGCGAGCACGGCGATGAGTTCCCCTTGAAAGAGAACGGGCGCGATGATGATCGAACGCACTTGAAGTGCAGGATCGCTGTGTTGAATGACGCGTGGGTCGTTTGTCGCATCGACGATGAGCTGTGCGCGTTTGGACTTCGCTGCTTGGCCGATTAAGCCTTCGCCCATTTTGAAGGATTCTGATTTTAGGATGTTTTCGAGAAACTGGGCGCGAGTTGCGAGTTTGGCGCTGATGCCTTCTGGTAGTTTGCGTTGCGGGGGAAAGAGTCCTTCGACGGCGATGCCCTTGAGCGTATCATCCTCGCGTTTTTCAAAGATACAGGCACTCATTGCGCCAGTGCTCAGGATGGCGGCGTGGATGATGCGCTGAAACATGGCTGCACGGTCGCTTCCTTCGGCGACGGCCTCGACCATGTTGTGCATGAACTCGACGACAATCTGCTTCTCCTGCTGGAGGAGCTGCTTTTCATCTTCGATGATCTTGATGTGTCTGCGTCTGCCCGTGTGGAGCAGCCACATGCCAAATAATCCTACGAGTAATCCAAGAAAAAATGACATTAATATTCAGGTCTCTTGGGCGGCGCGGAGGGGGTCACTCTGTTTCGTCGGCCTCGACCTGATTTTTAAGGAAAGCGATGACGTCTTGAAATTTAGCGGCGTTTTCCGTGTCGGCCTTCACTAAATTTTCGTGAGCGTTGAGCACATTCTTGGCGTCAGAGACTTCCACGTTTTTAAGTGCGGAGAATTGAGCTTCGGCCGCATCACCTGAGCAGTTTGCAAGATCCTCGCCGATGGTGAGGAGGTTTTGCAGGCCGAGGTTGCAGACCAGCTCATGGTTGCGCTCTCCGAGCTTGCAGATGATTAATACGCCCGGAGGTGTCTGCTTGCGTAATTCAAGCGCCGTGCCCGCAAGAATGCCGAGGAAGGTGCTATCCATCCCCTTGCAGTTCTCGAAGTCGAGCACAATGTGGCTCTTGCCTTCGCCGACCATTTTTTCGATGAACTCTCGAAACGTGTTACAGTTCAGATAGTTCGCCTTACCGTTAATCTGAACCACGACGGGATCAGAGTAAGCGCTGACTAGGAAGGTAGGCTGGGTGGGCTCACTCATGCTATGTTTTTTTGCGGCAAATGATAGTTCAACGGTGTGATCTCAAGATCTGGAGATGATATTGCGAAAGAGGTATGAAAGAATGCCACCACGAGGGTAATAATCAACTTCAATTGCAATATCAACTCACAGATTTAGATCGCGGTCTTAGCTTTTGAGTGCGGTCTGGATTGCGTCGAAATTTGGCAGATCGTGTGGATCTTCAGCGGATTCGCTGTAGATGATGACGCCGTCTTCATCGATCACGAAGGCGGAACGCTTCGAGACGCCCTTGAAGCCGAGAAGATCTGCATAGAGCACGTCGTATGCTGCCGACACGTCTTTATTGAAGTCGCTGAGTAGTGGGAATTGGAGGCCGTCGACTTTTGCCATCTCTTCTTGAGCAAAAGGGCTGTCGACGGAGATGCCGTATACTGCTGCGTTGAGATCAGAATAGGCGGAGAGGCTGCTGCTCACGTCGCACATTTCTTTCATGCAGACACTGGTGAATGCGAGCGGGAAGAACAGCAGGACTGTCTTCTTTTTACCGAGGTTGTCGCTCAGGGAGACGTCCTGTAGGCCGTCTGCGTTTTTAGTTTTGAGAGTGAATGCGGGTGCTTTGGTTCCGGTTGCTAGTGCCATGATGAGTAGTGAGTAGTGACTGGTGAGTCGTGACTGGTGAGTCGTGACTGGTGAGTAGAGTGTATATATAAAGGATTACGCGGCGTTAATGTAAAGCGCCAGATACAATAAGAAGCGCCCTTAATTTGAGCGCTTCTTATGAAATCCTGTCTTTATGCGAGTAGTTTGAAGAACACGCGCTTGCCGGCTTGGAAGATCATTTCGTTGTCTGGTCGAGTGATTTCCTTGTTTGGATCTTCTTGTTTGACGGTGTCGATCTTGACGCCGCCTTGTTGGACGAGGCGACGAATCGCGCCTTTACTCTCAAAGAGTTCAGATTGTGCCATCACCTCGAAGAGCGGTGCGCTCTCGGCATCACCGAGCATGTCGCTCCATGTGAAGGTCGGCATGTCGTCGGGTAATTTGTTCTTGGAGAAGACTTTCTCGAATTGCTCGAGCTCGTGTTTGCCAGCGTCCATTGAGTGGAACTGTCCAACCAAGGCGGATGCGAGGTGCTTCTTGGCCAGCATCGGGTGGCCTGCCTTGAGCTTCTCGATCTTGTCTTCGCTGCTCTCCAAGAGCAACTGGTAGTAAGTCCACATCGTCTCATCGCTGATCGACATGATCTTACCGAACATTTCCTTAGGGGAGTCGGTGAACGCGATGTAGTTATCCGCGCTCTTGGACATCTTCTTGCTGCCGTCGAGGCCGACGAGGAGTGGCATCGTGATGACGGCTTGCTCTTGTTTGCCAGCGTCCTTCTGCAGGGCGCGGCCGACGAGCATGTTAAAGAGTTGGTCGGTGCCGCCGATTTCGACGTCGGCATTGAGCACGAGCGAGTCGTAACCCTGAATGAGTGGGTAGAGGAATTCGATGATCGAGATCGGGGCATTGCCTTTGTAGCGCTTCGCAAAGTCGTCGCGCTCTAACATGCGAGCGACAGTCATCTTGCGAGCCAGCTTGAGGCAGTCCTCGAAGCCCATCTTATCGAACCACTCGCTGTTGTAAACGACGGTGGTCTTGTCTTCGTCGAGGATCTTGAACGCCTGTTCGAGGTAAGTATCCGCGTTGCTCATGATCTCGTCCTTAGTGAGGACGGGGCGCGTGTCGGAGCGGCCAGAAGGGTCACCGATCAAAGTGGTGAAGTCGCCGATAATCAGCACTGCCTCGTGGCCGAGGTCTTGGAACTGGCGTAGCTTGTTAAAGACGACGAGGTGCCCGAAGGTCAGGTCAGGGCGTGTCGGATCGACGCCGAGTTTGACGCGCAACGGGCGATTGCCGTGGAGGCGATCCTCCAGTTCGGTGTCACCGATAACAGTGTCAGTATTTGTGCGGATGGTTTCGATCAGGCTCATTGAAAAAGAAGTCAGAAGTTGGAAGTCAGAAGTGAGCGTTTCACATACCGACTAGATGCTGAAGCGGGTAAAAGTGATCTCGTTCGGCGTCCCGTAAAGGAAAAAGCGCTATCGAATGGTGATGTAAGGCTCAATTGCGCGGTTGCAGTTCGCAGATGCGACAAATGTGTCGCGATCCGCGCTGTCTGCAAAGAGGTAGAGCGCGTAGCCGCCCCAACCGCCGCCGCAGTATTTTCGGCCGATGCAGCCGTCTGCTTCAGCGAGTTCGCGCATGCCTTCTTTGAGTTGTGCCTCGTAGCTCATGCTGACGGCTTCGCCGAGCTTGGGGATGCTACCTGCGAAGATGGCGTCTCTAGCGGTGGCAGCTGCTCGCTCGATTAGGTCGTAGTCGCGGTCGTTGTCGGCATTGCCAGGTGTGTCGTGCGGAATGTCGGTGTAGTGCAGCGCCATGTGGCCACGGAGGAAGTCGCCGTTACGCTTAAAGTCTAGTTTGGGCCGTGCGCCGCTGCGCCATGCGCATAGGCCAGTTTCGCGAATGATGGCAGGATCCTGCCAGCCTACGCCCAGATTGAGCTCGCTTTCCACGCCGTCGTTGCCGTTGAGCAATGCCCAAGCACCGCTGCCGCCGAGGCCAGACTTGATCTCGTAGCTCCACTCATTGAGTGAGACCATTGGCGAGATCGCGCAATTGACGATGTAAGCACCTTCGCGTGCGTGACGTGGCACGTCGAGCCAACCGCCTGCGAAATCAACGCGCAATGGTGATTCGGCAGGAGTGCGGATATTGCGCACGATTGAGCTGGAGGAAACGGGTGTGAACTGTGGCGGTGTCTTCGGGAGGACGATGTATTTGGCACCGACTTGGGCACAGAGTGCTTTTTTGGCGTCGGCATATTGATCGTCGTCCGTGACGGCCAAGATGTCTGGACGGATCTTTAGAAAGTGGTCTTTGAAGTCGAGGCCGAGGTCTTCGCAATCGCCGACGACCACTTGGTCGATCACTTCGAGTGCGGTCATTAGAGCGAGCTTGTGATCCTGTGGAATCGAGGTGCGGCGTTTCTTGTGCTCCCAGAGGACGGCGTCGGATGCAAAGCAGACGGTCAGGTGGTCGCCCAGCGCTCTGGCTTCACGGAAAAACTGGATGTGGCCTGCGTGGAGAATGTCGTAGCAGCCGGAAATAAAAATCTTCTTCATAGTTTAAAAGGGGGTGTTTCGCTCAAAGTAGAGGTCGTTGCAGAGAAATAAGGCAAGTATGGCGATGAATTCCAACCTTATATAAGATAAATACGCCGCATTAGTTTTGCTTATTTACCTTGCGCCTCAGGTGGCTATCAGAGTGGCATGTTTGAATCGATCAATCCCGCAACGGGCCAAGTTATAGTGCGCACTTCTGCGATGCCTGCGGACGTATTAGCGGCTGCGCTTGAGGAGGCTGGCACGACTGCGATGGCATGGGCGCGGGTGGATGTGAGTCTGCGTGCATCGATGCTGGAGACGGTTGCAACTTTACTTGAGGCGAAGCGCGAGGCGTTTGCTCGGCTCATTGTTCAGGAAGTCGGCAAGCCGATCGCAGAGGCACGGGCAGAACTCGATAAGTGCGCGTTGCTGTGTCGCTATTACTCGGCGAATACGGTCGAGTTTTTGGCAGACGAGCTGATTGAGGCATCGGCTCAGGAAAGTGTATTAAGTTATCAGCCGCTCGGTGTGGTGCTGGGTATCATGCCATGGAATTTTCCGTTTTGGCAGGTGTTTCGATTTGCGGTGCCTGTGCTGGCAGCTGGCAATACTGCGCTGCTCAAGCATGCGCCGAATGTGTGTGGGTGTGCCTTGGCGATCGAAGCGCTGTTTCAAGAGGCGGGCTATCCCGAGGGGGTCTTGCGAGCATTGTTTATCGAGATCGATCAAGTCGAGTCGGTGATCGAACACGACGCGGTGCAAGGCGTGGCGTTGACCGGCAGCGAAAAAGCAGGCGCTGCGGTGGCTGCAATTGCGGGACGTGCGATCAAAAAGACGGTGCTGGAGCTGGGCGGGAGTGATCCGTATGTGATTTGTGAAGATGCCGACCTCGATCTGGCCGCTGCGAAGTGTGTGCAGAGTCGGCTAAACAATTGTGGGCAGACTTGTATTTCGGCGAAGCGGTTACTCGTGCATGAAGCGGTGTTGGAGCCCTTCACGGAGAAGGTGATCGCGGCAATTGAGAAACGCCGACAGGGCAACCCAGAAGATGAGTCGATTAACCTCGGTCCGATGGCGCGTGCCGATTTGCGAGTGAACTTACAGCGTCAAGTGGATGCCAGTGTGGCAGCAGGCGCTCGGGTCTTGCTCGGTGGTGAGGTTCCAGAAGGAGCAGGCTATTACTATCCGCCAAGCGTGCTTGCCGATGTGCGCCCGGGGATGCCTGCGTTTGATGAAGAGGTCTTTGGGCCAGTGGTGGCGCTCGTTTCAGTCAAGAGTGATGATCAGGCAGTCGAGCTTGCCAATCAATCCGCTTATGGCCTCGGAGCGGGGGTGTTTACACAGAATATAGAACGTGGCAAGCGCCTCGCGCGTCAGCTTGAATGCGGTGCGTGTTTTATTAACGATTTTGTGAAGTCGGACCCACGCTTGCCGTTCGGCGGGATTAAGCGCAGCGGCTACGGTCGCGAGCTATCGAAGTGCGGCATCCGAGAATTCGTCAACGTGAAGACGATTTGCGTGGGGTAGTGTGGTAGCGAAAAAGGCGAATTCCGAAGAGTTCGCCTTTTTGAGGTCGGGGCTGCTAGTTTGTGGGGCTAGCGACGTCGACGGAGTCCTACCACAGCCAAGATGCCTGCGCTCAATAACAACGCGGTGTTGGATGGCTCTGGAACAACGGTCAGTGTAATGGTGTCATTTCCAAAGCGAGCATCGGTCGTCCATATGTAGGTTCCCGTTGTGAGTCCCAGCGATGTAAATGTGGCACTATTCCAAGTCGAACTTGCTACTGTGTTGTATACTGTTAGAGCACTTTCGTTTACCAATTGGCCATCGAGTGCAATCGCCGTGGAGCCTGTTAAACCAATCATTTCGAAGTAGTTGCCGGTCGAGGTATTCGCGGTAGTCAAAGTGAGGCTTCCCCCGAAGTTAGAGGGACCCGACACAATCGCATCAGAGTAAATGTTTATATTTGCAAAATTCGTATCGGCAATTTGAGCCAATCCAACTGCCAACTCACCGAGGGCAGATCTCAATTTTCCAGATTGAGGGCTAGTGTAAAGGGGGGCCGGAATCGTTGGGCTAACGGTTAAGCTTCCGGTGGACTCCATTACGACATCCCCTCCGGCTTCTGTTATCGTTATATTAATCGCAGCGTTCAGTGAGGTGCCGACAGTGATGAAGGAAATGAACAGGATTGGTAGTTTCATGGGCGTAACTCATTCGATTTTTTGAGGAAATCAAGTCGAACTGCCATTATGAGTAGTTGACTCTAATTGATTCAAAGGCGGCGACGGAGGAGTCTCCGAAGAAAAAGCGGCGGATCCATATCGGATCCGCCGCTTGTTGGAAAGGGGACTGACGCTTGTATTTACAAGCGCTGACGCACCGCTTCGTAAAGAATGACGCCCGCGGATACCGAGACGTTGAGGCACTCCACGCTGCCAGCCATCGGGATGTTGATGAGGTGATCGCAGTGATCACCAGTGACCTTACGCATGCCCCAGCCTTCGCTGCCGAGCACGATAGCGGTGGGGCGATCGAGTTTCATGTCGTAGAGCGACTTAGAGGCTTGATCGGAGGTGCCGATCAGTTGGATGCCTAGCTCCTTGAATTTACGTAGCGTTTGGCTGAAGTTCTTGATGCGCACGAAGGGCACGTCGTCGGCACCGCCACAGGAAATATCACGAACCGTCGGTGTGATGCCACAGGCACCTTTGACAGGAGCCAAGACCGCAGTGACGCCTGCGCCGGATGCGCTACGTAGGCATGCGCCTAAGTTGTGGGGGTCTTGCACGCCTTCGAGGACTAGGAGCAGAGGGTTCTCTGTTCGGTCGATTAGCTCGAAGAGGTCATGCTCGTTTTCGAGATAAACGATCGTTGGCCCTTTCGAGTGGCGAGGTGCACGTTTGATTTTGTGAATTGAATTACGGCCCATGGTATGAGTGAAAGTGAGATGAGTGAGAGTGAAAGTGTGGGCGGAATGCTATAGAGCAGACACTCTTGTCGCTTTGCTGTTACGATGTAAAGGGGGAAGCGATCAGCGCGTTTCTTCTATGTATTTTAGAGTAACTCCGGTTGTGCGCCGTTGTCCTGTGGATCGAGGCCGATGACTTGCCAGCCTTTGTTGGTGAGGACGCGGCCTTGGGCGGTGCGTTGGAGGTAGCCTTCTTGGATGAGGAAGGGCTCGTGCACCTCTTCTAGTGTGTGAGATTCTTCGGCGACGGCGACGGCGATGGTGCCCAGACCGACGGGGCCACCGCGGTAATTCACCGCCATGACACGCATCATTTGCTTGTCCATCTCGTCGAGACCGCGGCGATCAATTTCCAGGAGTTCGAGGGCGGCGGCGGCCATGGTCTCTGTGATGACGCCGTCACCGCGCTGTTGTGCGTAGTCGCGGCAGAAATTGACCAAATTGTTGGCAATACGCGGCGTGCCACGTGCGCGGCGGGCGATTTCGGAGGCTCCGGCTTGAGTGAAGCCGATTTCGAGTAGGTCGCAGGTGCGTTCGACGATACCTTGCAGAGTTTTTTGGTCGTAGTAGCTGAGGCGGGATTGCAGGGTGAATCGGCTGCGCAGTGGTGCCGTGAGCAGTCCCATGCGAGTCGTGGCTCCGAGTAGCGTAAAGCGGGGGAGTGTTAGGCGCACGCTGCGGGCGTTGGGGCCTTGATCGATCATGATGTCGATACGGAAGTCTTCCATCGCTGAGTAGAGATACTCTTCCACGGCTTTCGGGATGCGGTGGATCTCGTCGATAAAGAGGATGTCGCCTTCGCTCAGATTGGTGAGCAAGCCTGCGAGGTCGGCGGGCTTATCAATCACAGGGCCGGAGGTGATGCTGACTTGCTTGCCCATCTCATGCCCCAGGATGAGAGAGAGTGTGGTCTTACCGAGCCCTGGAGGACCGCTAAGTAAAATGTGGTTGAGAGGATCGCCGCGATCACGGGCTGCGCCGACCATCACTTCCAGTCGCTCGATGGTTTTATGCTGCCCAGCAAAGTCGTCGAAGGAGAGGGGGCGGAGCATAGACTCTTCCGAGCTGATGGGGTCAGCGAGTGTTTGTTCGATAAATTCGGTGCCGGTGGGTGGGTCTTCTGGGGTGGAATGCATAGAGGCGATTGTTGCTGATGGATTGTTCTGTTGCAGCGTTGTCCAAATTAAGGGAATAAACCAGCGCTTTATACTTATATGGGGTGGAAAAAAAACGGCTCTTTACAAAATCGCGTCGATGGCGTGCACCGCTTGCACCATGCGTTCTTCCTCGCTACCGTGGATTTCGACGTAGGGGATTTTTAAGATGTCGAGGCTGTCCTTGAAGAGTTCATGCAGCTGTTTCCTGGCCTCGGGGCTTTCGCGTTGGCCTTCGTCGGCGACCCAAGGGATGTCGGGCAGGCAGAGTAAATACAGGCTGTAGTCGCGTTCGAGGAAGCGGTCGTTGACCCAGTCGAGCACGACATCGAAGTAGTAATTGGCGTAGATGATGGACGACAGGATGTTCGTGTCGTGAATGACCAGCCGTTGGGCGCTCGCCAGTGCCGCATCTTCGAGGGCGAGTTGCCCTTCTGCGATCGGTTCGAGATCGTGTGCCTGAAGGTCGCCGTTGAGCTGCTCGACATAGCTGCGCACGAATTCATCAGTCCAAGGTTCGCCATAATACCCAGAGAGTGCCTGCGCTAGGGTGCTTTTGCCTGTGGATTCGGCTCCGATGAGGACGATACGTTTCATGTGTAAGAGGGCTTGAGGAGGGGGGGAGAGCTGAGGGCTGAGACTTGAGGGCTGAGAGCTGAGGGGCTTAGTCTGCGCTTGTGGAAGGCGCGATTGTGCGTTTCCACTCTCGCCAGCCTTTAATCGCGAGGATGATAAAGACGCTGAACAGAATGACGCTGGGCCAGACCTTGTCGGTGTAAAAGAACTTGAGATAGACGCAGTCGGAGATGATCCAGAAGATCCAATTTTCGATGTGTTTGCGGCTGAGCATCCACTGCGCGATGAATGCGCAGCACGTCGCGAAGGCGTCGTAATACGGCAGTCGTGCTTCACCTGTGGTTGACAGTAAAGTCCCGATCGCGGCTGTGCCAGTGATGAGCAGTGCGATGATTGTGAGCCAATGCCTGCTTGGGAGGTGCGAAATACTGACTGCGTCGTCCTCTCGATCCGAGTTCCTAGACCATTGATACCAGCCATAGCCAGCGATGCCGACGAAGGCGATATTCATACCGCCAAAGGCGTAGTAGCCTCCGCGGAAACTGATATAGATATAGGCGGAGTAGCACAGGATGAAGAGCGGCCACGCAATAAGCTTCTCTTTAATACTGAGCCAGACTCCGGTGATACCCATCACCATTGCGAACCAGTCGATCAGGCTGATCGACTGAAGTTGTTCCAATAAAGTGTCTAACATTGAGTGTGGGGCACTTTGGGGAGGGGGCGCGCTCAGTCGTCGTGGTGGGGAGCGTGATGAAAAACAGACAGAAATGTCTGTATCACGTAGCACTTTAGTCGGCGTCGTAGATTTTTACCTTCTTCCAGTAATCCTTGTTGTCGTTAATGAACGCCGTGTGGATCGGGTCTGCTTGATACGCATCGTGCGCGGCGATGTCTTTGACGATGACGGTCAGTGCAAAGTCGTAAGTGGTATCGACGACTGGGCGCTCTGCGGTTTTCGCAGGTGTGCCGATGTAGATGGCTTCGGCGTGTTGGATGCCTCGCATGGTTTCTAGAGAGAGGCGGAACTCGGTGTATTTATCGCCATCGAGGTCCTTTTTGAGCCAGAAGTATACAGTGTGAATCAGCATATGTTGTGGGGGGTCTTGTGTTTTGTGGGGTGAATAAAAACTTACAGCTTAGCTGCAATGATCGCTTGTAGCTCTGCGTGATTGCGTGCGACTGGTAGCTCTGGGCGTTCTTCGGTCAGGCGATCTGGTGGGCAGAACAGAAGACCTTCATCAGCGCAATCGATCATAGAGAGATCGTTGTAAGAGTCGCCCGCTGCAATGGTGTCGAAGTTCAATGCACGGAAGGCTTCGACGGCCTTGCGCTTGTGGTCTGGCAGGCGGAGCTTGTAGTCCGCGATGCGGCCCGTTTCGTCGATCACCAAATCGTGGCAGAAGAGGGTTGGGTTGCCGAGCTTGGCCATTAATGGACCCGCGAATTGGCTGAATGTGTCCGATAGGATCACGAGACGAGTCTGTGAGGTCACCCATTCGACGAATTCCTTCGCGCCGGGGAGTGGATCGAGCGTGCCGATGACTTCTTCGATGTCGGCTAGCTTGAAGCCTTCTTTGTCGAGAATGTCCAAGCGGTAGCGCATGAGCGTATCGTAGCAAGGCTCATCACGCGTAGTGCGCTTGAGGGCTTCGATCCCAGTTTTTTCCGCGAAGGCGATCCAGATTTCGGGGATGAGCACTCCCTCAAGGTCAAGACATACGATATTCATGCCTTCTAAACCGCTAGAATCGTAATCCAAGTCAATCTCAATCAGGCTTTGGTTATCCTGCAGGTGGGAATTGCGCCAAGGTTTCGATGATGATTTCGCGAATCTCGGCGTCGGTCGGTGCGTTCCAGCCGAGGCGCTTTACGTAGGCACCGCGCCAGACGAGTTCCTTCGATTGCATGTCGATGATGTCGACGATGAAGGTGCCCTCCTCGTATTGATCGATTTGGACACTGGAGTAGCCCCCGAAGCCACTATAAGGGTAGCGGCGGTAAGGCGCTGGGCCGACACCGAGGTCGTTGAGCTCGGTGACTGTTTTCTTGGCGGTGCTAAAGGTGACGCGAAAGTCTGGTTTTTCACAGCCTTTGGAGAAGCCACGCATTTCAAGCACCGCGTTGAGTTCGCGCTCGATGCGGCGGTCCACGATCGGGCTGAGCACGATGTCTTGATAGTTGGCGCGCAGCTCTCGTGAATCGACTTCGAAGCATTGGTAGCTTTGAAATTTAGGTGCGGCCTCGCGGTCGTAGTCGACTCGGACGGGGGAGACACAGCCGAGGAGTGCGAAGAGGGGGAGGAGCAGTAGAATACGAGACGCGAGTTTCATCATGTTAGGCACGAGTGTGACGCGTTATATTACAAAGGCAATCCATCAAGGGGCTTCGTCAGAAGGTCTTTACGTAATTAACGATGAAGCGCACGTCTTCGGCGTCGTCACCATCTGAGCCGTCTTGATGATTTTTGGCAGTTCGCAATCGAAACCAGAGGTTGGGGATGCTTTTAGGGTAGTAGTCGAAATTCCAATTGACTTCGTATTGATCGGGCGAGGCGTTGCTGCCGCTGTCGGGTGTGTTGCCGTAGGTCCAGCGCATGGAGGTGACGAAGCCTTCATCAGCTTTGCCTGAGAATCGATAGCTCAGACTGCCGCCGATGGCCTTCTCGCCGGCGCGGTCGAAGTCGGAAATCATCATTGAATTGAAGCTGGGGGAGCCGCCCCAAGGGGTGAGCATCTTCTCATCGGAGCCAGTGTGGGTAAATACTAGAGTGCTCACTAGTTTCTCGTAGCTAGCGCGTAACTTCACTCCGTATTGCTGAGTCGAGACGCTACCGATGAGTTCATTGCCGATACTGCGTTGGTCTGAGAATTGGAAACCAGCGTCGAGGTGGATGAGATCAAAGAGTGGGAGGGTGGCATTGGTTTCTAAGTAAAATACGTTGAGGGTATTGGGGTTGTTGAGTTCGACGAAGCCGACGTTGGAGTTCTCGTTCAACTTATAGTGTAGTCCGAATGTATAGATGCCTTCGTCGCTATTCTCTGCACCCGCTTGCTCCGAGAGGGATTCGAAGTCAGAGCCGGTGCGCTCACGCATGCCATGCACGTAGCCGAGCCCATATTTCAGTGCTTTGTCGGAGTCTGGCGTGGATCGAATGGTGTAGGCCTCAAATGTGTTCGGCACCATGCGCGAATCGTTTGAATTGATATAGGGTAGGTCGATGAGTTGGATGCCGAGTCTGAAGTCAGCGTCTCGAATCTTCAGGTTTAGATTTGCTTCGGTGATGACTGTGTAACCATTGTTTCCTCTTAATAGCCCTGCGCTATCATCATCGTCTTGGTCGTCGCTAGAGGACATCACTTTTTGCGAGGTGTGCGCGGTGAGGCGGATCGAGGCAAAGTCTTGATACATCCCTGACTTCAGGCCCAAGCCCCCGCCGATGGCGAAGGCCTCGGAGGTGTCGCCATTGCCAGAATCGTAGTAGCGGTAGTAAGCTCGAGGCGCGATGAAGTAGGTCGTATTGTCAATAAACGGGACGCCCGTATGGTGCAATTTCTCGTCCAGTCGCTCTGCTTCTTGCGTCAGGGGGGAACTGTCTTGGTTGAAGCCGACGCGTTCGGAGGAGTCGTCTGGCGCATCGATCGTCACGGCCGAAGTGTCACTCTGAATGGGAGCAGTCGCTGCAGGTTTTTTGAAGGGGAGCACGACCTCAGGTTTGGCCGGTGTGGTTTCTGCCGCGAGTGTGGCTTCGGCCTGCTCGGTTGTAGCGGCTGTTGCTGAGGTGAGGCTCGTCTGTTCAGGCGCGTTTGGTTTGTCTGCGTCGATGGGCTGGTCGAGTGGAGACGTCTTCGTGCCGAAGCCGACGCGCTCGGAGGATTCATCCAGTCCGCTTGAAAGCGGGGTGCTGGGCGTTTCGGGGTTCGCCTCTTGTGCAACAGGAGCTTCGGCAGATGGCGTGTCGCTACTGTCGACGACCTCCGATGCGCTCAGGCTGGTGAGCACGCTGCAGGCGATGCACAGCAAGATGCATTGTAGTTGGCTAATTGATCTAGGTTGGGTGCGCTGCATCTTTAGCGTGCTGGTGTTGAACGTGGAGAAGTATTCCTAGGGTTTGAGGATTTTAAGTCTCTAGCAATGCCGAACTTTTCTGAGGGCAGGTCTCTACTTCGAGGAGAGTCGAAACGAAAATGGCCAACCAAAGTCCTTGGTTGGCCATTGTGTGAATGGTGCTTCGAACTATGGCTAGAACCGGCGTTGTGCGGTAAAGCCGGCGATGACTAGCATGTTTGTTTCGAACTCGCCTTTGATGCGTTCGCCTTGAGCGACTTGATCGACTTCGGCATCGCCGGAGAAGATGACGGTCGCGCCGACGGAGCACTTCCAGTTCTGGTTCTGATTCCATGCATAGGCCGCTGAGAATTTATATTGTTCATCCACTGCGAAATCAATGGTGCGGTCGTCATCATCGACTGGCGAACTCTCATAGCTAAAACCGAAGCTGAAGGCGCTGTCTTCCATGAAGCGAGTGAAGGCGACGCCGCCGTGCCAAGTATCTTTCCAGTTGCGGTCGAGGGTTACCGGTGCGCCGTTGCTGATCGTGACATGATTATCGCTGAAGGTGGACCACTCTTGCCAGCCGAGGTTGAAGGCGGCGACCCATTCATCTGTGAGTTCGTAGCTAATGCCTGCTTCAATCCATTGCGGATTGTCCCAGTCGAGATCGAGATCGCTTTTGCCGTCGAGTGGACCTGCGTTCTTGATCTTGAGGTCACCTTCGAGTTCGACATCCATCTCTGCGCGATAAACGAGGCCGAAGAGTGTCTTCTCGTTGATTTGATAAGTGAGCCCGAAAAAGGGTTGGGTGCCCCAGTCCTCCATATCATCGAATTCTGCGGAGCCGTCTGAGCCTAGCGGAAGCGGTGATTTGATTGCGAGTTTCTGGTAAAACTGAGTATTGATGATGCTGACGCCTGCGCCAATGGAGAGGTCTTCAGTGACTTGGTAGCCGACAGCAGGAGAGATGCTCAACCCTTGGAGAGACACTTCAGTGGCACCATACCGACCGACCCAGTTGTCGCCGAAATCATCACCGCCACCCATTGCGCCGACAATGGAGAAGCCCAATGAGAGGTTTTCATTGTATTGCTTAACCGCAAAGAAACTAGGGATCGCCGCAGGAACACCCGCGTCGCCACCGTCGCCACCGCCGGCAGTGGAAGCGGACGAGGAATCGAATTTACGGATTGGCACAATGACTTGTGAGCCCAGTAGCATTTCGTCCGAGTCGAGCCCAGTCATGCCAGCAGGATTGGCCCACGCGGAGTCGGCCATTTTATTATTCACTGGATTGACGACCCCACCGGTGCCGAGGCTGCCAGGGGTGCCGACTTCGGATAGGTAAAATGCCGCTCCATGGATTGATACGGATGTGAGCGTAAAAAATGCTGTGAGTTTGAGTGCTGTGCTGTGGTTCATGCAGATATGTGGTTTGGAGGTATGCTCGTATGTCTAGGTTCAAAAACGCTCGGTCGATTTCGACCGAGCGTTGATAAATCTATAAGGCAAAGCTTTTTACATCATCGGAGTCTGGCTCTTGATGAGGAATGCCTCGACCGCATGCGTTTGCGTGAATGCCGAAACTACGAGTGCGGCGCTGGTGAGGATTTTTTTGGTAAGTATCATGGTTCGGTTAGTTTTTTATCGGGATATTAGTATTTGAAGCGGATGCCGACGCCAAGTCCCCAATCGTAAGCTCGGTCATCGCTGAGGCCTGCTAGGAAATCGGTGTAGAGGGCGACGCGTTGATTGAGGTTTTTGCCGAGTTGTAGTTCGATGCTGGCGGGGGTGTTGCCATCGTTGTTCCACTCGACAGGGAGCTTGGCGTCGAGTTTCGCCCAGTAGCTATCAGCAAAGGGTTGAAGGGCGATCAGGCGAAAGGCGGTGGTGTTGACATTGTCACCGCTGTAGCTGACGTAGTGCTGGACGAGTGGAATGAGCATCAAGTTGTTTTTGAAGCCCATTGCGATACCAACCAAAGGCGCCACTTGATCGGAGTTGAAGCCGATGCCTTTGTCTTCATCGCCGAGGTCGATAATCCATTCCGCGCCAACCGCGAGACGGTATTTGAAATGTTCGGTTTTTCCCTCCATTGGGAAATAGATGGCTTTGACGCTGGTGGACTCCCAGCCGTTTTCACTTTGCCCGGTCGCATTGGTCTCCCAGTAGTGAAGCTCGTATTTGATCTTTAATTTGTCGTTGGCCATGAATGCGCCATCGACATAGACATCGTTGATGGTGCCAGCATCGGCATCGAGTGACTGCCAGCGGATGTCGGTGTTTTTCGCTTTGGCGAGCGGATTACTGGCGTTTTCTTGCGGTGCTTCGGGCTCAGAGGCGTGAGCCGTTAAGGCCACTAGAGCTACGATGGATAAGGTGAGAGGGAGTTTCATGTTCAATTTCGGAGGGGTGTGTCTGAAAGCAAAAAAGCGGCGCTCAGTGTTGAGCGCCGCTTTGGTTCACTTAATTATTAGTGCCAAGACATGAATATCTCGACGGTTTCTTTAGACTCGGGGCGTAGGTTTTCGATGCCTTCATAGGGCTTGCCCTTGCCGAGTGGTGCGTGCGGATACTTGCCGATCGCCATCATGTGACGCTTGATCATATCCTGAAAGCTGGCACCTGACCAAAGGACTGCGCCGATGTGGGCGTTTTCTTCGCGGGGGTCGCGGAAGACGTTGAAGACTGGCGCGGCAGCGCCAGGCACGCCGGCTCCTGGCACGTGCATCTTCATCTCTTGTTTGACCACGGAACGGAGGATTTCGTTCTCGTAGATATATACATAGTCGCGGCGACCGTGGTGTTCGCCATTGAGGAGGAGAGCGGTTTGGTCAACGCCGTCGATCACGCGGTCGCGTGGGATGTAGTCGGTGGCTTGGGCGATGCGAGCAAAGGTGGTGTAGAGGTCGGAGACATGCATGATGTCACCTGCGTAGGAGTCGGCCTCGATGACTCCTGGCCAACGTGCAAATGCATCGACGCGCACGCCGCCTTCGAGGTGTTGGGTCTTGCCGCCACGATAGATCAGCTGGCTGAGGCCAGAGGTGCCTTCGTAGTGATACATGAGACCATTGTCGGCCATGAAGACCACGAGTGTATTATCCGCTTCGCCAGTGGCTTCGAGGCGATCCATGAGTTCGCCGATCATGCCATCTAGCACTTGTAGCTTTTCAGCCATGAAGCCGCCGTTGAGTGATTCTGGGTTTTCGTCCAAGACGAAGTTAAGCGGGTAGAGCGGCCAGTATTGTAGATAGAACGGCTCATCTTTGGCGGCGAGCTGGTCGACTTGCTCCAGAATTTGGCGTTGGTAGCGCTCGTTCATTTCTACGTAGTGCGCGTGCGTCCATTCTTCGCCTGGTTCGAGGTCGATCTCGCGAGCCAGACCGCCGACTTCTGCTTCGACGCCAGTAACTAGACCGTATGGGCGGAAGCGTTTATCGAGTTCAAATTCCCCGCTTCGCATGGAGCGATTGTAGCCGAACTGGTTGTTCGCCATGGCGGACTCCTTGGTCATCACCGTCAGCTGCACCTGCTGGTGCAGTGGAAATGCTGCGTAATCGAAGCCCTGGTTGTGCGGGTAAGATTGCTCGATGTCGCCTTGGTGCCATTTGCCAATGTGCGATGTATTGTAGCCCGCTTCTTTGAGCACTTCGGCAATGGTGACTTCTTCGGCAGGTAGGCCTTCGCCGACCAGTGCGACTTTGACTTCTTTCAAACCTGTGCGCACGGGGTGGCGGCCTGTGAGGAAGGCGGCGCGTGTCGGTGTGCAGGACGGCTCGGTATACATCCGCATCAAATTGAGGCTTTCTTCGGAGAACTTATTAATGTTGGGCGTTTTGATGCCCATCACGTAATTCATCTTCGGGTTGCCCATTTGGCCGAAGCTGACGTCGTCGATCAGAATGTAGAGAATGTTGGGGCGCTTGCCGCCATTGGCATCGCGAATTTCGGCGAGCTTGGCATCGACCTGCGTGTCTTCCGCAGCCCACTGCTCGGCGTATTGTGCTTTGACGAAATTGAATTCACCGTCGTGGATGATCTCGTCGGCGAAAGCAGAAGTGATTGATAGTAGAGTTGCTGCCAATGTGCTGATACAGCAGTGGAGGTTTTTATAGTTCATAGACGGGTAGGTCTTGGATTTTCGTATACAGAGTCGTTAAACCATGCACCATAAGCTTTAGATTGCAACTGGGTGTCCTATCGAAAATTCGCAACTTTTTTAACTTATAGTATGAACGGAACTTACATGGCAGGCGCGTTTAACGATTCGGATGCATTTAATGCTGCGGTTCAGGTGTGGAACTTGGATTTTCGTCAGTTAGATGCGGGAGCGTTTCATGCGGAGTTGAGTCAGTTGGGCACGCCGGATGTGGTGGCGACGAGTAGTCGTTTTAATCGTAAGTTGAAGCAAGGGGGCACGGCCCCGTCAGGGTATATGACATTTGGGATTCCTGGAGAGGAGCATACGCGGTTTCGCCGGATGGGGTGTGATTTGAATGGGTCAAATGTTGTGATCTTTAAATCAGGTGACGCTTTGGATTGTGTGTCAGAGGCTGGCTTTGGTGCACATACCATGTCGGTTTCATTGCGACGCTTACAGCAACTCGTGCATACACATGAGCTCAATTCATTGAGCGATCTCTTATCGAAGCAGGAGCATTTTCTGCAGTCGAATTTACAAGTGCGCTCACGTCTACGTCAGGCGATTGCCTCTTATAGTGCGTGCGGGAAGCAGCGTCCTGATGTGCTCTCCAATCGTGTATTTCTGAAAGAGTATGAGTCGAATCTGTTAGAGTGTTTGTTGGCAGGGGTAGTTCAGGCGAAACCCTTTAAAGCTCGGCCTATGGCGCATTCGCGTGCGCATGCATTGAAGCGGGCGCTGGCAGTGATACATGATCGTCATGATAAATCGCTGACGGCGACTGAGTTGCCGGCATTGGCGGGTGTGAGTGCGCGGACCTTACTCTATGCGTTTCAGCAGGAGTTTGGTCTGTCTCCTAAGGAATACATGAAGCTATATCGATTGCACCAGTTGCGACGTGCGCTGAAGCAAGGGAGACCAGTGCTTGATACAGTTGCGGGAGTTGCAAATGAGCACGGCTTCTGGCACATGGGGCAGTTGGCGCAAGATTATCGAAAACTGTTTGATGAGCTGCCGAGTGAGACGCTGAAACGCTAGAATCGGCAGGTGCTGTTGACCTTTACCATAAGTTGAGAAGGTGTGAAGTTCGTGGTGAAAAAGCTCAAAGAACCGCGTTCATCGCAACAACTAGAAGACACAAAAGTGTGGGTAAAGATCGGCCTCTGCGGTTCCCGCGTTCTACGCTGCCGTCTGCGGAGCCTCAGCATTCAACCAAAGCACTCACACACCGCAGGACGAGGCGGAGCTCGTCCCTCCCAAATGTGTTGAGCAAAAATCACAAAATGTGATGCGCGTGCTTATACAACGCGATGTTCGGTGAGCTGCCGTCGAAAAGGTAGGCGCGGCTCGATGGCACTGTGCGGCATAGCACGGATCTACATCTTTCCCTTGGTATACGAGATAAGCTGTTTGGCGATGGGAATGCGTCGATAGACGATGTCCGTCGGATCCCAGTAGTCTTGATGGAAGATGACTTTGCCTTCAGTATTATAGCGTATGTGTGACATGCCGATGGATTCTTCCCAGGTGCCGGGAGGGGTGCTTTTGAAGTCGAGTCGCATCGTCCAATCGAGGTAGAACTCGTCGCCGCTACGGATCACACGGTTGAAGACGAACTCGGCTGCTGCGAGCGGCTCTAGGCCGTGTAGCATGTAGTTGCGCATGTCCTCAGGGTTGTCGAACTGCCGAAAGGCGTCGCGGAAATAGACGTTCTTGGCGTAGACTTCGGTGACGTTGGCCTCTAGGTTCTCGTAGCTGTAGTCGATAAATAGATCCTGAATGCCTGCCAGCATGGCAACTTCTTCAGGCGAAGCCGCAGGGGGCAATTGGTAGTTTGCTGGATCTGTGCGCTCCAGCGCTGCTTTGTATGCGGTGTCGGGGACGGTTTGAGTATGCATGTCGGAGGATGAGTTCTTGCAGGAAGTTAGGAATAGCAGCACGCAAAGGCTGCCGAGAGTGAGTCGTGTGCGCTGGTTCATGTGTATGAATAGAACGTGTAATATCTTCAGACATTACAAATAAAGCTTGAAAGGGGAGTTAGAAGTTAGGAGTCGGGAGTTAGAAGCTGGGTATCACTGCTTTCTGCAGTATGTGTGGTTCGCTAAATGGCTTCGCCCTTCGGTTGCAGCCAAAGGGATCATAAAGTGTCGCTGCGCTCGGTAGGCAATGACTGGCGAAACTCTATGCACTTCATTACCATAGACTCACTTGTAATTACTCTTTTTAGGATCATTGTAAGTTTTTGAGCCGCGGAGCGTTGATTCCATACTATTAAGCATATGTCAGCAACAGTGATACCTTCCACCTCTACAGATAAACCACTCAAGATCGCCGTCGTTGGCTGCGGTGTTGCCGGGCTCACCGCCGCTTGGCTGCTGAGCCGAAAGCATGAGGTGCACCTTTTTGAGAAGAACGATTACGCCGGAGGGCATACCCGCACCTTGAGGATTGCTGATGGCCCAGACGAGGGCACTGCGGTGGACACCGGTTTTATTGTGATGAACCATCGCAATTATCCTCACTTTACCGAGGTGCTCAAGCAGCTCGGCGTAGCGCTTGCGGACAGTTCGATGACGTTCAGCTATTACGACCGAGTGAGTGATTACGGTTATTCTGGTAATACGCTGGGTTCGTTGTTTCCAAAGCCGAGCTATTTCTTCAATGGCCAGCATCTAAGTTTGATGAAAGATCTGTGGCGCTTTGCGCGTATCGGCTATCGTGATTTGAACTCAGGCTATCTAGAGGGTAAAACCCTCGGCGAGTATTTCAGTAAGCGGCGTTTCAGTGGCGCCTTTCTGAATAACTATCTCTATCCTATGGGAGCCGCCATTTGGTCGTCGCCCGTTGCGCAGATGTCAGCATTCCCTGCGCAACCCTATCTCCACTTTTTGGAGAATCATGGCTTACTGCGGTTGACGAACAGGCCGCAGTGGAAATATGTGGCTGGAGGCAGTCGCACTTATGTTGAAGCGATGCTGAAACAATTCGAGCGGCCTCCGCAGCTTTCGCGCCCGCCGGAGAGTATTCGTCGAACAGATTCCGGCGTGGTGCTCGAGATGCCAGACGGCGAATCGCTGAGCTTTGATCATGTTGTCATTGGTGCGCACGCGGACGAGGCACTTAAATTGTTGGCCGATCCCACCTCATCTGAAAAGGAGCGCTTGGAGCCATGGCACTACCAGCCGAACACAGTGGTGTTACACACGAGCCACACGCATTTGCCGCCTGACCGTAAGCAGTGGTCGTCTTGGAATTTCATCCGCGAGTCCTCGCATGATGCGACACAGCCCGTGTCGGTCAGTTATTACATGAATCGCCTGCAGAACCTAAAGACACACCGAGATTACGTGGTGACTTTAAATGCGACCGAGTCGATCCCCGAGTCGACGATTATTAATAGCACCACGCTGACACATCCGCTCTATTCGTTTGAAAGCATGGCCACACAGCCTAAGCTAGAGGCGATGAATGGGGAAAGAAACACTTGGTTCTGCGGTAGTTATTTCGGCTATGGCTTCCATGAAGATGCCGTGCGCTCCGCTGTGCAGGTTGCGAAAGGGTTTGGTATCGAGCTGTGAGCTGGCATTCACAGATTTATCGTGGCCAGGTGGTGCATCAGCGCATGAGTCCTGTGGAGCACGCATTCAGTTATCCAGTGACTTTTTTCGCGTTTGATCTGAATGAACTGGATACCTTGGCTGCCAAGGTTCGTGGATTTAGTCATAATCAATCGGACCTGTTGCGTCTGAACGACCAAGATTATCTACGAGGAGAGGCGCGCCCGATTGCAGATCAGTTAGAGACCTACCTCGGGCCAGAATTGCCAGGGCAGCATACGCGTTTGGTCACATCGCCGCGTTATTTCAATTATGCGTTTAACCCGGTGAACTTCCACCTTCGGATGCAGGGCGACCAGCTCTTGGCTGTGGTCGCTGAAGTGAATAACACCTTTGGCGATCGGCATGTGTATCCGCTCAATGACCTGGAGGCAGGTGATGCGCCTCATATGTGGACGGCGCGCTGCCCGAAGGACTTTCATGTCTCTCCTTTTAACGATTTGTCGGGGGAATACTATTTCACGTTTCGAATAGAGGCGGAGGCGCTTTTCCTTGGCGTGGATTTATACCGCGAGGGTGCGTGTGTGTTGAAAACGTGGATACAAGGGAAGGGTGCTGCGGTGACGCGTGCCAGTATTTGGCGGTATGCTTTGATGCACCCGTTCGATACCGCCTTAAACAGTATGCCGCGTATTATTTGGCAAGCCGCTCAATTGTATTATAAAAAGAAGCTACAAATATACACACGGCCTTCGCCTGATTCGCCACAGACCTTGATCGACCGCGATCAGCATTCGGAACCGAACGCAGTGATCTAATTGCTAAAACGTTGGTTGACCTAAGCCGATGTGGGCTAAATAGTGGGTGTTTGATGTCAGAGACGAATAAGCCAGCAGTTGAGATTGCACAGCCAGACACATGGGTGGATCGATATGGCAATTATCTGTATGCCTATGCGATGTCGCGCCTTCGTAATGCCGAGGCAGCCGCGGATTGTGTGCAGGATACATTCTTGGCGGGGATTAAGGCGCTGGATCGCTTTGATGGCAGCCGTGACATTAAATTTTGGCTGCGTGGCATCATGCACAACAAGATCGTCGATCAGATTCGAAAGTCGGTCAAAGAGAACAAGGTCAGCATCGACAATGAAGATGAGGAGTTGTTGGAGAGTTTCTGGTTCAAATACAGCGGTATCACGACCACCAATCCAGACCCTTGGCAGTTCAATCCACGCAAGGCCTGCGATAATACCGAGTTTTGGGAAGTTTTGAACACTTGTATCGACCAAGTGAAAGAGCCGGCCCGCCAAGCGTTCGTGCTTCGTATGCTCGAAGACATGGAAACTGAAGAAGTTTGTAAGGTTATGGACATTACTCCGAATTACTTATGGGTGTTGTTACACCGGGCACGCGAACAGCTTAAAGTCGCGCTCGAACAAAAATGGACCGGAAAGGACGCTCAGTAACTCAAATTTAAAATGTTTACCTGCAAACAAGTCTCACATGCCTTATCGAAAGAGGATTATGAAAAGCTTTCTCCTACGAAAAAGTTCTTTCTTAAGCTGCACGTAAAGCTCTGCATTTTCTGCGGAAAATTCAACCGACAGGTAATGGACAACCAAGATATGTGCCGGCACTACAGGCATGAAGAAGAAGAGCACTTAGAAGATGGCCCCGAGCTCGATGAAGCGAAGAAAGATGCTTTGAAGGAGCTGCTGGCTACGCATTGCTCGTGCAAGAAGCCCGAGTAAGGTTAGGGAGGCGAAGTGACACAGACATTTCTGTCTGTCCCATCAGAGTCAGTTCCCAGCGAAGTGACACAGACATTTCTGTCTGTCACGTCAGAGTTAGCTCCCAGCGCACGTAACAGGCAGCAATGCCTGTATCACTTAGTTTCACCTACGACCTGTTACGCTGCAGCACGACATGCTGCACATCAATCAGGCCGGCGTTAAACCCTGCTTCACAATAACTAAAATAATAGTTCCACTTGCGGCAGAATTCCGCGTCGAAGCCGAGCTGATGCACGCGCTCTGCCTTCGCATTAAAATCCACTGCCCAGCGCCGTAGCGTTTCGGCGTAGTCGTGGCCAAAGGGCTCCATCGTGAGCACTGCCATATCGCCGGCTTGATCGACATTGGCTTCGATCGCGCCGGGGGAGGGCAGGTGACCGCCTGGGAAAATGTATTTCTGTATCCAGTCGCAACTGTTGCAGTAGCGCTCATAGCGTTCGTCAGGGATGGTGATTGCTTGGATTACGGCCTTCGCACCTGGCTTGAGTGATTGCTGGATGGTCTTGAAATAGCTTTCTAGGAATTCGTGCCCTACGGCTTCGATCATCTCACAGGAGACGACGGCGTCGAATTGTCCGACAAGTGTGCGATAGTCTTGTAAGGCGATTTCGACTTGATTCGAGACACCTGCCTGCTCGAAGCGATTCAGGGAATAACTGAACTGTTCTTCAGAGAGCGTAATGGTTTTGACCTGACAACAGCGCTCAGCCGCGCGTTGTGCGAGTGCGCCCCAGCCAGATCCGATTTCTAATATGGAGTCACCTGCTTTGACGTCTGCTAGGTCGAGTATGCGATCGATCTTATTCCATTGAGCCTGCTCCAGTGTCTCTTCCTTCGAGTGGAATAAGGCGCTGGAGTAGGTCATTGTAGGGTCTAGGAAGGTCTCGTAGAAGGCATTGCTTAAGTCGTAGTGCTCTTGGATGTTCTCCTTGCTTTGCTCCACTGTATTGCGGCGCGCCTTGTGATACAGTTGGTTCATTTTCTTCGCCAGTAGAGAGAAGCCATATTGAACCCTGCCGAGCTCTTTTTGATTGTTTGCGAGCAGAGTCAATAAGCCGCTGAGATCAGAGGTTTTCCAGAGTCCGTCGACATAGGCTTCGCCGAGGCCAACACTGCCGCCAGAGAAGACCTTGCGGAAAAACTTAGTATCCTCGATCAACATTTCAACGGGTGTGCACGATGGATCACCAGTGAGGACGCAGGCGCCACTTGGGAAATAGATGCGAAGACTGCCGCCCTGAAGTGTGCCTAGTGCGCGCAGGAAAAGTCGTTCGACTGTTCGCGGCTGAGGGCCATCAATCAGTGGGAGAGGGGCGCTTATGCTAGAGTTGGCTAGTGATGTGGTTTCCATGGGAAAAACATATTAGTGGATTGTTGGTAGCGTCGGTAGTCGTCGCCTCGGGACTGCAGGGAGGATCGCTCCGCATGCGGCACGCCGGTGAGGAATCGTAAGAATAAATACATACTCAGAGGGCCTAATAATGCAAACGGCCACATTATGGAAGTGGCTGCTAAGGCGACGTAAGCCCACCAGTGCACCCATTCGAAAAAGTAGTTCGGGTGACGTGAATAGCGCCACAGTCCTTGCTTGCAGACCTTATTTCGGTTGGTGGGGGCACTACGAAAGCGTGCGAGTTGTCGATCTGCGACGAATTCACCGAGCAGAGCGCAGAGCGCAATGCCGACGGCAATCCAATCAATTAGACCCCATGGACCGCTGGCATTCATCGCAATGCTGACCGGCACCATGAACAGTGCGACCAACAAGATCTGTAGGAGAAAGAGCGGGAAGTAGTTGCGCATCGCCTTGTCGCCCCAATGAGCGGTCAAGTAGCTGTAGCGTGGATCTTCTTTACCTGATAATACTCGATGCTTGAGTAAGTAAAACGAGAGCCGCAACGACCAACTGAGTAGAATCGCCAGGACTACATAGCTCCGTGCTGTTGGCGTTTCCATTTGCATGAGATACGCGACTGCGGCAACGCCTAGACCAGCCGACCAAACGACATCGACCAAAGCCATGACCTGAATCCGACGGGCAGTGAAATATGCCAAGCTTGCACCAATACTTCCGAGCAAGAGCAGATTGATCCAATAGTTGCTCAAGTGTTGCCTCCTTGGCTTGCTCGGTCTTCGGCCTCTGCGTAGATGGCTTCTGGATACACTTTAAGATCCCAGACTAAGCCAATTTTTTCCAAGCAGCGTAATAGCAAATACGATAGATCTAGCTCCCACCAATACATGCCTTGCCGAGCGGAAAGCGGCCAGCGGTGGTGATTATTGTGCCAGCCTTCGCCGAAGGTGAGCAGCGCCACCCACCAGCTGTTGCGGCTTTCGTCGTCGTTGTTGAAGCGTTTCTTACCCACTATGTGGGTGACTGAATTCACGCAAAAGGTCACATGATAAACGAGAATGGTGCTGAGAAAGAAGCCCCACATCACCATCTGCATGCCACTGGTGCCTAAGCCTGGGTAGTAAGCATTCAGGCCTGCGCCGACGGCATAGAGCAGAGCGACCAGTGAGAGCACTGGCAGAATGTGAAAGCGATCAATGAAGCGCAGTTCGGGATATTTGTTTAAGTCTTTGATCCGGTCATGTTGAATCGATCCATAGGCGCGGCACATGATCCAGCCGATGTGTGCCCAGAAGGCATCTTTGACGACTGGCGAGTGAATGTCTTCCGGTTTATCCGAGTGCTGATGATGGTGGCGGTGGTTCGCTGCCCACCACATCGGGCCGAGTTGAGCGGCGGAGGTGCCGACCCATGCCATGATAAATTGAAAGGTGCGACTGGTCTTGAAGGAGCGGTGCGAGAAATAGCGATGGAAGCCGGCAGTCAGCGCAAACACGCGCACGACATATGTGATGACGAGTGCAATCACAGCAGCCCAGCTAAACCTGGTGAAGAGTGCGCCCAGTGCGAGTAGGTGCATGATAAATATAGGTGAGGATGCCATCAGCAGACGGTTGTCCTCATCGGCGAGGGCGTGTTTTAGAATTTCACTCGGTTGTTTCATAGTTCTTTAAGCGATCGAACACCTCTGCAGAACCTTACAGGGAATTTTTGATGTAAGTTTTCTGATTCTTGGTTCGATCATTAGATATCATGGCTAAAATACATCAACTCACCCGCGAACAAATCATTGATACGGATATCACCACTGCATGGGACTTTATCAGTTCACCCAAAAACCTCGATGCCATCACGCCCGACGACATGCCCTTTGAGATCATAACGGATGTGCCAGAGAAAATGTATGATGGCCTGCTGATCGAATATCGGGTCGGGATTCCAATTATCGGACGTCAAACGTGGTTGACGGAGCTAAAGCACATCCGTCGGGGGCATTCGTTCGTCGATGAACAGCGTATCGGGCCGTATAAGATCTGGTATCATTACCACGAAATTACCGTCGTGCCCGGCGGCGTGCGTTTCGTCGACCGCGTGAACTACGTCTTACCCTGTGGCCCTTTCGGCGCGATTGCACACATGCTGTATGTGAAGCAGCAGCTGAAGCATGTGTTTGATTATCGTGAAGTCGCCATGCGTAAGAACCTTGTCAGCTACGCGGTGGCTTAGTCGTGCAGGCTCTGAGTGTAGCGGAATAAAGCCAAGAGCATGGACACTCTGGTCCATTGCCGAGTCTCAGTGGTGCTATAGGACAGGAGTGTCCTAGCTCCTGGCTGTTGCGTCAAAAGTCTGCGCTGCTCATGCGTAACAGGCAGGAATGCCTGTATCACTTTCTGAGGTAGGGGCTTTGCTTTGCGAAGACCGCGCAAAGGCCATGAGCACACGAAGTTTTGTAACGTCTCTTACACTCGAGGGTGCCGCCCCTCGACGAGCTCTGGGCCTTGAGCCTGTCGAAACGGCAAGCAGCACCCCGACGAAGCGTTCTGCACCATTGAAATTCACAATACTTGATGATCGTGAGTTTACTTTATCTGTTTAATATTCAACGTTCGACGTTGAACGTTCAACGTTCGCGCGCAGCGCTACTCTTCCAGTAGTTCCTTCGGCATGTCCTTGTCGCTTAGACGCTCGATCTTAGCACCGATGCCAGTGAGCTTTTGCTCAAAGCGTTCGTAGCCGCGGTCGAGGTGGTAAATGCGTTGGATCCAGGTGTCGCCCGTCGCTGCGAAGGCGGCGAGGATGAGTGCCGCAGAGGCGCGAAGGTCCGATGCCATGACAGGCGCGCCGGAGAGTTGGCTTGCGCCTTTGACGATCGCACTCGGGCCTTCCATTGCGATGTCTGCGCCCATGCGTTGGAGCTCGGGCACGTGCATGAAGCGGTTCGGGTAAATACGCTCGGTGATGATGGAGATGCCGTCGGTCTGCGTCATCAATGCGCCGAGTTGCGCTTGTAAATCAGTGGGGTAGCCGGGGTGTGGCAGTGTAATCACGTCGACGGGCTTGAGTGAGCCTTCGTAAGGCAGCACGCGAATGAAATCGTCGCCGAGCTCCATGGGCAGGCCTGCCTCTTCGAGCTTGTCGAGGAACGCGCTGAGTAGCTTTGGGGCGATACCTTTGACGGTGACGTCGCCACGGGTGATGGCGGCAGCGACCACGAAGGTGCCCGCTTCGATACGGTCGGCGATGACGGAGTGTTCGCATCCATGGAGTTTTTCAACTCCAGTAATGAGTAACTCGGGGCTGCCGATGCCTTCGATCTTGGCGCCCATCTTGACGAGTAGGTTGCACAGATCGACGACTTCGGGCTCACAGGCCGCGCATTCGAGGCGAGTGGTGCCAGGAGCCATGACGGCGGCCATGACGATGTTGGCTGTGCCAGTGACGGTGCTGCCGCTACGGCCACCGAGGAAAATGGGGCCACCTTTGATTGCGGATGCGTCGACGTGGACGTAGCCGTTGGAAATGTCGACCCGACAGTTGAGCTTTTGGAGCCCTTTAATGTGAAGATCGATCGGACGGGGGCCGATCACGCAGCCCCCGGGGATCGATACTTCGGCTTTGCGCATACGTGCGACGAGTGGGCCGAGGAGGCAAACCGAAGCGCGCATCTTGCGCACCAATTCATACGGGGCGATGTGGGTGATCTCCTTGGCGGTGATCTCCCAGGTGCCCGGTTCGGGTTGCACTGTCTCGGCGCCGACGTGCTGCAGGATCTCGATCATGAAGCGCATATCGCTCAGATCGGGGACGTTCTTTAGAACGACCGTCTCATCGGTCAGCAGGGTGGCAGCGAGGATCGGCAGGGCGGCGTTTTTTGCGCCGCCGACTTCGATTTCACCATTTAAAGGTCCGTTCCCGCTGACTTTGAAGACATCCATTGTGTGTGCGCTGTGCTGAGATTAAGATTCGTTGCTAAGAGATTTTGCAGAGTGTGGCTTTGCGTTGCCGCCTTGACGACGACCTTGTCCACCACGATTGCCGCCACTTTGACGACGACCTTGTCCACCACGGTTGCCACCTTGGCGATTCTTACCGCCTCGGTTGCCGCCGCGATTGCCGCCTTGGCGGTTTTGTCCGCCACGATTGCCGTTGCGGTTACCTGCTGGCTTCTTCTCTTCGGGCTTATCGCCGATACCGAAAAATCCTAAAATGGTCGCGAGTAGGCCTTTTTTCTGAGGCGCTGGCTTACCTTTGCCCTTCGGCTGTGGCTTCTTGGCGCCACGTGCTTCGGGCTTACGCTCGGCTTTGGCTGGGCGATTCTTTTCGCGCTCAGCACGACGTGCATCACGCTCGGCACGGCGCTCTGTGAGTTTCGCTTCGACGCTCTTGATGGAGGCGAGCGTGGCTTCGCTTGGCTGCGGGTTGGTGATACGCTCTTCGCGTGGCTCGCGTGGTGCACGCTTTTCACGTTCCTTGCGTGGTTCGCGTTCCTTGCGAGGCTCACGTGGTGTGCGTTCTGCGCGAGGCTCGGATGCACCTTCGCTGCGTGGTGCGCGATCGCGTGGAGCACGTGGCTCACGTTTTGGTCGCTCTTCGCGTGCTGGACGTTCGGCACGTGCCGGACGCTCTTCACGTTGTTGGGGGCTTGGACGGCCACTGAGCTTTTCGCTCTTCAGGGCATCGCTTGCGCTGACTTCGCCCATGCTACCTGTGCTTGCGGAGGCGACTTCGGTCTTAAATCCACCGCTACGGCGGCGGCCACGTGGCTTTTTAGAAGCGTCTGTGCTGGGTGTGTAGCTGTGGCTTGGATTTGGCTTGGAATCGGTTTCTTCGAATTCTGGCATCTTATGTATGTGTTACTTTTTGTTATTGGTGTGATGCAGGCTAGAACAGTCATAGCGTGTAAAACACATGTGTGTGCTCGATCATACGGACTCACGGATCAATCTCGGCTGGCTTCCGGGAAGCAGCTTCAGTTGTTGCCAAGTCGTTGGCAACGAGGTGAGTCACGTATCGAGACAGATAGGGGTAGTGTAGTAATTTTTCAGCGGCAAGTGTTAAAACGCCTGCGGCGAGTGAGGGTGCTACGCACCTAGTGAGGAGTGAGGAGTGAGGAGTGAGGAGTGAGGAGTGAGGAGTGAGGAGTGAGGAGTGAGAAAGTAGAAGCGGCTTCCAGCCGCTGTTGTATCCGTAGGTGGTCACCTTTAGGCGGCCACCCGCGTGTGGTTAGAGCAACTGCCGTGTCGGTCGAGCGGCTGAAGGAGCTCGGCTACGTAAGCGGAACATTCACGTTTTCTGTGCTAACGATAGATGTTCTTGCGGTGCCCGACTTCGAGCACCAGCACAACAAATACTTCGCCTTGAAGCTGACAAAGAATCCGGTAGTCGCCGCTTCGATAGCGCCACACGTTGTTTAATTCGCCTTTGAGCTGTTTGCCCCATTGGCGAGGGTCTTCCGCTCCGACAATACGCTCATCTAAGAAATCAAAAATTTGCTTAGCGACTTGCTTATCAAGCTTCTTGAGCTGTTTCAGCGCCTTTGATGAAATGCTATAATCCCAACTCACGTTTCGCTTCTTCGGAGGTGTAGATCTTACCAGGGTTCTGGATCGTTTCGACTGCCAAATAGTAATCCTCCATATCTTGAAGATGTTCTAAGATGGCTTCGCGTGCGTAGTAAGTCTTGGTGCGTCCAGTCTTCTTCGCGAGTTGCTCTAGACGGCTTTCGACTTCCTGATCTAATCGAATGGCTAACATGTTGACTTATATTGCGCTGCTATATGCGTATTGCAAGTTACAAAGGTAGAAGGGGTTTCCAGCTGCGGGGTGTTTTCGTAGGTGGTCACCTTTAGGCGGCCACCCGCGTGTGGTGAGAGCAACTGCAGTGTCGGTCGAGTGGCTGAAGCAACTCGACTACGTAATGCTGTAAGCGGCTGGAAGCCGCTTCTACTGTGCTTGGTGCAGGCGTGTGAGTTGCTCGAGTGCATCGGGCTTGAGCTTGAGCACGCCCGTCTTCTTTTCCCAATTGCTGATCGTCGGCGCGGTGACGCCGACCTCGCGGGCGAAGGCGGCTTTGCTGAGGCCGAGTTGTTTGCGGAGTTTGCGGACTTTGGCGGCGGTGGGGCTGTAAGGTTTTGGTTGCTTGGCTTTGGATGCTGCCTTCTTGGATGGGCGTCGTGGTGCGGGGGGATCGTCTTCTAAATCGATACCGAACACATCGCCGAGTGCATCGTTATCTAAGCTGCGTCGGCGGCGGGAGCTGCCGGTCTTGGTGAGATCACTGACGGCTTCGTCGATCACAATGAGCTCGGTGTGGTCCACACCGCGGAGTTTGAAGAGTAATTCGGGAGATTCGTCGAGGCGCACCCCAACACCATACAGTGCGGCAGCCACGTGTTTGCACATGTCGGCCCAGTCGGGACAGTTGCAGTTGAAGTGAATTTCGCCGGGGGCGGGGAATAATCCTGACTCTTTGTCTGCGACTAGTGACATGATCTCCTTGGAGAATTTCCCTTGTAGCAGTTCGATCAGCGAGCCGATCTGTCCTTGGCACTTCGCTTTGAGTGCAGCCCATTTTTCGGGGGCGAGGGGATCTATGGTGACGGTGAGCTCGTAGAGTTCCGAGCCGTTGACCCGCGCAAAAACTTTTTGCGGCTCGATTTTTAGGTCAACAACTGCTCCGTTGCGCACGTAGCTGCGGCCGCGGGGGAGGCGATATTCGTAGTCGCTATAGGCTTCGAGGTTTTTGCACCATGCCTTGCCCCAGAAACTTTTCGCGATGGCGCCATTGCGAGAGCCTGCGGGCACTGGTTCGGGCTTGAGGCCGGAGACTTTGAGCGTGCGAATCTTCTTTTCTGCCTGCGCGCGGAGTTCTGCGACGGTGGGCTTCCGGTAATCGTCGTTGTAGTAGTTCCAGCTCATAGTTTGGTGTCGGCGTGTTGTAGATCGAGGCGGATGAGGTCTAAGAGTTCGTCATTGCTGAGTTCGGTCAACGTTTTCTCGGCGCTGCCAGTTAATAGTTGGTCGGCGGTGCTTTGCTTCTCAGCGATCATGCGGTCGATTTTTTCTTCAAGTGTTCCGCTGGTGACGAATTTGTGCACCAGCACGTTGCGTTTCTGGCCAATACGGAAGGCACGGTCGGTGGCCTGGTTTTCGATGGCAGGATTCCACCAGCGGTCGAAGTGGACGACGTGCGAGGCGGCGGTGAGGTTGAGCCCGGTGCCGCCGGCTTTGAGCGAGAGCACGAAGAACGGCGGGCCGTCCTCGCGTTGGAAGTGGTCGACCATTTGCTGGCGCTGGTTGATCGGCGTGCCGCCGTGTAGCACGAGGCCAGAGCGACCGAAGATCGCAGCAAGGCAATCGGCAAGCGGATCAGTCATTTCGCGGAATTGGGTGAAGATCAGTAGCTTCTCGCCGCGTGATTCGATCTGGGCGGCGAGCTCTTCGAGTCGCTGGAATTTGGCACTTTGCTTGGGTATGTATTCGCCTGCGCCTGTGAGTTGGTCGGGGTGGTTGCAGATCTGTTTGAAGCGCATCAGGTAGCTAAGCACGAGGCCCTTGCGTTGAATGCCTTCAGAAGTGGCGAGCTCCTCTTTCAGTGTCTTGACGGTGTGCTGGTAGAGCTTGGCTTGCTCGACGCTAAGACCACAGAAGACTTTCATCTCGGTTTTGTCTGGTAAGTCACCGATGATTGACTTGTCGGTTTTGAGGCGACGTAAAATGTAAGGGCTGACGAGCCTGCGTAGGGGGGCAAAGTGATCGCTGGTGGATTTGCTCAGGTCCTTGGTGAACTTACCAAACTGTCCAGAGCTGCCGAGTAGACCAGGGTTGATGAAATCAAACAGTGACCAGAGATCGCCGAGCGTGTTTTCGATCGGCGTGCCGGTGAGGGCGATGCGAGCCTGTGCTTTGAGGGCGCGCACGGCTTTGCTCTGGCGGGTGGCGTGATTTTTGATGGCTTGTGCTTCGTCGAGCACGACCCAGCTCCAGTCGAATTCGGCCGGCCAGTCGAGCCGGTTGAGCATGCCGTAGGTGGTGATGACGAGATCCGCGTGGGCAAGCTGATCGGTCGGTGTGCTGTGGAGAATGTCCTTCGGGCACTCCGATGGGTGAGCGACGAACAGGCGTAGCGAGGGGGCAAATTTATCGGCTTCGCGCTGCCAGTTGCCGATCAATGAGGCAGGCACGACCAGCAGGGCGGGCGCGGACTTCGGGGATTGTTGCTTTTTGCGTAGCAGGGCGGCGAGTAGTTGGATGGTTTTACCCAGACCCATGTCGTCGGCGAGGCAGGCGCCGAGGCCTGTCTGCGTGCAAAACCACAGCCAGTCGAGACCTGCCTGTTGATAGGGGCGCAGTGTGGCTAGCAGTGTGTCGGGTGGCGTGAGCTGTGCAGGGTCTTTGAGTTGCTGCAGGAGTTCGGCCAGTGCCTCGCCGGGTTCGGCAAAGGCCCATTCGTGGAAGGTTTCGGTTTCACTGCTCGCGGCTAAATCGGCGGGTGCGCCGGCGAGCCAGCGCATGCCTTCGGCGAAGGAGATCTCGCCGTGGGCTTCCACGCGGCGCCAGTGATCTAGGGCTTGTTGTAGTTTTTCGCGGTCGACTTCGACCCATTGGCCGCGCAGCAGGACGAGTCCGTCGTCGCCGTCGAGGAGTGCTTCGATCTCTTCGGGGCTGAGCGCTTGCCCGTCGACGATGACATTGAGTTTCACGTCGAGCAGGCCGTGCTCGCCGACGGAACTGCGTTTAGCGGAACCGATCTTGGCGGCGACTTGTGGACGGCGGGTGCGCTTTTTCCACCAGTCCGGCAGGCGAATGAGGAGGCCGGCGTCTTCCAGCTCGGGCACGCTTTGTAGGAATTGGAAGGCTTCGCTCGGCAACCAGACGAGCGGGTGGAAAATATCCTGCGTCTCGACCAGATCCGCGATGAGTTTGCACTGTTTCGCTGCGGCGTTGATTGGGGAGAGTAGTTTGAGGAGTGCGGACTTGTTGTTGGTGCCTGCGTATTCCTTGAGCGCCTTGCCGAGCGGGAGTTGTTGCAGACGGCCACTTTTGCTGAGCCCTGAAGCGTAGGAGGCCATGAACGCGAAGGGGTATTCGGGGTCGCTCTTATTCTCGGCGAGGTGGAGGGTGACGCGACCGACGCGCGACCAGAGCGGGGCGTGGGTGGCGAGTAGGGTGGTCAGGTCGGTGCCGGTTTCGAGCTGAGCGCGTGTCCACTCGACGAGTCGCTGCCAGAGGGCGCGTAGCACGTCGAGTGTGAGGTATTCAGCGCCGCGCATGGGTGGCGCATTGAGAATGATCTCGGAGAGGTCGGCGGTGGCAGGTGGATCAACTTGTAGATCTGCCTCGTTTTCGGGTGAGACGTGGCAGAGCGCACGGATAAAGTGCTCGGCGAATTCTTTCCAATAGAGCACGGATGCATCGACTTCAGGCGGCAGCTTTTGGCCTGCGATACGGATGAGGCCAGCAGGTTCGGAGTCACCGAACCCGGCCAGCTCTTTGAGCGAGTCGTCGCGGCAGAGGACGATGCCGTGTGGCGTGAGTTCGAGTTGGCTCATGGGGGTGCGATGTTGGACGTTGGACGTTGAGTGTTGAGCGTTGCGGTTGGTCGCTCGGAGCTTTAGCTCGATGCCATTGGATAATAATTCGATGAGCAGGAACCCGAGAGAATAACGCACTAACCAAGCGTATGATATGGCCACAAAGAGGCACAAAAATACACAAAAAATTTCTGCAGTGGGGTTTTCGTGCTTCTTCGTGCCTTTTTGTGGCTGAATATCAGTGGTTTAGAAATGTCTTTTCACTTTAGATTGGGCTGTCTGTTCGCGTGGCTATCGCCGATAACGACAACCAGTCGCATTTCAATCGATGTTACGCCAGGGCAGCATAAGCGGCTCAAGGCACTTGCCGCACTTTCAGGGCAATCAATAAAGGATTACGTGTTGGGGCGCACACTGTTGCAAAGTGGCGAAGATTCTGTTGAAGCGGTTTTCGACGAAGTTGCTGACGAGCTGCGAGGCTAATAGCAGCGTGTGACTTCAACTGGTAAAATATTTAACCGCAGAGTTCGCGGAGTGCGCTGAGAGTCCGGGGAGGATTTTGTGAAATGCTCTGCGTCAGCTCTCCGCGCCCTCAGCGAGCTCTAGCGCAGCGGGCGGTGAACAAATACGTCTGAACAGTGTTCACAGTAGCCTTTCGAGGGAGGACATAACAAAACCACAAACCATGAGAGTCTCGCTCTCATTCTGGCTGGCTTTCACGAAAAGATGGATTGTCTTAAGCGATTGAAAAACAGGTTGGTGTGATACAATTGGATGAGGGAGAGAGAAGAACAGACAGGAATGTCTGTGTTACGTATCTACCTCTTTGCACTTGCTTGAAGGGGGTGCGGCACGTAGGCATTGTGCATGGATAAATTTGACGAACTTTTTGACCTTCAGAACGCGTTGAACAAGCGCATTGGCGTGGATACTGACAATATGTCGGACGAAGAAAAGACCAAGTGGGTGCTGAATTACACGCGCGCGATGCAGCAGGAAATGTCGGAGCTGATTGATTCGGTGCCATGGAAGTGGTGGGCGAAATATCAAGAGTTCGACGAGCAAAATGCGAAGGTCGAAGTGGTCGATCTGTTTCACTTTGTGATTTCACTCGCGCAGGTGCTGGGCATGTCTCCAGAAGATGTGCATGCAGCCTACACCAAAAAGAATAAGGTGAACCACGATCGTCAGGACAGCGGCTACTCTAAGAAGGACGAAGACGACTCGCGGCATATCTAGCAGCGAGGCTGCTAAGTGAGGATGAGGAGTGAGAGTGGCGAGTGAAGTTGGCATGACTTATCCGCCCATCAGTCATCCGCCATTATCAATCAGTCATCTTTTATGAACGAATCTCCTTTTATGATCTTACTCTACGTCGGCATGGCTGCCTACGTGGGGAATATATATTGGGGCGATTATCAGTCGCAGAAGGTTGGTGAGCCGAATCCGTCGGCGATGCCGGGGGCGACTGCCGCCTCGTTGAAGCTCTTTGTGATCGGTGTGATCGGCGCGTTGCTGATTTTGGCGGCTGAGACGGGTGGCGAGATTGCGCTGGGCATCGCGAGTGAGCAGAGCGAGATGGTGTGGTATTTCGTGTTCGCCAGCCTTGGAGCAGGTATCGTGGAAGAGGTGATCTTTCGCGGTTATCTGGTGATCGATAAAAAAGGCAAAGCTGCGTTGATCGGTAGTTGCGTGGGGTTTTCGCTGATATTCGCGATCATTCACGGGCATTTCTGGAGCAATGAAGAGGGCGAAGCTTTTGCATGGACGTTTACTACGAAGGCCTTTTTTACGACGGGGATTTTGCTGGCGAACTCGCTCTGGTTCTACGCGCTTCGTTTTGGGCCATGGAATAAGAACCGCTCACTGTTTCCGTGTATGTTGGCACACGCGGCGAGTAATCTCGGCGTGTTTGCAGTGAAGTTCGTCCAGGGCTTTGTGATTTTTTAGACGCGGCGGATCTGACGCTTTTTGATTCAATTTAACTTTTTCCTCTGATGCTCAAAAAAGAACGCGCAGCTCATGTGCTCCATCGTTTGGAGGAGCTGTATCCGAATCCGCCAATTCCACTGGACCATAAGGATCCCTATACGTTATTGATCGCTGTCCTGCTATCCGCGCAGTGCACGGATGTGCGGGTGAACCAGATCACGCCGACACTCTTTGCGCGTGCAGATACACCGGAGGCCATGGTGCAGGTGCCTGTCGAAGAGATTCGCGAGATCATTCGCCCGTGTGGGCTCTCGCCGATGAAGTCGAAAGGGATCGCCGGACTTTCGCGTATGCTCGTCGATGATCATGGTGGGGTAGTGCCAGACGATATGGCGACTTTAGAGACGTTTCCTGGGGTGGGGCATAAGACGGCGTCGGTTGTGATGTCGCAGGCATTTGGCGTGCCGGCTTTTCCCGTCGATACGCACATCCATCGACTCGCGCAGCGCTGGGGACTGACGGATGGTAAGAGCGTGGTGCAAACTGAACGCGACCTGAAGCGACTCTTCCCCGAGGCGAGTTGGAACGCGCTCCACCTGCAGATTATTTATTACGGGCGAGAGTATTGCTCCGCTCGTGGGTGCGATGGCACGGTATGCGAGATGTGCCGGACGCTCTATCCGAACCGCAAGCGGCCCTTGAAGCTGAAAAAGGCTTAATCACCAAACAGCGAGATCGTCTCTTCTGTGTTGAGATTGAAGGAGGATGAGTCGCTGGGCGTTTGCCTCTTCGTGCCGCTGGAGAAGGCACTGCCGAAGCCTGAAGTGGGAGCCGTGCCAAGGGATAGGGATGTGTAGTCGATCTCGAATTCGGAGCTCTTCTTTGTTGAGGGCGCCGATTTTACCTGTGCCGTTTCGGTTTCGACGAACAGCTGACTGTCGAGTGCGAGGCGCTTATCAATGACCTTGGTGCCTTCGACTTGATCGACGATTTGAAAGATGAAGTAGGTGCCCTGCTCAAGGGCGGACAGCTGGCACCCCGCTACCACGAGGAGCGTGGCGCTTAGATAAGCGGAGGCGGTTTTGTTCAGTCGAAGCATACTATAAATACAAGTTGTGAGCGCTTGTGATCTTGTCGAGCGTGATTCGTCTAAAGTTGGTGGGGTGTTGAGCGTTGAGCGCCGCGATTTGTAGCGCGGTGCTTTAGCCTAATGCCATTGTATATCAAAAATGATATAAGCGTTAAGCAGAAAACTAGATTGTCATATTTGCAATTTGCATGATTTCTCGCCCCAAAGGGGCAACCTATATTAGCCCGGGGCAACGCCCCGGGAATTTAAGCCCCAGACAGCTAGCCCTGAAAGGGCGTTCTATTCGCTCGTCCACGCCTTGCGCGATTAAGTCGCCCTTTCAGGGCTTAGGAGGTGGTTGATTCAAATCCTAGGGCGTTGCCCTAGGCTGACATAGGACGCACCTTTGGTGCTGCAATTAATATGCAATGGCATTGTGCTTTAGCCCGCGAGCGGAGCCTGAGCACCGTGCCTCTCCGACGCACTGCGTCTAAAGGCCGCAGCTACGGGCCTTTTAGAGCAATTTTTCAAAATGTGCCAAGTGGGTCATTTTGTCGCTTGCCCGTGGCGAATTGTCCCGCTGTGCAGTTTGTTGTTGTTGGTTAAGTGTTGTCGGTTGTTTGATTCTAATCGTTGATTGTTAGTGGTTTAAGTTCGAGTGCCTGCTGTTTGTCTGCGTCAATTTGAGATGGAACAACTTATGCAGTAGAGTGAGGCATGAATATTGATTTTAACACATTTACAGAGAAATCTGCCTTTGCCGTGCAGGAGGCGCAGAACCTTGCGCGCAGTCACGGTCAGCAGGAGATCGACGTATGGCATCTCCTCCTTGCACTTGTTCAACAGGAAGACGGCATCGTGCCTAGCCTCTTGGAGCGCTTACAGATTACACCTTCGGCGGTGCAACTCGCCACCGAGCGTGAGATCGACAAGCTGCCGAAAGCGACTGGTAGCGTGAACGTCAGCCAAGTCTATGTCTCCTCGGCGCTACAGAAGGCGATCGCGCAGGCGGACAAAGAAAAGACCGCGCTGAAGGACGAATACGTCAGCACCGAGCACTTATTCCTTGGGCTCTTGGCCGCCGATACGAAAGGCAAACTTGGTCAGTTCTTTAAGCAATTTACACTCGACCGTGATAAAGTGTTCGAAGTCCTTAAATCGTTACGTGGCGGTCAAAATGTGACCAGCCGTAATCCAGAGACGACCTTCGAAGCCTTAGAGAAATACGGTATCGATCTGGTCGAGCAGGCGCGTAAGGGAAAAATGGATCCCGTGATCGGGCGTGATGATGAAATCCGCCGCGTGATTCGTATTCTCTCGCGCAAAACCAAGAACAATCCCGTCCTCATTGGTGAGCCTGGTGTCGGTAAGACCGCCATCATCGAAGGCCTCGCGCAACGCATTGTGCGTGGCGACGTTTCCGAAGGCCTCAAAGACAAGACGATCTTTGCCCTCGATATGGGCTCGCTGATCGCGGGCGCGAAATATCGCGGTGAGTTTGAGGAGCGCCTCAAGGCTGTCCTCGCTGAGGTCAAATCCAGTGACGGACGTATTCTGCTATTCATTGATGAGCTGCATACGATTGTCGGTGCGGGCAAGTCCGAGGGGGCCATGGATGCGGGCAACATGCTCAAGCCCATGCTCGCCCGCGGGGAGCTGCACTGTATCGGTGCGACCACGCTCGATGAGTATCGGAAATACATCGAGAAGGACGCGGCGCTCGAACGTCGTTTTCAGCCGGTGCAGGTGGATCAACCCACAGTCGAAGACACCATTTCGATCCTGCGTGGTATCCGCGAACGCTTCGAGCTCTTCCATGGGGTGCGCATTCAAGACAATGCCCTCGTCCAAGCTGCTGTGCTCTCGCATCGCTACATCACGGATCGTTTCTTGCCAGATAAAGCAATCGACCTCGTCGACGAAGCCTGTGCGCTGATCCGCACGGAGATGGACAGCATGCCGCAAGAACTCGACGAGCTGACTCGCCGTGCCTTGCGACTCGAAATCGAAGAAGCCGCGCTCAAGAATGAGAAGGACGATGCTTCCAAGGCGCGTCTGAAGGCGCTCTCCAAAGAGCTCGCTAACATTCGGGAGGAGGAAGCGGTCTTCCGCTCTCAGTGGGACAACGAGAAGGGCGCCATCGACGAGATTCGTGCTGTGCGTGAAGAACTCGATGCCACTCGCATCGCGATGGAAAAGGCCGAACGCGAATACGATCTCAATGCGGTCGCTCAGTTGCGCCATGGTAAGATGCCGGAGCTGGAAGAAAAGCTACAGGCACTCGAAGCTGTGGAGGCGAAGGAGGGAGCACTCTTGAAGGAAGAAGTCTCTCAAGAAGAGATCGCTGGTATCGTCTCGAAGTGGACAGGCGTGCCCGTCACACGACTGGTGGAAGGTGAGCGCGAGAAGTTGCTACGCCTCGGCGAGGTGTTGCACGAAAGTGTCGTCGGCCAAGACGAAGCGGTGACGCTCGTCTCGGAAGCGATTCTGCGTGCGCGTGCGGGGATTAAAGATCCGCGCCGGCCGATTGGTAGTTTCCTCTTCCTCGGACCGACGGGTGTCGGTAAGACTGAGCTCGCTCGAACCTTGGCAGAGACCTTGTTTGATTCAGCGGATAACATCGTGCGCCTCGACATGTCGGAATACATGGAGAAGCACTCGGTGGCTCGTTTGATCGGCGCACCTCCAGGATACGTTGGTTATGACGAAGGCGGTCAACTCACAGAGGCCGTGCGTCGTAAGCCATATAGCGTGGTGCTTTTCGACGAAATCGAGAAAGCGCATCCAGATGTCTTCAACGTGCTCCTACAAGTGATGGACGATGGCCGCATTACCGATTCGCAGGGGCACACAGTGGACTTCAAAAACACAGTGATCATCATGACTTCGAATGTCGGCAGTCGCTTCTTAACGGAAGGCGTCTCCGGCGACGAGATTCCTGAGAGCGTGCGCGAATCGGTCATGGCCGAGTTGCGTCAAGGCTTCCGTCCGGAGTTCTTGAATCGTATCGACGATGTCATCCTGTTTAAGCCACTCACGCTTGAAGAGATCACTCAGATTGTGGATCTGTTGCTCGCGCATTTAAACGCACGCCTCGCAGATCGTCAGATCACCATTGAGTTCGACGAAGGTGCCCGCAAGTGGATCGGGGAAAAGGGCTACGATCCTGTCTATGGTGCACGTCCGCTCAAGCGCTTCTTGCAAAAGCAAGTCGAGACGCGCTTGGCGCGCGGCATCCTAAGTGGCGAAGTCGCCGAGCAATCTACCGTATGTTTCACGCTGGACGGGGATGAGCTGGCGATGCGCTAAATCAGCGATCGCAGCCAACGATTCTTCAAAAGCCCCTCGCATGCGCGAGGGGCTTTTTTCGTCAAAGTTGTCGGGGTGTGCGTTTATTCAATGAAAAACAAGAGAAAAGCAATGAGTCGTTCTCTTGAGTCAGAGGCGCTGAATACTGATAGTCATACCCAATATCCCGAATATTCATTTCAAATAAACAAAAATACCTATGAAAAAGACACCCTACACCCTCGGCGCGATTGCGCTGTTCGCTGGAGCTTCGTCGCTCTCAGCTCAGTTAGTTAATATCGACTTTAGTGACTCAAATGGCACCGACGCTGCTGCTGCGGTAGACCAGGCTGGTCGCGTTACGAATACTCAAAGTTCGGTCGGTTGGCAGGTTCAGAGTGGTTCTGGTGTGTTTGCCTATGATGCTGCTTCTAATGTAGGAACAGACCCAGGCACATGGACACAGTTTAAGGTTCGTGAGTTTACAGATGTTACAGATACAGCATTCAGTAGTGTTACGCTGACGTATCAGATGAATTTCGACTTGTCTAATAATGCGACTCGAGGGACTAAGTTTCGTGTCGGCTTACAGTATGATGATGGGACAGATACCGTTCGAGTATCTGACCAAGGCATCTTGCATGTTACTGATGCTCAAGCTCGCCCCGACTCATATGAAACTAATAACCTAAACACTGGAGGTGATTACGCGACCTTGAACCCTACGAATAACTGGGGTTTAGCTGCGACTGGTGCGAATTCGGTAACGATGACCACTGTCATCGATTTTGTGGCTGATACCGTTACATACTCGTATGCGAATCCAAATGATGGAGATGGTGGCACAGTCGTTTATGCGTCATATGCCTATACCGGTTCGGCAGTGAATGAGCTTCGTTTTGCTTTAGATGCAGAGAATAACGCTAGTGCCTATGCATTTGGTGATGGCACGGGTGGTGAGTATTATGCGATTAATTCGGTCACACTAACCGGAGTCGCGGTCCCAGAACCAAGCACCTTCGCACTGCTCGGTGGCCTCTGCGCTTTGGGTTACGTGATGGTGCGTCGCCGTCGCGCATAGTTCTCCGCACAATCGCATTTTCTAAAAGCCCACTCTTTGGAGTGGGCTTTTTTACGTCTAGGCATCTGGGCACGCCGTAAACCTGCGCTTGCGCTTTGCCTCGCGCTTTCTAGGTTGGGGCGTCTATGAAATGGTTACCCCTGTTTGTTGCGCTTGTGCTTGGTTGTGTGCTTGGATTTTTCCTGTCGCCGAAGAAGGATTTGGGGAGTCCACGTTCGACTGCGCTTGAAGCGTCGTTGGCTAAGGGTGGTTCAGTGGAGTCGATGGGTGCGACCGAAGTTGTGGCGACTGAGATGTCGGACGAGGAACTGATCCCGAACTCTGGCATCAGTGAGGCATGGTTGGCGGCACTCAAATCGAAGAGCCAGTTTGATCAGATCGGAGCCTTGCACGGGCGCCTGCAGGGGCTGACGGCGGAGGACTTTCCGAAGTTGTTGGATACATTGGATGATTCGAATCGGGCGACTAATTGGATCATGGGTAATCTGATTGCGACGAAGTGGGCGGAGAGTGACCCACAAGGGATGTTAACCTATTTGCAATCGATGCCTCAGCAGAAGCGATGGGGCATGCAGAATTTACTGTTTAGCGCATGGGCGAAGAGTGATGTGAATGCGGCCTATGCCGCCGCGCAAGCACTCACAGATTCACGGATGCGTAATTCGGCGATACAGGCAGTGGTGCGCACGGTGGCCTCGGGAGACTTGCCTCGTGCGATGGACATGTTGCAACAGATGGATGACCGCCGCCAGCGTAGTAATGCGGTTCAGTCTATCATACAAACGCTTGCAGCGAAAGATCCGCAGGCCGCCTTGCGCTTTGCCGATGAGCAGACAGAGCAGGGGCAGTTGCGCAATGCGCAGTATGTCTATTCGCAAATCTTCTCGCAGTGGGCGATGAAGGATGGTGCGGGTGCGCGTCAAGCGGCCTTAGCAATGCCGGATAGCCAGATGAAGGTGCAGGCGTTGTCGGGTGCGATGCAAGAGTGGGTAGCGCGTGAGCCGATGGAGGCGTTGGAATGGCTGGATTCGTTGCCTGTGGATGGCTCGGTCTATAATTCGCGCAAGGAGGTGTTTCGCCGTTTGCTCAATCAGGATTTCGATACGGCAAAGGTATTTATTGAATCTGAGCCTGATCCGGTGCAACGACGTGACATTCTAAGCAATTTACATTTTCAGAGTTTCGCTTGGAATAAAAGCTATGAGGACATCGAGTCGCTGTTTGATTGGGTGGGAACGGTTGCGACGGGTTCGACCTATGATCAAAAGGTGGGCGATGTGTTACGCAGTATGGCAGATGCTGACCCGGATCGGGCGATTGAGTTTGCGCGGCAGATGCGCCCAGGTAGTGCGCGTATGAATGCGCTCAGCTCGGTGGCGAGCATGCTCGCCGAGCGCGACCCGAAGGCGGCGCTGACCTTTGCGCAGAGCTTAGAATATGAGGACGAGCGTGAGCGGGCGTTGAACCATATGAGCTGGCAACTTTCGCGTAATGGGGGCGAGGAGGCGCGTGCATTGATTCTGGAGAGCGAGGATCCGATGTTGCAGCGTAAAGTTGCGAGCCAAATGGTCGGGGAGTGGGCGAAGTATGATCGCGCAGGTGCGTTGGCATGGGTGGAGAGTCTGTCGGATGAGCAAGCGCGTAATAATTCAGTGGGGCAGGTTCTGAGCCACTGGATACAGTCGGAACCTGTTGAGGCGATTGACTATATGGTCAATGATCTGCCGGAGAACCGTTTGAATGCCAATCTGAGTTCCGCCTACTCGCAGTGGGCAAGGCAGGATCCAGAGGCTGCGATCGCTGGCTTGGCGCAGTTGCCAGACTCTGAAAAAGTGAGGGAGGCGGACATCTATAATCGTATTGCGCAGGCCTATGTGCAGCACGATCCGATGGCGGCTTCGGAGTGGATTGCGACACTCGACGATGGCCCGGCACGTGATGCGTCTGTGAAGACCTTGGTGAGTAATATTTCGAAAACAGACCCAGAGGCAGGTTTTATTTGGTCGGAAACAATCGCGGATGAAAAGGCGCGTAAGAATAGCTTGAGGCAGACCGTGCAGAAGTGGGTGAAGGACGACCCCGATGCTGCATATGATGCGGTGAGTGATTCTAGAATGCCGGCCGCGGAGAAGGAGCCGTTACTAAAGTTGATCGAACAGGCACAGCAGTAGTTGGCACTCGTCATGAATTTTGGGGATTAAGTATGGTAATTCACTAAGAATCCGTTAGCCCTTTGAAGGGGTTCAATTTAACAACAATCAGTAGAGGAAAGCATTATGAATTGGTTTTATGAAAAAGATGGAGCGCAACAGGGGCCAATCTCTGAAGCAGAGCTAAAGTCACTGGTTGAGGCCGGCACACTTGCGGCACATAATTTAGTCTGGCGTGAAGGGATGGCCGATTGGTCGCCATATAGTGCTGTGTTTGCGGGTGCGGCGCCATCCAGCGCGGCGCAAGTGAGCTGCCCGAGTTGCGGTGCATCGGTCTCTAGTGCTGAGCTGATTCCTGCTGGTGCGCGTCAAGTCTGTCCACACTGTCGTGATTCGTATGCGCAGGGTCTGAAGGAGGGGGTTAGCAACCCAGTCGCTCTGATGAGCGGGCGTGGCACTGGCGGCGCGACGCCAAACCCAGAGCTGCGTGCGATGGCGCGTGAGGCGCTTTCGGGGAATTGGGGCGTTTCAGTGGTGGTGACTTTTTTGAATTCACTGCTTCAACAAGCCGCTGCGATGGTGCCTTTTATCGGAGTGCTGATTCAGTGGGCTATTATGGGGCCACTGTCGCTTGGGTTTCATGCCTGTTTTATGGGGCTAGCACGCGGCGAGGTTCTGGAAGTCGGAAACTTGTTTAGTGGCTTCTCCAAGTTCTGGAGAGGCGTGGGCATATACTGGCTGGTTGCGATCTTCGTGGGACTGGCAACAATGCTTGCAGCGCTTCCCGGTGGCTTATTGGTGGGCTCAGTATTTATGATGGACGTAGCGGTGCCGGAAGAGCATCCGCTGTTTTTCATCGGGATCGCCGTTGCGGCGATTCCTGCAGTGATCGTCGGAATTTATATGTCTTTACGCTATGCGCTGGTTTATTTCATTGCGAACGATGAGCCAGAGACGGGTGCCTTTGAGGTGCTGAAAGAGAGCACGCGTCGTATGGATGGCCATAAGTCGAAGCTATTTAGCCTGTCTGTCAGTTTTATCGGCTGGCATATTCTTGGCTTTCTAGCGCTCTTCATCGGTATGCTGTGGTCGATGACCTACTGGTATGCTGCCTTTGCCGCGTTCTATGATGATCTGAGCGATGAGGCTTAAGCGTTCAAATTGATTCGCATGCAGCACGAGCTACGGTCTTTAAAAAATATGCGGACGATGCCGCTACCGGATCGCCCGGTTGTGCATGATTACGGATGGAATTTTACACAGGCGAATCACTATATTCACTTGTTTCCTGCGGTGATCCGCTTGAACGAGGCAGTGCGTGCCGAGGCGGTGCTGGAGGGTGGGCAATCGACCTGCTTCTTTCACTCGAAATTACCAGCCACTGCACTGTGTGATGTGAGCGGACGTCTGATCTGTGATTTGTGTAAGACCGAATGGAACGGGAAGACCGTCAGTTTTGAAGCGTTACAATCCTTGCTAGCTGATGATGTCGCAGTGAAACAGGAGCGGCGCTGCACAAAATGGGATGACATCGCACTATCGCTCGTGATCTTTCCAGTTTTGTTCGGGCCGATCGTGGTGGTGACTGCACCTGTGGCATTGGGGATCTGTGTGGTGAAGTGGCGTGCTGGGCCGACCAGTCTCTTACGCCGTAGTCGCTGGCGTTATGTCGTTGCGGCGCTGCTAGCCATTTTTGAAATCGGATTTGGCGGTCTCCTCGTGGCGGCAATGTTTTTTGGAGTAGAGTTTTAAATGGCCGCGAAACACATACAGTATAAGAAGCTCTCCGGGCGTTCGTTGCTGAGTGTGCAGTCGGCACACTTGGGGGATGATCATTTGTTAGTGGTCGAAGGGCACTACGTGGAGACCTACAAACGCCTGTATTATAACGACATTGAGGCAATTCTAGTGTGCCCGACGTCGAGCGGTAAGGTCATGGCGATTTTGCTGACGATCTTGAGTGTGTGCATGATATTGCCTGTGCTTTTCGGAGGCTGGGACTTTCTGCCCTTGGCGGTGTTTGGTGTGATTCCAGCCGTGTTTGCTGGTGTCTTATTCTACGGTCGAGGCTCAGTCTTGTTTGGTGTAAAAACCGCGGTGCAAACCGTGATTTTGGATGGTGTGAAGTCGCGACGTAAGGCGAATCGGGTCGAGGCTCAGTTGAGTGCCGAGATCGAGCGCGTGCAAGGGAGCTTGTCTGAGCCAGACCTACAGGCTGCCATTTATAAGGATGCCGAGAGTCATCGCCATCGTATCGGGGCATGGGCGAAAGAACCAAAAGCGCCTGCGCCACCGCCATTGAATGTGCCTTCGGCGCCTGAGTCGTTTCAACGTCCGACCTCTAAATTATAATGGCGGCACCTTTGGCACAGTCTCGTTGTTTTCAACATGTCAGCCGAGAGGCCGTGGCGCGTTGTCCGCAATGCGAGCGCTTCTACTGCCGCGAGTGTGTGACAGAGCATGATGGGCGGATGATTTGCCGCACTTGTCTAGATGCACTACTGCTAGAGCAGGAGGCATCAAGCCGAGGACTCTTTAAGAGCCTCGGTGCTTGGCTGTTGGCCGGCGCGGGGTATGTGTTCGCAGTCTATGTGTTTTACCAAATCGGTAGGGTGTTGTTACGCATACCATCAGAGTTTCATTCGGGGGTATTTTTCGAATGAAGTCCCGTGATCAGCCTCCCAACTTGAAGCCGAATCGACGGCGCTTTCGTCGCCGACGTGTTCGGCAAGATGGTGAGCCCACTGCAATGGATTTGATTGAAGAAGGTGTGCACTTGTTGCGCCGCACGCCGTTGATTGCATGGGCCGTGTATCTATGTGGTGTGGCTCCATTTATTTTTGGGTTCCTGTTTTTCTGGACGGAGATGGTGAGCAGCGGATTGGCGGGACAGTCATTGTTGCCTGGTGCGCTCGGGTTGGGAGCCTTATTCATTTGGTTTAAGGCGGCGCAGGCATTTTTCTGCGATGGATTGCGAGAGACCTTGTATGGTGCAGGCGATGTGCCTTGGTCAGTTGGGCAATGGCTGATTGTGATTCGGCGGCAAGCATTCTGGCAGTCGACCGCATTGATCGTGCTGCCGATTGCTTTTGTGATTACGGTTCCGTTTGGCTGGGCATTTGCTTTTTATCAAAATGTGTTGGTCTCTGATCCACGTGATGACGCGAGCGATGGCGATGTGGTGCGTGAGAGCTGGCGCTTGGCTCGGCTGTGGCCTGAGCAGAACTGGATGCTGTTGGCTCTGCTGGGTGTGGTCTATCTGTTGAGCTTTATCAATTGCCTGACACTGTTGATGACTGGGCCGTTTTTGTTGAAGACGCTGTTGGGCATCGAGACGGTGTTTTCTCGTTCCGGTATCCATTTGTTGAATACTACTTCGTTGTTCGTCTGTTGCTTGCTCGCTTATGTCGTAACAGATCCTTTGGTCAAGGCGGTCTACTTGTTGCGTCGTCACTATTGTGAGTCGCGTCGTAGTGGTGCTGATTTATTGTTGAGGCTGCGTCGTAGCGAGTTGAGCAAAGCTGTGCTCATGTTGTTGACGCTCTTAGTCGTATGGCCGCTTTTGGATTCCTCGAGTGCCTCGCTGGGGGCTGAGCCAAGCGTTACGCAATCTTCGTTGGAACGCGTCGATCCTCGGCAATTAGATGCATCGATTGATGAGGTGCTGGAGCGCCGAGAGTTTACCTGGCGCTTCCCGCGTGAAGAGATGAACGAGGATGTGGAGATGGAAATTGGCTGGCTCAACTCTTTCAAGGAAATGCTCGAACGATGGAAAGAGCGGATCGAACACTGGATTGAGCAGCTGTTTGATTCTGAAGGCGATAAGGATGAGAGCGATTGGGATTGGGATGGTTTTGTTGGGCTAGGCGAAGTGCTGAGCTATGTGCTGATCGGGTGTTTTATATTGATCGTGGTGTATTTCGCGGTGCGTGCGTGGCGGCTGTATCAACCTTTAGAGGCGCTTGAAGGCTCAGCGGATTCGTCGGCCGAAGTCGTCCCTGATTTGAATTCAGAGGATGTCGCCGCTGATTCATTGCCGCGTAATCGTTGGGTGGAGATGGCGAGGGAGCTTATCGCGAAGGGAGAGTATCGACTCGCACTGAGAGCATATTTCCTCGCTCAACTTTCGGCGTTGGCGAGTGAGGGCATTGTAGTGATTCGTTTGGCGAAAAGTAATCGTGAATATTCTGATGAGATAAGCCGTCGTGCGCATGGGCAAGTGGACTTGTTGGAGCTGTATCGTCAAGAGGTGTCTTTGTTCGAAAGTGTCTGGTATGGTGAGCGCGCTACTGGGCAAGCGGAGATTGAAGAGATGGAACGCTATCTCACAGAGTCGGGGGTGCTGGTATGAGAATGCGAGTCTTCATTTTGCTGCTATTGGTGGTGGCGTTAGTCGGTTTGTTGGCTGGGGTTTCGTGGTTGATCCATTTGCGTTTTGAGACTGGGCAAGCATATCCTAGAGGTTCTAGTTTACGGGCAGATCCGGTCGGAGTAAAGGCACTGTTTGAGGCGTATGAGTCGATTGATCGATTGGATGTGAGGCGTAACTTTACTCCATTGAATGAGATCGATGATCTACCGTCTGAGGCGACACTGTTGCTGCTCAACACGCGTGGCTGGAACTTGTATCAGCTGGCGCAATTTGATTCGATTGAGCGCTTCGTTTCGAGTGGCGGACGTCTAGTCGTGGCGCTGAATCCAGAGCATGTCGCGTATCAGTATATTGAAGGCGATGATGAGGGGGCTGATGAGGACAGCGAAGCGATCGAAGGGCAGGAGGAGGTTGATCGGAAGTCTGTTTTTGCGCGCCGAGCAGAAGGGAAGCAGAGACGATTTTGGGCCGAGGTGGAGTTGGTGTATGGCGAGCACGAGGGTGGCGATGCGCTATGTGTGGATGTCGACGATGTGGCTGCCTTGCCGCTCAGTTTGCCATGGCGTGAGGGCGGGGCGTTGGGTGAAACTGGAGAAGATTGGACCCCCGTGTATCAGATCGAGGAAGAAGTGGTTGTGGCACAGCGTGCGTATGGTCGTGGCAGTATTGTGCTACTGACAGATGATTACTTGTTTTCAAACGAAGCACTCTTGAAGCATCGTTATGCTGAATTGCTGACTTGGGTGTTGGGCGATCAGAGCACTATTATTTTTGATGAAACGCACCTTGGTGTGTCCGAGGGCACAGGAGTCGCGATGCTGATGCGTCGTTATCGTTTGGGTGGGTTCTGTTTGGGCTGTGCGGTCTTGTTATTGTTAGTGGTGTGGCGCGGAGTTTCGCCGCTATTGCCAGCGCATGCTGGGCGTTCTCAGGGCAATGTCATGTTTGCAGAGCACTCCACTGAAGCTGGTCTGAGCGATTTAGTGAGACGCAGTGTATCTGCAGTCGATTTGCCGCGTGAGGCATTTAGCCAATGGAAGGACAGCTTCATTCGAAATGCAGCGGATGAAGCGTATTATGCTCAGGAGATCCAGGAGGTGCATACCTTTCTTGCTGAGTATGCTGATCTGCCAAAGCGCAAACGAAAGCCATTTGAATGTCATTTAAATATACAATCGATTATCAACCGTAAGAAAAGGAGACGCCTATGAACGAAGCATCACTGAAACAATTTCATCAACATTTAGAAGCTGCGCGCGCAGAGGTCGCCAAGGTGATCATCGGTCAGAAGGCGGTGGTTGATTTAGCCTTGATCACAATTCTTACAGGCGGGCATGCGTTGATCGAAGGGGTGCCTGGTGTCGCAAAGACTTTGCTTGTGCGCACACTGGCTTCTGTTTTATCGGTTGAGAGTAGCCGTATCCAGTTTACACCGGATCTCATGCCGGCCGATATTACGGGCACCAATATCTTCAATATGAAGACGCAGGAATTTACGCTGATCAAAGGCCCTGTGTTTACCACATTCTTACTCGCGGATGAAATCAATCGTGCACCTGCTAAAACGCAGTCCGCTTTATTACAGGCGATGCAGGAGCGCCGTGTTTCCATCGACCGTGAGCATATTGCGCTCGATCCGAGTTTTACGGTATTTGCCACGCAGAACCCGATCGAGCACGAAGGCACCTATGCTTTGCCGCAGGCTCAGCAAGATCGGTTCATGCTGAAGATTCTGATGGATTATCCAGACGAGGCAGATGAGCTGACCCTCGCGCGTAGTATGCTGACCAATGCGTCGCCCGAGTCGGTGCTTGATAGCGAAGCCGTGCAACCTGTGCTCGCTGCGGGTGAGCTGCTCGAAGTGCGTGCTGCGTTGGATTCGATTGTGGTGCGAGAGGAGTTACTTGCGTATATCGTCGAGTTGGTGCGCCGCACCCGTAAGCATGAATCGGTGATGGTAGGTGCAGGGCCTCGAGCGACGCAGGCCTTGTTGCTGGCATCGCGCGCTTCGGCTGCGATCGATGGTAGAGATTTTGTCACGCCTGACGATGTCAAGGCACTGTCCGTTCCGGTGCTCGCGCATCGTCTGATGTTGAGGCCTGAGTATGAGATCGAAGGTCTCACGATCGCTGAAGTGATTCACCAACTCTTAGAGACCGTCCCAGTGCCACGCTGATTATTTGTCACGCGTAATTCCTAATTCCTAATTCGTAATTCAACAATGCGTCCTATTCCCAGTCAACGTTGCGTGCTACTTGCCGGTCTGTTGTTGCCGCTTGGCTTGCTGAGCGCGGCATCGCCGAGTCTGGCATGGCTGTTGCCTGCTGGAATTGCGGGGTTGGTGCTGTTGGGCGTGTTGGATGTATCATTGTCTGCGCAGGCGCTAGATAAGCTGCGGGTCGAAGTGGAGCCAGTGACTCGCTTGGCTCGTGGGAACCCTGGTAAACTATCGCTGCACCTGCGCTGCGATGGGCAGCCATTGCCTGCTGTAACTCTCGGCCTGCCGCTACCTGTTGAGTTTATTCAAGACGTGGAGACGCAATCGGTCGCTCTGGTGGGTGCAGGGGCAACGCACTGGATTGTCGAGTGGGAGGTCACTGCGCGCTCGCGTGGTGTGTATGTGTGCCCAGCGATCTACGCTGAGGTGCCTTCGAGGATGGGGCTTTTTCAGGTGCGCCGTTGCTACCCATCGACTGCGGAGCTTCGAGTCTATCCGAACTTGCGCCGCGAGCGTAGCCAGTTGGCGAATCTATTTTTAAATCGCGGTAACATTGGTGTGCATGCACAGCGCATGGTCGGGCAGGGGCGTGAGTATGAGCAACTGCGTGACTATAGTGCAGGTGATAGTATGCTTGATATCCACTGGAAAGCCTCGGCGAAGCGCGGTGAACTGGTGACGAAGACGTATCAGGTGGAGCGGACGCAGGAGATCTATTTGGTGGTCGATCATTCGCGACTGAGTGGGCGGCGCTCGGCGCGCGATGTCAGCAGTGTGGATGATGCGTATGCGGAAACCGTTCTTGAGCGTTACGTGACTGCGGCGAGTGTGCTTGGTATGGCTGCGGATCGTGAAGGGGATCACTTCGGTTTAGTTGCGTTTGGGCAGCAAGTCTCGCGCTTTGTGCGTGCCAGTTCTGGGAAGCAGCATGGCCAAACCATACAGGATGCGTTATTTGATCTGAAGACCGAGCGTGGGCCATTCGATCTCGATGAGCTGTTTACCTTTATTCGCATGCGTTTACGCCGACGTGCGTTAATTATTTTTATGACGGACCTGAGTGACTCAGCTGCGGCGGAGGAGTTTAAGCAACATATCGGTCTGTTGGCATCTCAGCATTATGTATTGGTAAATTCAATACGCCGCGAAGGCGTGCACCCGATGTATGCAACGCAGCAGGATGTCGGAGGGTCGAGTCTTTCGGATCAGATCGCTGGGCATTTGAGATGGGATGGACTTCGTCAGTTGCAAGTCGCGTTACGGGCGGCTGGCGTAGAGTTTTCCGTGTTGGATGATGAGAAGCTGAGCCTTGAGCTCGTGAACCAATACTTGGCGGTGAAACAAAGGCAGGTCTTGTAGCGCTATGATTTTAGATGTAGAAAAATTTATTAGAAAACGTCGCTCGGAGTGGGATGAGTTTGAGGCGATGGTTGTCTTGCTGGAATCTGATGCGCGGGCGAAACTCGATTTGGATGAGGCGCAGCGCTTTCATTATCTCTATGAGCGCGTGGCTGCTGATTTGTCGAAGTTGAGTGCGTATGCAGTGGAGCCTCGGACGAAGCGTTATCTGGAGTCTTTAGTGGCGCGTGGGTTTGGCGAGATGCATGGGTGCGCGCGCGGCTTGCCGTTTGCGACTGCATTGGCTGCGTTGTTATATGCTTTTCCTGCGGCGGTTCGTCGGCATGCGCGTGTCTTGGCCTTGGTGGTGGCGATCTTTAGTCTCGGCGCTATTTTTGGCGGAGCTGCCTTGGCGTTGGATCCTAGTTCGAAGTCGGTCTTAATGCCGTTCTCGCATTTGCAGGGAGATCCTAGTGAGCGGGTGGCCGAAGAGGAAGTCATGAAAGGCACGCATATGGATGGAGGTAAGTCCAACTTTTCGGCGCAACTGATGACCCATAACACGAAGGTGGCGATTCTGACTTTGGCCTTAGGAATGACCTTTGGTATCGGCACCAGTATTTTTCTTTTTTATAATGGAGTGATTCTTGGAGCGGTCATCGTGGATTATATATTGGCTGGTGAGACCGTGTTTTTGACCGGCTGGTTGCTGCCGCATGGTAGCGTCGAAATTCCCGCCATTCTTTTAGCGGGGCAGGGCGGGTTATTACTCGGGCGCACGTTACTGTTTGCACAGGGACGGATGAGCCTAGGGGAGCGTTTGCGATCCATTCGAGGCGATTTGGTGCTGATTATCTCTGGCGTTGCAGTGATGCTGATTTGGGCCGGTCTGATCGAGAGTTTCTTTTCGCAGTATCATGAGCCAGTGTTGCCTTATGCATTAAAGATAGGCTTCGGGGTGCTGCAGCTGATCGGAGTGTGTGCGTATTTCATGTTTATGGGGCGTAAGGAAGAGGGCGCGGTGATATGAGTGCGCGCTTTAATCAGTTAATCATTCAAACGCCAGAGGGGGTGCAGTTTGTGCATCAGCTTGCGAGTCCGGTGGCTCGGTTTATTGCTGTGGCGGTCGATACGATGGCGATCACGAGTTTGATGTCGGTCCTCTCAGTGTCGGTGACGTTGCTGGGGTTGCTCTCTGCGGATATCGCGATGGCCTTTAATATTCTGCTCTATTTTGTCGTGTCGATTGGGTATTACATTCTATTGGAAATGGCTTGGCGTGGGCAGACGCTTGGCAAGCGTCTGATGCGCTTACGCGTGATTGATGCCAATGGCCTGAAGCTGCGCCCGAGCCAGTTTGTGCTGCGCAATCTGTTGCGCTTTGTGGATAGCTTGCCGGTATTGTATTTGGTCGGTGGCTCCTGTGCCTTGATTCATCGACGTTCACAACGCTTAGGGGATCTTGCCGCTGGGACAGTCGTCGTGCGGGTGCCAGAGTTGCACGCGCCGCAATTGAGTGAGGTGCTAGGCAATGTGTATAATTCGTTTCGTGATCATCCACGTTTGGAGGCATTGCTGCGGCAGCGTATTTCGCCGGAGCAATCTGCGATTGCACTGCATGCGCTGCATCGCCGTGGGGAGATGGATGCAGTGGCGCGCGCGCGGCTTTTTGCGCAATTGGCAGAGCACTTTCGTGGACAGGTGCAGTTCCCCGCAGATGTGACGGCTGCGATGAGTGATGAGCAATACATACGAAACTGCGTGGATACGATTTATCGCCTTGCAAAGTAAATTCTAGAATACGAATCAGAGAGAACCCTTACGAATATGAACGATACCAACACCCTCGACTTTATAGACTGCCCGACTTGTTTTAAGTCCGTTCAAATGGATATGTTGATTCCGGCAGGAGGCACGCATGTGTGTGCAAATTGCCGAGAAGCATATTTGCAGCGAATGAAGGAAGGGGTGCATACCGCACAGAGTGGCGAGTGTGCCGCGATTCGACAGGAGCACATTAAGCATGAGGCCTCGATACGCTCGGTCGGGCTGCTGTATTATTTTGGCGGTTTTCTCGTAATGATGGGGGGATTAAGTGCGAGTGTGACTTCGTTTGGGGCTTCCGGAGGGGAGGGTTCAGCAGCTTTTATTGGTATTTTTTCCGTTGTGCTCATACTTGGTGTTGGGCTGATTTCTGTAGGTCGAGGATTCCGTCGACTGCGCCCTTGGGTGAAAATACCAGCGACAATCTTATCTGCGCTTGGTTTGTTGAATATCCCTATCGGGACATTGATCCATGGCTACATCCTATACTTGATCCATTCGCAAAAGGGAAAGGTGGTGTTCTCTCCTGAGTATCAGGAGATCCGCGAAGCGACTCCGGAAATTAAATACAAAACGTCGAAGTTGGTCTGGGCGATTTTGATTGTGCTGCTGCTCGGGCTCGTCGCTTTGGTCGGGTTTGCCCTAATGGGCTAGGGCTGCTGCGCTTCAAACCAGAAACACGCTCCCCTTGCGAGAAACGTGTTCTGTAGCGGGACCACTCAGTTGTGATCCCTTAGGAATATCTACAACAATAGACTTTAGGCTCTGTGTTTTGTTCCCTACAAATATGTCTCCGCGCTGCGATTTGTAGCTCGGTGTGCTCGGTTGAGCTTGTCGAAACCTTTAGCCCGAGTTGCGGAGCCGGAGCTGCGGTGCCTCTCCGACGCACTGCGGCTAAAGCGCGCAGCGACGGGATGCTGTTTTACTTGCCGCTCTTTAATACGCTTTCAATTGCGTTGGAGAGCGTCTCGGTGGTGACGGGTTTTGCGAGGAAGTGTTCGCCGCCGCTTTTATAGAGTCCACTGCCGGACTCTTTGCGAGATACCATGGCGGAGACAAAGATGATGGGCGTGTTTTGCGTGATTCTGTGCTGGCGTAGCTGAATCGCTACGTCGCCACCGTCGGCCTCGGGCATTACAACATCCAGTAGGATGATTTCTGGGTTAAACTCGTTGGCGACTTGCTGGGCTTTGGGGCTCTCGTTGACGACGCGCACTGCGTAGTTGCCTGTCGCTTCTAAGTTGAGTTTTACCATGCGTGTAAAGGCTGCTTCGTCATCGATCAATAGGACGCGTCGAGTTTCGGCTGTGGGGGCTATTTTGTTATTTATTTTCATTGTCGGGGGTCGTTGGGAATATGAGGCGGGCGCATACGCCCTTTGTTGTCGTTCTATTTTCTAGTGTAATCATACCGCGGTGCATATCAACTATACTGCGCGTTACGGAGAGTCCGAGCCCAGTGCCGTCACCGGTCGATTTGGAGGTGTAGAAGGGGTCGAATACTTTATCGACTTCCGCTGGGGAAAGTCCTCCGCCAGTATCTTTAACTTCGATGATTACCAGATGGTCGCCAATACGGAAGCACTCTGTCATACTGCTGGATACATTGGCTCCGGCTTGTTGCATGCGCTGCTCAAAGCTGCGGATAATGAGTTGGCCGCCTTCAGGCATCTCGGAGATCGCATTGAGGAACAGGTTGATAAAGACTTGCTCCATTTTCTGAGTGTCCATGGATACCAATGGTAGGTCTGGGTTGAGATCCAGTTGTAATTCAACGTGTGCTTCATTGAAGTTATGGCGCATGAAGCTGAGGATATGTTTGATTAGCTCGTTAATGTTCTTCGGCACCATGCTGATCTCGTGAGGAGAGGAATAGTCGAGCAGTTCGAAGATCACATCATTGGCTTTTTGCGTCGCCGTTTGCATGTCGTTTAGCACCTCTATGAGCTCTGTCGAGTCGGCGAGTTGCTGCTTGAGAAAGTCCATTCCGAGCGTAACCACTGCCAGTGGGTTTTTAACTTCATGTGCAACGCCTGCGGCTAATCGACCGATGGTTTTTAGTTTCTCAGCTTCTATCAATTGGAGCTGAGTCGCCTTCAACGTTTGAATGGTCGACTTGAGTTTCATTTCGACTTCTTTCTGTCCCGTGATGTCTTGTGAGATTCCGACTAGACCGATGCACGCTCCGTCTTTGTCATAAAACGGAACTTTGCTAGTGAGTAGCCATAGGTCTTTCTCTCCCAAGCCGGTGCGGTGATCGACCATATACTCGATTCCTTTGCCAGTTTGCATGATCTTGGCGTCGTTGATGCTGATTCGAGTCGATTCCTTGTGATCAAAAAAGTCATGGAGTGTTTTACCAATCACTTCCTCGATTGTGTCCGCTCCGAGGTAATTGGCATGGCGCTGGTTAACGATTAGGTAGCGACCTTGTGTATCTTTGACGAAGATGCCTGCCAGTGCGTAGTCGATCACGGTCTTGAGTAGGCGACCTTCTCGCTCGAGTTGATCTTGCGCCTCTTTGAGGTCAGTGACAGAGCGCGACATTCCCATGGTGCCGATGATCTGATCATGTGTATCGCGTAGTGGGATCTTGGTAGTTGATACCCAATTGATGCTGCCGTCTGAGAGGGTCTCTTTTTCGAGCTTACCAATGATGGGGTTTCCTGTTTGGATGATCGCTTGCTCGTCATCATAAGCGGGCTGCGCATGCTCTGCCGTGAATAGGTCGAAGTCAGTCTTGCCTAGAATCGCATTAGGATCTGCAAAGCCGTAGACTTGATTCATCGCTTTGCTCACTTTTAGGAAGCGGCTTTGTTTGTCTTTGAAATAGATCGCATCGGGGATGTTTTCGAGCAGTTGCTTTAGCAAATTTTGTTCTTCGAGCAGTTGCTCTTCTTTATGCCGCCGTCGTATCGCATGTGAAATACGCGTAGGGAGTTCACCTTCAATCAAGGACTCCGCTAAGAGATAATCATCCACCAAGTGAATGACTTCTTTGTGCTCTCGTAGTTGTGCATGATTGCGGCACAGGCAGATCAACGCGACTGCGCCGTTTACGGCGCCGATGGACTGGATCGTATCCAGCACCTGTTTTGTCTCGATTCGCATATCCAGGAGGATCGCATGGCAGGAATGCTCGAAATCAATATGCTGTAGATCCTCGAAGTGCTCGACGCGGAGGAGCTCATATTTGCCATCTTCTGCTTTAGATAACGACTGACGGATGACCGATTCCTCATTTGAATCGGGGCTTAAAAGCAGGAGTTTTCGGGGGTAGCCTGCAAGGGGTTGTGCGGCGTTATTCAGAATGACTACATGGTAGCCAAATTCTGTAAAACCACAAGTCTCGACGTGATCGAATCGAGTGAGCCTGAGCGCCTGATTTTACGCCTCATTTGCTGCCATCGCCTACGCGACACCCATCGTCTTGAGCAGAGTCGAAATGTAGGGGATCAGCTGCTTCTTGCGGCTGACGATGCCTGGTAGGTCGTAAATATTGTTTTGCCCATGCTGCGGGTAGTTGATCTGGCTTTTGAGTTCATCGCTGCCCGCCACGATGAGGAGCGAGTCTTGCGTGTTAATGTCGGTCACCAGTAGGAAGCTGAAGAGGAGCTCTTCTTGTTGGCGGTAGGCCTCGAGGGCTGCGTCTAGTGCATCTTCGTGCTTCCAGAAATTGTCAAAGCCGAGTTCTTCGATTTGAGAGACAGAGTAGGTGATCTCGCCATCTGAGTAGCTCTTGCAGTCTGAGCAGACAACCTCTTCGGGTGTGTGATTGATAATCACTGAACCAGAGGAGAAAATGAGCTCTGCTAGCTCCTCAGAGCTGATGCCAGCAATGGGTGAGAGCCAGTCGAGCAGTTCGCCTTCGAGGGCGGTCGTTGTGGGGCTGTTCAGTAAGAGTGTGTCAGAGATGATCCCTGCCATGATGATACCCGCGATTCCCGGAGTGGGCGTGAGTGAATGTGCGCGGAAGAGATCGGCGATAATCGAGCAAGTAGATCCGACTGGGCGATTGATAAACAGAATGGGCTGATCCGTCGGAATGTTGCCGAGACGGTGGTGGTCTAGGATCTCAGTGATCTGCACTTGCTCGGCTCCGTTCACGGCTTGTCCAAGTTCGTTGTGGTCCACCAGTGCGATGCGTGTGTGGCTAGGGCGGAGGATATCACTCTTGGAGAAGACGCCTATTAGCTCTTTGTTCTCGTCGGTAACCATGTAGAGCGGATCGTTGATATTTGCGATGCGGCGCTTAACTGATTCAATCTGATCTTCTGCTGTGAAACACTTAACCTCGGTCTCGATCAGTGAATCAATATGAGTCGCGGTGCGAATCATCCATGAGGTGGAGGCCGAGTCGTAGGGGCTGACAATTAGTGATACATTGCGCTCTTTGGCGCGCTCGATCATGTCCTCATCGACGTCCAGTCCACCGGTGATGACCAGTAGGCGCACGCCGAGTTGTAGGCAGCGCTCTTGAATGTCCCATCGATCGCCGACGACGATGATGCTAGTATTTGCGCTGGTGCCTTCTTCTTTGTGATTGTTGCCAAAGGAGCGAATATCCATCGCGCCGACGCGCACGAAGAGTTCTTCCTCTTCGTCGGGGTTATGCTTGTGGAGCACTGTCGCGTTGAGTGAGCGAATGATTGCGGAGATACTGCTGTGCACGCGGCGCATCTTGCGCGGTTCGCGTGGCTTGGGGATAAAGAACTCTCCCAATTGAAAAAAGGAGATCATGCCTTCGATGTGACCTTTGGCGTCGACCACAGGCAAGGCGCGGACGTCATACTTATCGATCAATTCTAGCGCCTCGGCGCAGGTGCTACCTTTAGTCACTGAGCGCACTTCGGTGTGCATAATGTTTCCAACGCGTGGTGTCACATCGCCGATGAAACGTGGGAGCGGCACTTTGAAGCGCTCTAATATCGCATCAATTCGGGCGTTGGAGTTGCCGCAACGCGCAGCGATATATTCGGTTTCGCCGATGGCGTGCTTGTAGGCTTCGTAGGCCAGTGCGGAGCAAATCGCATCTGCGTCGGGATTCTTGTGGCCAAGGATGAATATCGGGTCGGGCATTATGAAAGCTAATTAAGTGATGAGCGTAACTTTAAACAATCCCAAAATTTCAAAGATAAACGAAGAAAAGTCCAATTTGAGCTGGGAAGGGGCTGCACGGTGCGGTCTATTCGTTCAGTGCGCAGTCAACGGGATCTTTGATTCGGGGGCGATGCTCCAGTCCGTGCAAAGAAAAACCTGGACTCTCACGAGTCCAGGTTTGTTTCGATAAAGGTGTATCTACAGAACTACATCGCAGGGAAGGTCGTCGTCGTCGATGTGGTCTTGATGGCTTCTGTAATGTCGGAAGTTGCAGAGGTTGACTCAGAAGCAGTTCCAGGTTGGAGCTGATACTCAGCTTCTGTCAGGTTCGGGAAGAATTCTGTGTGGCCATCCATGAAGCCGATGTGTCCGCCTTTGCCCTGCCATGGGGAGGTGTTGATCCACTCGCCAGTGGTATCTAAGCCTTTGGTCCAGAGTAGAGGAGTGGTCGATGCGGGTGCATTTGGGCTCATGTTGGCGACTACCGTGTAGCTGATTGTCGCCTTGTCGAGGCTGCTCCATTCCTGGGAATCAGTGAACACATTGCCATTGCGGATGCCGATGCTGCGTGGGGTTGTTCCAGCGAGCAAAACATCTTCATCAGAAGAGATGAAGTAAAGGCCTGCATCTGTGAGCCCTGCATGATATGCCAGCACTTTCGCCCAGTCCTTCGCATCTGCGGCCTGAGTATTGCTGGTCTCGCTCCATGCTCCCTTGTTAGAGATGATTCGTGTGCGTGTGCCTGAGTTCGAGTAGGTGGCAAATGAAGTGGCAATCTGCTTCATGTTGCTGGCGGAGGCGACCATTGACGCTTTTTCTTTAACCGCACCAATGGTCGGTATAAGGATCGAGGCAAGGATGCCGATAATCGCGATAACAGTGAGGAGCTCAATCAGGGTGAAGCCCGAACGTGGGGATTTTGTTTTGATCATATTATAATAAAATCGTGTTGAGGTATGTGTTGGGGCAGCAGAAGCCCATTTACGAACCTAGAATTTACGCAGCTTGTCTGGGTAAGTCCAACTCTTTTTATTGTAGATTTATGGTGGTTCTTCGCTGTGTTACAGGCATTCCTGCCTGTTGAGGATGTGTTATAGGATATTCGCAAAAAAAAGAAGCCCACACAATGTGCGGGCTTCTTTGGAAAGATTGCAGTCTCATGCTGCACCTGTGCTATTTGCTTACGCGGGGTAAGGTAGCGGGTGCTTTGCGCTGAGTTCCTGTGCGATCGAACGTGCTTGTGCGATTACGTTCTCGTCGGTCGGTGCACTGAGAACCATGTCGATCGCTTCGGCGATGCGAAGCATGTCGGCTTCGACCATCCCGCGGCTCGTGACCGCTGGTGTGCCGAGGCGAATGCCACTGGTTTGGAAGGGGCTGCGTGTTTCGCCAGGAACGGTGTTCTTGTTCGCTGTGATGTTCGCTGCGTCCAATGCGATTTGTGCGACTTTACCGGTGAGCTCTGGATCTTTTTTGCGCAGATCAATCATCATGAGGTGATTGTCTGTGCCACCACTGATGATGTGGTGGCCGCGCTCTGTCAATGCGCCTGCGAGTGCCTTCGCATTGGCTGCGACTTGCTTTTGGTAAGTCTTGAAGCCTTCAGTGGCCGCTTCTTTGAAGCAAACTGCCTTTGCTGCGATCACGTGCATGAGTGGGCCGCCTTGAATGCCGGGGAAGACGGCCGAATTGATCTTCTTCGCATGCTCTTCTTTGCATAGGATCAGTCCACCGCGTGGGCCGCGGAGTGTCTTGTGCGTCGTGGTGGTTACAAAGTCCGCGTGTGGCACTGGGGACGGGTGAAGTCCTGCTGCAACGAGGCCTGCGATGTGTGCGATGTCTGCCATCAGGTAAGCGCCGACTTCGCGAGCGATTTCGCCCATACGCTCAAAGTCAATGATGCGTGAGTAGGCAGATGCACCGACGGTGATCATCTTCGGCTTCTCGGCGCGTGCAGTTTCAGCAATCGCGTCGTAGTTGATGAGGCCGTCCTCGACGCCGACGCCGTAGTTGACGACTTCGTGGTAAATACCGCTGAAATTCATCGGGTGGCCGTGTGTGAGGTGGCCGCCATCGGAAAGGTTCATGGTCAGGATCTTGTCGCCCGGGCGTAGCACGGAGAGATAGACTGCTGCATTTGCTTGGCTGCCAGAGTGTGGCTGCACATTCGCGTGATCCGCGCCGAAGAGTGCCTTCGCGCGTTCAATTGCGAGTTCTTCGACGACGTCAACATGCTCGCAGCCGCCGTAGTAGCGCTTACCGGGATAGCCTTCGGCGTATTTATTGGTGAGCACGCTACCTTGCGCTTCCATGACGGAAGGGTAGGTGAAATTTTCCGAAGCGATCAGCTCGATGTGGCTTTCTTGGCGCTTACGCTCGGCGGCGATGGCGGCAGAGATTTCTGGATCGATACTCGCTAGTGGAGTTGGGTTCAAGGCGGAGTTGTTGGTCGCGTTGGTCATAATAGTATGTGTCATTTAAAAGTGATTGTTTGAGTGGCTCCTAGAAAGGCCACTTCCAGTCTTGTTTGCCTCGCTTGGTGGCCTTTTGGGTTGCTGGATCGGTTTCGGCCTCAGGTGTTGAGGTGGGCTCAACGGTTTCGGTCGTCATGACGTCTTCAGGGGCGACAGCTTCGGCCTCTACGCTGGGATCGGTGACTTGGACTTCGATGATGTCGGTTTCCACATCAGTGGTCGTTTCCGCTTCAGTGGTCTCTTCGCTGACGGGCTTTTCGCTCCAGAATGGCCACCACCATGGGTCGAGTGTGCCACCTGTTTCGTAGCCGTCTTGTAGGAGTGCATTGGTTGATTGTTGCTGGTCGTCTTCGCTAAATGGCCATGCCCAGCGCATGAACGTCTGGCCTAGGCCAGTGTCGTCGGGGGTGGTGTTGATGCCGGCAGCTTCAGCAAGCTCATGCATTTGCTGGGCCACGACTTTGCGTCCCTGTAAATTCTCGGCCAATTTTGTCGCATCTTGTGGGGTCGCTGGCAGGATGCGTGTGGGCACTCCGTCGATTGGGCGGCCGGGCTTGTATTCGTAGAGGACGAAGCCGTAGCCAATGGGGCTTAGGACTTTACGCATGCCATCGTCCCAGCGCATGAAGATGTCTTGGCCAGTCATGCGCCAAGAGCCTTCGAGTGTGCGGTCTGACGATGTTTTGAGTCCACCGAAACGACTGATTTCAATCAGCTCGAAGGCATCTGCACGGTGTTTGATGATCCAAGAACCGCGGTAGAATGCGTTTGCATCTTTGTAGCTGGAAAACGCGATGCCGCCGGTGTTGGTCGCTTCCTCGGCAGTATACAGTGCAAACCAGTCTTGCGGTATATTGTCGTCGCTGGTGCGACTTGCAGGGAGTGGTTCAGATTCGTCTTGCCCGATGTTGGTGCCTGGAGGGATGACCTTTAGGGAGAAGTGACGTTCGTTTTCTTTGAGGATCGTGTAGTGGCCAGTGTCCCAGACGATGTGTAGCTCGCTGCCTTGTTTGGCCCATGAACCGCGCAGACCGCGTGTGCCATCTTTGGTTTTACTCCAGTTTGTGGCTGCGGAGCGGTTTGGCTCGATGATCACATAGAAATTGCCGGCTTCGGATTCGACTTCCCATGTGCCAAAGAAGCCTTTGGCTTTGTCGCGGTCAGAGGTCTGCTCGTCTGGCTTGGAAGGTGCCTTCGCCCATTGCCCTAGCACTTCTTTCGGCACTTGCTGCGCTTGAGTGGTGTAGAGCTCGCGGCTTGTCGCGTCGTTATAGCTGATCGCATAGCCGAGCGTGTCGCGGGTGATGCGGTGCGAGCTGCCGTCATCCCATTTGAGTGTCGCGCCGCCGACATCGCTGGTCCACGTGCCTTGATACACCGTGCGGTCCGCATTGTCGCCCCAGAAATAGGAGGCGCGGCCGTTGCGTTTGACGATTAGGATCTGTGCGCCGTCGTCGGGTGTGTCGATTTGCCAAGTGCCACGATAGACGTCTGCGCCCTCTTGTGCGGATAGTGAAAATCCGAGTGTGAGCGTGAGTAGGCATAAGAGCAGAGCTTTTAATGAAGTATTAAAAGTCGCATAGAATCTCTGGTTTGAGAAACAATTCATGTGAGGTGCATATTTTTCGGAGTTCCTTCACACAACTCTAAAATGGTGGATGTGTCGGAAAGAGGGATGTGAACGTTGAACATCGAACGCTCAACGTTGAACATCGAGTGGCTTAGTTTGGGCAAAATGCTTAAAGTGAAACAGACATTCCTGTCTGTCTATCGCAGAGTGAGTCTAAGCAAGTAGCATGGCTTCTCGAGCGCATTACGCTCCCCCGCCAATTCGAGCAAAATCGAGAATGCTGCGACTGATGCTCCCGCGTTCGAGCGCCGCGCGATCCGATTGTGGGTCGGCTTGCACCGTCGTGCCTTCCGAATAGCGGAAGCTGTATTTGCCGGGGCTCGTCTCAGCGTAAAGACTGCCAAGCTGGATTTTGGCGGGCACGGTCTCTTCTGTCGGGCTGTCGAGTGTGGTTGAGGCAGGGAAGTTGATGTTGACCACAGTTCCGGTGCGCGGTGGATGTGTGAGTGTTTCGAGTGCGATGCGCCGCGCATGCTCCGCAGCTGCAATGAGCGATACGGTAAACGCACCCTCGGTTTGTCCTTTGCTGCGTTGGATGCCTTCAAACAAGTGGTGCGGCACGCACTGACTGTAGGCAATGGCAGGCAGCCCCCAGAGGGCGCCTTCGATTGCTCCGGCGATGGTTCCGGAGCTTAAGATCAGGGTTTCGGTGGTATTGTAGCCGATGTTGATCCCCGATAAGACAATGTCTACCGGTGCCTGCACGAGGTTGCCCAGTGCGATATTCACGCAATCCGTCGGCGTGCCGCTGATCGCCCAAGCATCCACGCCTGCAGGGAAAACCGACGGGCTGTGGATGACTTCCACCTCGCCGTGTCGACTCACCGCGCGGCCGATCCAGCTCTGCTCAAACGCAGGCGCCGCAACTGAGACCTGAAAGTCGGGAAGCAGGGCATCGACCAAGCGATGCAGAAAGATGGAGTCGATTCCATCGTCATTCGTAACAAGTGCGTGTGGTTTCATGGAGTGGGTGTTGTTGGTTGGACGTTGTTGGTTGGGCGTTGTTGGTTGGACGTTGTGGGTTGGGCGTTGTTGGTTGAAAGTTGGACGTTAATCGCTTCTCAACCAGCAACCAGCAACCAGCAACGTCCAACCTCAAACCCCCGCCGGTCGTGCCAGCGCCTCGGCAGGCGCTTCCGTGATACGTGCGCGCACCTCGACCGGTATTTCAACCGATTGCAGCTCGCCGCTTTCGGTCAGCCTCGTCAGGATCGTCGTAATATTCGCCTTCGCCGCCTGTGTGCGGCTACCGTCTTTGTTGATCCGAAAGATGCGAAATTGATAGTCGATCGAGCGGTCTTTGACTGCTTTGACTGCGAGATGAATGTCGATCGTGTCGCCGAACCGCAGCGGCGCCGTAAATTTACATTCCGCTCGTGCGCGCGGCCAACCGACGAGTTCGCCGGGTTGGGTATTGATCAGGTCGACCTCGGCGGCTTCAAAGAAATCACGTTCCGCAGTTTCCATATACTTAAAGAAATTGGAGAAATGCACGAGGCCAGCCATGTCGGTCTCGGAGAATTCGATGCGTCGCGTTGAGGTGTGTTCATATGCCATGTGTAAGACTCATGCGCAGTCGTGCGCTTTTGGCAACACGCCGTAACCGGATTTTTCCGAATCGCCGATTTGGCATCCTGCCCCGGTAGGGGCGCTGCTTGCGGCGCCCGCGAAGCTGCGGGATGTATTCGAAAATGCCAACGGCAACGACTGTTCGCGCGGCCGTTTCCCGTATATTCGTATCAGCTCTTTTAGCGATTTTCGTTTTGAACGCGGTTCTTTTCGCAGAAAAAGCCGTGTTTCCTATTTTTAGGGACATTTGAAGAGGGCTTTATGATCAAGGAAACTGTCAAATTTTCGTCACCCCTGCATGAATGCAGTCATTTTTGAATGCTTATATGAACCTAACCTGAATAGCGCCTTAACTCTTTAGTAAAAAGGTGTTAAAGCCATGGAGAAGTCGCAGTTCTTGCTGTTTTTAGGCTTGTCACTGCTGCAACTTGTGCATTCTTTTGGGGATTCATGGAGTCAGCTTCAGCCTTCTCTCGGCGCATAAGCCATACTTCTACTCACACAGTCCATTTTCAATCTACCATATTTGAGCGAATGCAATCCTTCATGGCTGCCGCTCAAATTTAACCCCTCCAAATTATGAAAACTTTTCCAAAAACACTCGCGCTGCTGTCTGGAGTCGCGCTTCTCGCGTCGAGCGCCTTTGCTCAAAGTGTCGCAACTGATCCGGTTGGGTATGTGACCGTCCCAGTTAAAGGCGGGGGGACTAGTATTATTAGTAATGGTGGCTTGCTTCAGCCTATATCAACTCAAGGAGTGGGAAGCGTTTCGGGAGGAGTTGTCTTAACTGTCTCGGGAGCTTCGTATGTTGTTGATGAGTTTGCTGGATCTCATTATGTTCAGGTTGCTTCCACGGGCGAGTGGGCTGCTGTGGCTTCGAATTCTGCTGATACCATTACGCTTGAGGCGTCGATTGCTGATGGCACTGATTTGAGTTTCACTCTTCGTCCGTTGAATACGCTGGATTCACTATTTGGGGCTGATAACTCGGCTGGCTTTACTGGTGGTGCTGACTTTGGGGCTTCTGACAAGGTGTTCGTCTGGGGGTTAGCTTCGCAGAACTTTGTTGGTTTTTATTATTATAATAGCGTTGATGGCGAGTGGCAGGATGTTTCTAATAATCCAGCTACGGTTATTATATATCCTGATGAGGCTTTGATTGTTGTTGCTCAGAGTGATTTTGATTTGACTTTTACTGGGAGTGTTCAGACCGGTGCGGTTTCTGCTCCCGTTGCCGGAGGGGGGAAGACTTCTATATTGCCCAATCCATATTCGGTAGACTTGAAAATATCAGAATCTGGGTATGAATCAGTTCTCAATGGCGCTGGGGATTTTGGTTCTGCAGATAAGTTGTTTGTGTGGAGTTCAGATGCTCAAAACTTCTCTAAATTTTATTATTACAATACCGATGATAGTGAGTGGCAAAACGTGTCTAACGCAACTGTAACTGATGATGATGTCATTCCGGTAGGTGGTGTTGCTGTTGTGGTTAAAGCTAGTGCAGGCGATGATGTTTGGTCTATGGCTCAACCTTTTTAAGATTTTTTTGCCCTCAATTTAAATATATATGTATATGAAGAAAAGTAGTTTAACTTTGGCGTTGATGTTTGCAGCAATGGGAGCATCTGCGACGACGATATCTTTAAGTGGTTCGTTTGTGTATGAATCAGATGGAACAACTAAAGTTTCAACGGGCGATTATGTCTCAGTTGGATATTTTTCAGACGGGTTTGATTTTTCAAGTATTCCCACTCTAACTTGGGACGCGCTAGGTGCTTCGTCTTATACTGAGCTAACGGGATCCTACGGGATTACCTCTGATGGTGTATCTGGCGGTGGAGGAACAGCAACCGGTATCTTAGGGAAGACTCTGTATGTTTGGTTTTTTGCTGATGCATCAGTGCCTACCTCCCCTGATTTGATCGGTAGTCAAGAGTTTGGTTTGTTTTCCGGATCAGGTGCAGATTGGACAGCTAAAGGAGATAATCCATTTAGCGATTTTAATAACTTAAGTGTTTCGGGTATCACTGATAATGAGTATGGTTCAATCATTGGTGGGGGAGTGTCTCTCTCTCCTGTTCCAGAGCCATCCACATACGCCGCACTTGCTGGTTTATGTGCATTGGGTGCAGTCATGGTTCGTCGCCGTCGTAGCTAACTGCTTCGTTACTTTTTCAAAAAGCCTCAACTTCGGTTGGGGCTTTTTTTGTGTCTGGATCTCGCGATCACAGTCTTTGGATTATTTTGAAGGGTCTGTCCCTAATATACTGGATTGACTGGTGGTTGGATCAGTTGCATTGTTTGTTCTTATGAGGCATCGGCGAATTAAAGTTCACGGTAGGTGTGCAGTCTATCACTGCATGACGCGCACGGTGAATGGGGAACTACTGTTTAAAGATCGCGAGAAGGAAGTCTTGCGGAAGATGATTCGCCAGGTGGCAGACTTTTGCGGTGTGAAGGTGCTGACGTATTGTATCATGTCGAATCACTTTCATGTGCTGCTGGAAGTTCCGGATGCGCCTTCGGTTTCGGATGCAGAGTTGATGCGTCGCTATCAGGTGCTCTACCCCAAGCCTACTAAATATCAGGAGGCTTCTGCGGCGTTAATGAGCGCTGAACTACGTGCCGGGGGCGAGGGGGCGGAATTGGTTCGGCGTAAGTTGCTGGCGCGGATGTTTGATGTCTCTGAGTTTATGAAGACGGTGAAACAGCGATTCACCGCTTGGTATAATAAGTCGCATCAGCGTTACGGCACCCTGTGGGCGGATCGCTTTAAATCAGTGTTGGTCGAGGGGGAGGGAAATCCCCTGCAAACGATGGCGGCTTATATCGACTTAAACCCTGTGCGTGCTGGCTTGGTCGATGATCCGAAGGATTACCGTTTCTGTGGTTATTCGGAGGCAGTGGTCGGGGTTGCTGAGGCAGAACGGGGGCTGATTTATATTTGGAGGGATCACGGTGCGAAAGATGTTGATGCGGCTTTACGTGCGCATCGGATGTTGATTTTTGGTAAGCATGCGTCGGATTCAGGCTTGCGGGGAATGTCTCGCGAGCGGGCGTTGAAGGTGTTGGAGGCGGAGGATGGGCAATTGCCTAAGGCTGCAATGTTGCGTTGCCGTGTGCGCTATTTTACGGATGGGGTGATCTTGGGGTCAGCTGAGTTCGTGCGTGGCTTTACGGGGGCTTGGCAAGTCGAGTGTAGGCGAAAGCACCCGGCGAAGGAACATGGGCTGCGTGGCTCAAATTGGGGCGATCTTGCGGTGATTCAGGCGCTGCGAAGGAACGTGTTTCATTAATAAGTATCGAAGGGCGCGGCTTCATGCTAGTGGAACTCTTTTCGTGGTTCGCTGACTGAACTAAGTAGCATACGCTAAATTGGGAGGTGCGATGCGATGCGTGTTGACCTTACAGGTGCTTGCTTAACGGTATGTGGCATCTTTTTTAATCCCAAAACAAAATACAAAAATCCATATGTTAAAGAAATCTACTCTTATTATTGGCTCAGCGCTTGTGCTGGGCTCAGGGCTCTCTGCCGCTGAAGAAGTCGCCGTCGAGGCGGTTGCTGTGTCTGAGCCAGTTGCGGTTCAATTACCTGCGGCAGCTGCCGTGGAATTGTCAGAGGCTGAGCTAGTCGAGATGGTCGGTTACCTCACTGCGCAAGGTGGCGGTGTGGCGACGCTTAAGCTCGATGATGCAGGTATTGCTGCAATCGCGGGTGGCTTGGAAAAGGGGCTTTCGGGCGAGTTGAAAATTCAGGATTTTCCTCAGGAGGCAATGCAAGCCGCATTTGCGCAGGCAGCTGCACGTGCTGAAGCGGTTCAGGAAGAAACAGCAGAGCTGCCTCCGATTGATGAAGCATCGCTGGAAAAAATTGGTTTAGTGATGGTCGCACAGTCTGGCCTTGAACAGCTCGGTTTCGGTTCGGACGATGCCGCAGCAATCACTAAGGGGTTTATTGCGGGTGCGAGCGCGGCAGTTCCGGATCCTTCGATGGAGGCTAAGATGCCTGCGTTCCAAGAGTTTATCCAAAAGCGCGTTGCTGTGGCGCAAGCTGCTGCTGAAGCCGCTGGTGCAGCGGCAGCGGCAGAGAATAAGGCCGTCGGTGAGGCATTCTTTGCTGAGCTGGTCGCGGATGCTGATGTTCAGAAAAGTGAGTCCGGCTTGCACTACAAAGTGCTCGAGCCCGGTTCGGATGCAAAGCCTTCGATGACGGACAGTGTGCTCGTTCACTATAAGGGCACTTTGATCGATGGCACGCAGTTTGATAGTTCGTATGATCGCGGCACGCCTGCAACCTTTCCATTGAATGGTGTAGTTAAGGGCTTTGGCGAAGGGCTTACAAAGGTCGGAGCTGGCGGTAAGATCATCCTCTATATTCCGAGTGACTTGGGCTACGGCAACTCGCCGCGTCCAGGTGGCGCGATCAAGCCAGGTGACACGCTGATTTTTGAATGTGAATTGATTGAGGTCAACCCAGGCAGCTAGACTGCTCTGGTTCGATACTGGTGAGTGGTGAATGCACTGACTCGCAGTTTCGCTATTTTCAAAAGCCCGCGATCAGTCGCGGGCTTTTTTGTGTGTCGTCAAAGGCGGTGGAAAGTAGTGCCGGGAATTTTGTCGGGCCCTAAATCATTGTTCGTTGCTGTAGCGATTGCACGCGAGTGCTGTCGATTGATACTCGGGTGTAACGCTCGACCTTGCTGGCGCAAGGTCGCTACGAAATGAAATTGATTCTTAGGAGGGAGCGCGGTCCCTGTCTCAAAAAAACAAAAAATCCCGCAGGCGCACGTAGTGCCCGCGGGATGGAAAACTAGGCTTGGCCAAGAATTGGCTAAGCGAGCTTCGCTTGGACGATCGCGCGCACCTTGAGCATGTCTTGTCCGAATACGCGGATGCCTTGGGCGAGTTTCTCTGTGGCCATCGCATCTTCGTTGAGTAGCCAGCGGAAAGCTGCCTCCGTGATTTCGATCCTTTCGATGTCGGCTTGCTTTGAAGTCTCGGGGTCGAGCTTGCGTGGCACTTCGGCGTTCATGCCTTGCAGCTCTTCGAGTAGGCCTGGGCTGATCGTCAGTAGGTCGCAGCCGGCTAGCTCGAGGATTTCCCCGATGTTACGGAAGCTTGCGCCCATGACCTCGGTGGTATGGCCGAATTTTTTATAGTAAGTGTAGATTTCGCCGACGCTGACGACGCCTGGGTCATTTTTTGCGGTGTAGTCGATGTCGGTATTGGCTTTATACCAATCAAGAATACGCCCAACGAAGGGAGAGATCAGTTGTGCGCCCGCTTCGGCGCAGGCTACGGCTTGCACGAGAGAGAAGAGGAGCGTCATGTTGCAGCGGATGCCTTCCTTTTCGAGGATCTCGGCCGCGCGGATGCCTTCCCATGTGGAGGCCATCTTGATTAGAATACGCTCACGCGGTGTGCCTTTCGATTCGTAGAGTGCGATTAATTCGCGAGCTTTGGCTACGGTGCTGTCGACGTCGAATGAGAGGCAGGCATCGACCTCGGTGGAGACGCGGCCTGGCACGATTTCCAGGATTTTTTGGCCAAACCCGACTAAAAGGTGGTCGATGACAAGGTCAATGAGCGCTTCGCCGCTCTTGTCGGAGTCCTTGGTTGCCTCGATGGCTGCGTCAAGGACGGGGAGGTATGCTTCTTGTTGGAGGGCTTTCAGTATGAGCGACGGGTTGGTTGTCGCGTCTTGAGGCGCATAGGCCTCGAGTGTGGCAAAGTCGCCTGTGTCGGCAACGACGGTAGTGATCTTTTTGAGTGCTTCGAGTGTGTTAGACATAGGGTTTATAGCTAACTTATGTGTGAATCTGATTTCAAGGGCGGAAAGTCTCTACTGCGTTGAATATAATTCATGTGTGAGATGCAGATTGTTGCAATCGTTCGCTCTATCTTCGTCTGAAGGCGTCGGTATTCGTTTATGCTGCCGCGCATTAAGTCTCCTATGCATGGCTGATTGACTCCAATGCCCTATAGATCTGGTGCTTGCGTCTATTTAGGCAGATCTTAGTCGGATCCTATTTTGTAGATTATAGTTCAAATGATCGACGACTCGCATCCTCTATTCGCGAAGACTTGCGTGATTGCTTCGCCATCTCCGGACTTCGGCGAGCTCAGTCGTGCCGCAGGCCTCCGTCGTAGTTAAAAGGACAGGGCAATCGCACCGAACCGATGTATTCTAACTACGAATCCCCCGAATCTACGCGAATGATCCTGAAGCCTCGCTGGACGGCTGAATCTATCCCTGTAAGATGTTTTTTGCTGTGCAGGAGCGAGCGAGTCGCACCCAGCCGATGATTAGGCATAGTCCGCCGAGTGGTGTGATGGGGCCCAGCCAACTGGGGCCGCCGAGTGCGAGTGGGTAGAGGGAGCCAGAGAAGAGGAGTATGCCAACGATGAAGCAGTTGCCGGTCAGGCGAGGCGCTTGCTGTTGCTCGGGCATTAGTGATAGTAATATGAGTGCGAGGGCATGCCACATTTGGTAGCGCACTGCGGTCTCCCATGTGCTGAAGGTGCCATTTTCGATGAGTGTGCCTTTGAGCGCATGCGCACCAAATGCGCCTAATATCACTGCAATGAGTGCGAACAGGGCGCCGTATCGTCGAAGTCGGAGTGTTTTTTGCATGTTTGAGTCTGCTGTAAGTGCGTTTTTGGATGTGGATTTAGCCCTGATGTATTCTATATGAGGATGGTTTTTGGGGAGGTAAACGGTTATTTTTTTACTTGCCATTTACGGTCTTAAACTCCTTTATGCCACCGATCTATGCGTATTACCTTACCTAATGCCCTTGTTGCTGCGCTTCTTGCGTCAGCATTGCTCACTCCCTCTTTCGCTGCCGATTCGGCTGCAACTGAGGAGCGTATGGCGCGTCTCGAAGCCCGTCTTGTAGAGATGGAAGCGCGTTTAGCTGCAGCTGAAAAAGCGCCGGCACCTGCTGCTTCTAGTGTCTCGGAGGCACGTATTGCAGAGCTCGAAACACGTTTGGCCGAAGCGGAGCAAGAGACGAAGGAAGTAAAGGTCTTGGCAGCGAACAGCGCTAGTAACGAATCTAGCATTTTAGGAAATAAGGCGACTTTTGATATTTTAGCGAACAGTGCCTGGCGCAACCTGCGCTGGACGGAAGAAGACCAGTGGGCAGAGATTCGTCCTGGTGTGTCGATGAGCAAGGTGATTGAGGCCTTGGGCTCTCCCCCGCGTTCAGTGGATTCTCTGAAGCCACGTGTGGATGAAGTCTTCTATTATGAAACTAGTATCCGCGCGGACAAAAATGCGCTACGCGGTAAGGTTAGTTTTAGGGGCGGTAAGGTGCTGACCGTTCAAAAACCAAATTTCAAAGCAAATAAATCCGCTCAATAGAGTGGTGCTGTTTGCTTCGGGAACAAACAAACAAAACAAACAAAACAAACTACACTATGAAAAACAAAATTGCTATCGCATCTGCATTCCTTGCAGCTTCTAGCTTTTCGATGGGTGAAATCGTTATCAACGATTTCCTTTCTTTCGAAGGCTTTGTAGACATGTCCTACTCCCACACAGACGTCGATTCAGACTTCCTTGGTGATGGTTCTGATAACAGCTTCCAAATCGATCAAGTTGAGATTGACTGGTTGTTTGATTTCGATCCAGTAACTGCTCAAATCGATCTTCAATATGAAGGTGACCGCGATGATGACTACGATTTTGATGATGATGATGATCTCGTCGAGCAAGCATTCGTAACTTACCACTTCGATGGTGATTTCGAGGGCACAGCAGTGACTGCTGGTCGTTATGCTTCGATGCTTGGATTTGAAGCATTTGAGCCAACTGGCCTCTACCAATATTCGACAGCATATGCGTCGAACACTGGCGCAGATGGTTCTGCGCTTCCTGGCTATGCGCAAGGTGTTAAAGTAACATACGAAACTGATGACTCGTTCTATGGTCTGTCGGTTCAAGATGAGGCTTTTGATGTCGATGGTGACCGTCTTGGTGGTCCTAAGCGCGATGGCGACAGCTCTTACGCTGTTGAACTTGCTGCTGCTCATGCGTTTGGTGACGGTTTCACTGGCTTCATTGGTGGTGTCTACGAAGATGCTGATGAGGGTGACACATACCTCCTTAACACTTACGTTACCTATGAAACAGGTGTATGGTTCTTCGCTGGTGAAGTGAATGTCGGCAACACTGAGAATCCTGGAGCATGGGATCTTGCTTTCGCTGATGAGTCTGATGACGTTGATCACTTGAGCGGTCTTTTGATGGCTAACTACGCTTATAGCGACGTTGCTTCGGTGACTGGTCGTTTCAGCTACTTTGAATATGACGGTGGCGTCATTGATCAAAATCTGGAGTTCTTCAAATACACAATCGCTCATAACTACGCGTTCACAGACAACCTGCTTCTTGTTACAGAAATCAACTACATCGATGGTGATCTTGATGATCTCGACGACTACGAAGAGCTCGTAGGTGCTGTTGAACTTCTCTTCTCCTTCTAATTGGGCCTAGCCTGATTTAGATCGTAAAGAAATCTTATTTTCAAAAGCCCTCCGGTTGTCCGGAGGGCTTTTTTTGTGTCTGGCGTTCTGGGGGAGGGACGAGCTCCGCTTCGTCCGCCGACCCTCAGCTTAGGACTAGCGCACCGCGGAGGCTGTCCCTCTCAAATCCATCAACACTCTCGGTAGCTCTTTATGAGACTACGGCACTTTTCACAAATCATGCTGCGTGCGAATATCGCGCAAGTTCGCTCAATGAGATTTATTGATCGAAGAGATCATAACTTCTGCAAAACGGTCTTACGTTGGTTCGGTGCTTCTGCTCGGTGCTTCTGCTCGGTGCTTTGGCTCGGCGGCCGGCGCGGAGGCCAGCCCTCCCTCAATCTTCGATACCTCGTTGCATTTCCGCTTGCCTCTTTGGTGGGTTCGCCTAACTCCTTAGGTTACTATGAAAATCGTTCTCGCATACTCAGGGGGTCTCGACACTTCCGTCCTCGTTAGCTGGCTCAAGGAGCACTACAACGCCGAAATCATCACCTACGCGGCCGACGTTGGCCAAGAGGAAGAGCTAGACGGTTTGGCCGAAAAAGCTAAGGCGACTGGCGCATCAGCTCACTACACGGTGGATCTCGTTGAAGAGTTCGCTCGTGATTTCATTTTCCCAATGATGCGTGCGAATGCGATCTATGAAGGCCAATACTTACTTGGCACTTCGATCGCACGTCCGCTGATCTCCAAGGCGCACGTTGAAATCGCTCAGCGCGAAGGCGCAGATGCTGTCGCTCACGGTGCGACTGGTAAGGGCAACGACCAGGTTCGTTTCGAGCTTGGTTATGCGGCACTGGCACCAGAGTTGGAAATCATTTCACCGTGGCGTATGGAGGTCTTCCGTAAGGCATTTCCAGGGCGCACCGAGATGATCGACTATTGCCGTGAGCATAACATCGACGTCGAAGCGAGCGCTTCGAAGCCTTACTCGATGGATCGCAACTTGCTCCATATTTCCTACGAAGCTGGTATCTTGGAAGATACCTATTTCGATCCTACCACTCCGGACAACAAGGGGATGTATAAGCTGACTGTTGATCCAGAGGATGCTCCAGATGAAGCACAATATATCGAACTCGATTTCGAGCGTGGTGACTGTGTGGCAGTGGATGGTGTTACAATGAACCCTGCGGAAGTCATGAAGCACCTCAACGCTGTTGCAGGTAAGCATGGCATCGGTCGTGTGGACATCGTTGAAAATCGCTTCGTCGGCATGAAGAGCCGTGGCGTCTATGAGACTCCGGGGGGCACGATCTTGCTGCAGGCGCACCGCAACATGGAGAGCATCACAATGGATCGCGAACTAGCGCACCTACGTGATGGGTTGATTCCTCGTTATGCGGAACTTGTTTACAATGGTTTCTGGTATGCGCCAGAGCGTGAAGCGCTTCAGGCGTTGATCGATGATTCTCAAAAGACAGTCACTGGCACCGTGCGCTTGAAGCTTTATAAGGGCAACGTCACTACAGTCGGTCGCAAGTCACCATTGTCTCTCTATGATGAAGATATCGCTTCGATGGAAGGTGTTGATAGCGATTACAATCCAGACGATGCGAGTGGTTTCATCCGCTTGAATGCATTGCGTCTACGTCGCCGTGCGATTGCTCAAGGAGGCCCTGAGATTGCTTCCGAGAGTAAGTTGAAGAAGGACTAATTGATCGCTTCCGATCTTCTGATCGGGGCAGTAATTTTCAAGCGGGGAAATGTGGCGACACGTTTCCTCGCTTTTTTTTGTGCGTGGACCGCTCAGTTCTCAGTCGTTGTGTCATCGCATGCGTGGACGTGACTGGCGTCACATCTCTACGATTTTTTTGACTGTGTAGCAAACTCGTGCGAACGAGGTTCGCGTCTCGGCAGTTGCGTCATGGCATCGGTGGACGTGACTAGCGTCACATCTCTACGATTTTTTTGACCGTGTAGAAAACTCGTGTGAACGAGGTTCGCGTCTCGGCAGTTGCGTCATGGCATGCGTGGACGTGACTAGCGTCACATCTCTACTGTTTTTTTGACTCTGTAGCAAACTCGTGCGAACGAGGTTCGCGTCTCGGCAGTTGCGTCATGGCATGCGTGGACGTGACTGGCGTCACATCTCTACGATTTATTTGACCGTGTAGCAAACTCGTGCGAACGAGGTTCGCGTCTCGGCAGGTGCGTCATGGCATGCGTGGACGTGACTGGCGTCACATCTCTACTGTTTTTTTGACCGTGTAGCAAACTCGTGCGAACGAGGTTCACGTCTCGCAGCTCCTTCATTCTTGTGGCCTCGGTCGTCGAGACTAGGGGGTAGTCACTCGCGCTTTACAAAAAGACCCAGGCTTGCAGCGTAGCCGTGGAGCAGCGTGCGGTTCTTGCTCGGGCCAAATTCGCCGTTACAAAACAGCCCGACGATGGGGAGATCGGGGTAGATGTCGTGGATCATGCTGACATCGTGATCAGGCACGCCGTAGAGTGAGGTGCCTCGGCCGATACAGTCGCACAGGCAACTCCCGTAGATGGTGCGATTTGCTAACTCTTTGGCTTTGGCTTGTAGGTGCTGTTCGAAGTCTGCAGATGCGGTGCTGGCATCGCGAATTTGAAATTGAAGGTTCTGGCCGATGCGCAGGGGAGTCGCGATGGCGACGGCTCCGGTTTTAGGGTCAATGGCCGCTAGGTTGCGGACGAGGAAGTCGCCGGTTCGAAAGTTGTTTTTGTATTCATCGAGGACGAGTCCAATGAAGATGTTGCCGCGGGCTTGTAGTTGCTCTTTTTGTGACAGGCCCTCTAGGGTGTCGCGTAAGACTTCCAGAATCGGGCGGTTGCCGATTTGGTGTATCACATTGTCATGCGCCTGTGTGACTGTCCACGGTGAGCCGACGGGGCGACAGCCTTGTGAAACGAGCGGTTCAATGGTTACGGCTCCTTCGAGTCCGAGTGCGACTGCGCCCTCTGTGAGCACGGATCCATTGAGGTATAGGGTGGATTCACGGTCATTGGGAGCCGCGCAGGCGAATCCGCCGATCGTGGTGTGGTGCTCAGTGGCTTGATCCCAGTCTGGTAGCCATGCTTCGTTGCCAATGCTTTCGGAGGAGGCAAATAGGGTCCATGCGTTAACAGCTTGTGGATTTGCCCCGAGGGCGGCGCGTAGTTTTTCGACGCGATTGGTAGTGCCGAAGGATTCGAGTGGTAGGTGTATCGCGCGCACCTGTGTCTCGGGCAGATGGTAGAGTGCGATGCAGAAGCCGGCTTCATTTTCGATTTCCTGCTGATCGGCGATTAAGCCGCTGGCTGAGCAACCGACGATCGTAGGGGCGTGTGCATAGATCTGCACGATTTCCATGATCTCTTTGGCGTGTCTACTACATTCGGGTGTGGTAAATAGCTGCGCGAAGGTGGGCTGGTCGACTAGGATGTCCCTTTGTGCGGTTGCCCAGTTCTCAACCTCCACTTCGTTAAAGGGTAGGTTGAAAAACTTTACGACGCTGTGACCAGTGAGAACGGACATAAGGGAATGCTCATTGCATAAGAAGTTGTCTTTACACATAGCGGGTATTAACCTGTGTGACGATTAAAATTTTTAAGTCTGTGAATGAGCCTGACCGATAACATTTCTGCTGAGTCTGATGCGTTAAGAGAGCAACTGACTGCTTTGCAGGCAGAGAACGCAGTGTTGCGCAATGCGCTCGATGTGACTGCCTTGGGTGTGTGGTCTTGGGATTTGGATGATACGATTACGTGCGATGCGCGGGCAAGTGGCTTGATTGGTGTGCCTTTTGGGCAAGCGCTGGCAGTGGCAGATTTCTTGGTGCGCTTTGAGGAAGACGCGCATCGTCGATTACTGGATGCTTTTGATCGTGCGCAGCGGCAGACCGGCGAGTTTGACGAGTTGTTTGAATTAGAAGTGCGATTTCATGGGAAGGGGCGGTGGTTGCGTATGCAGGGGCAATTGAGCGCTGATGCTCGGATGCTTTCTGGCACGTGCTGCCTCGTTGCGGAAGTGTCTGGCGGGAGTGACGCTGGGGATGCGTTTGGAATTGGTTCGCCCCAGTTATGTATGGCAAAGTTTTTGCCTCTGTCTTCGGAGATTCATTTGGAGCAGGATTACGATGGTTACGTTCAATGGGTGAACCCTGTGTGTCGTTCTGTGCTGGGGTTTGAGCCGTTGGAGCTACAGGGGCACCTGTATTGGGATTTCTTACACGCGGATGATTTGGCACGCACGCGGCAATTAGTGGAGCAGGTAATTGGATTGGCTGGAGCTGCGGGGGAGTTGTTTGAAAATAGGTTTCGCTGTAAAAATGGGAACTACATCTGGTTGTCGTGGCGTTATGTGGTGAATACTCATGAGCGGCGTATCTATGCCATTGCGCGTGATGTGACTGTGATGAAGGCTCAGCAGGAGCGTCTTACTGCGACTCTGGAGCAGGTGAAGGATTCGAATGCAGAGTTACAAAGCTTTGCTTCAGTGGCCTCACATGATTTGCGTGAGCCGTTACGTATGATCAGTAGTTACTTGAGGTTACTGCAGGAGCGCTCGCCAGACTTACTGGATGCACGTGCACAGCGTTATATCAATTATGCCTGCGAGGGCGCGGATCGAATGCGTGGGTTGATTGAAGACTTACTATCGTATTCACGCCTGGGGCGTTCTGAGCGTAGTTTCGAGCCAGTCGCATTGGATGATGTGCTTGAGGGCGCTATTAGTAATTTAGAAGTCGCGATTAAGAATGTCGGAGCGGAGGTGACCGTGGATATCAATAATTCGCCAGTGGTGTTGGGGGATCGCAATCGATTGATTCGCTTGTTTCAAAATCTGTTGGCCAACTCGATTAAGTTTCATCGGGAAGGCAGCATGCCGCGTGTGGCAGTCGGTTTTGCGGATGGTCATATTGCAGGGGAACCTGAGCGTTGGGTGGTGTCGATTCAAGATAATGGAATCGGTATACACGCAGATCATCAGGATTTACTCTTTAATGTGTTTCGTCGGCTCAATACACGCGACGAGTTTGATGGCTCAGGGATTGGTCTGGCTGTTTGTAAGAAGATCGTGGAGCAACATCACGGTCGGATCTGGGTGGCCTCTGAAGTAGATAAGGGGAGCACCTTTTATGTGACGCTTGCTAAGCTGGAGACGTCTTCGATAAGAGGTTGATTTGTGAGCCTGAATAGAGCTTTATAGGGATTATATTATATGACTATGGTGAAGGAATCGGAAGAGCATATTCGGATATTACTATTCGAGGATAATTCAGCTGATGCTGACCTGGTGAATGAGTATCTGGAACTATCAAATCTCAGTTTTGATATTAGCTTAGTGAAACGCCTTGCGGATGGAGTGCAGGCGTTGCAAGAAAAGACTTTTGACCTCGTGTTGTTGGACCTGTCTTTGCCTGACAGTTCTGGGATTGATACCTTGGAGGCGGTGTCCGCTGTCGCTCGCGATGAGGTGATTATCGTGCTGACTGGAGCGGATGATGAGCAGCTGTCGTTGGAGGCACTGAAGGCTGGAGCGCAAGACTATCTGTTTAAGGATCGTTTGAGCGGTGAAGTGCTACGCCGCTCGATTCGTTATGCGATCGAGCGGTCGAATCTTTTGAATCGTGCGGAGGCGCATGCCAGGGAGGTGCAGCATAATGCCGTGCTGTTGCGTCGGATCTTTGATGCGAATGTCGACGCCATGTTGATTTTGACTGAGGGCTATGAGATTAAGTTTCTCAACCCAGCAGCGGCTAAGCTCTTGGAGGCAGATGCAGAGTCACTGGTCGGAGAGGTCTTCCCGTTTGAGGTGGAGCGTGGGGCCTGTATTGAGCTAGAGATTCCAGCGGGGGATAATAGCACACGCATCGTCGAATTGCACGCAGTGGATTTGGTGTGGGAAGGTGAGAATGCCTTACTCGTGAGTCTACGCGATGTGACTTTGCGCCGTTGTGCAGAGCTTGGTTTACGCCGAGAGACAGAGCGCCTCGCTGTGACACTTGATTCGATCGCCGACGCAGTGATTGCCGTGAGCCCCGATGGTGTGATTGAGCGAATGAATCAAGCTGCATCGGCGATGACTAGTGTGAGTTTGGAAACGGCGTGCGGGCGTCGGCTCGGAGATGTGTTGAAGCTGCGGCACCCCCAAACTGGCAATTTAATCACAGACCCTATTGGAGTATTGTTATCGAGTGAGTGCGCCGAAATCGCACCTGAGCTAGGCATTCCATTATCGAAGGGAGATGGCTCAGAGGTCTTAGTGGCTGTTGAAGTTCGTAGCATCTTAGAGGACGATTCGATGGACCATGGTTGTGTGGTCGTGTTGCGTGATGTGACGACACAGAAACGTGCGGAGGAGGACCTGCTCCAGACTGAGAAGTTGCATTCGATTAGTTTATTGGCCGGTGGGATTGCGCACGATTTTAATAACATTCTGACTGCTGTTTTGGGGAATATCTCAATGGTGCGTATGAGTATGAGCGAGCGAGACCCAGGTTCGGGGAAACTGCTTGCTGCGGAGACAGCTGCGTTACAGGCGACCTCATTAACGCAGCAGTTACTTACTTTCTCGAAGGGGGGCACGCCGAATTTGGAAGCGACTACGATCGATCAATTGGTTGAAGATAGTGCCAAGTTCATACTTCGTGGTTCGAATGTGAAATGCGAAGTGCATAAGGATGCGAACCTTTGGGCAGTCGATGCGGATAAGGGGCAAATCAGCCAAGTGGTGAATAATCTCATTATCAATGCCGACCAAGCGATGCCAGATGGTGGGATTATTTGCCTGAGTTTGACTTGTGAGCACATTCGCCGCGGGATGCTTCCTCCGCTCGCGCCGGGTGATTATGTCTGTATCGCAGTGCAAGATCAGGGTGTTGGTATTACCCCAGAGAACTTGAAGCGTATCTTCGATCCATATTTCACCACAAAGAAAAATGGCAATGGCCTAGGCCTTGCATCCTCCTATTCGATTATTAAGAGCCACAATGGTCTGCTGACTGTCGATTCTGTAGTATCGGAAGGCACCACATTTAAGGTGTATTTACCAAAGGCGATCGAAGCCGTGGCATCGGCTCCTGTGGAGCAGGACGAGGACAACCGGATATATCAAGGCCATGGCCGCATTCTGGTCATGGACGATATGGAGGCCATGATGATGGTGGCCGGAGAGATCTTGCAGGTGCTAGGCTATGAGGTGGAATTTTCGACCAATGGTGATGAAGCGATTGAGGCTTATAAAAAAGCAAAAGAAGCGGGTAATCCATTCGATGCAGTGGTCTTTGATTTGACTGTGCCAGGCGGAATGGGTGGTGAAGAGGCTTGTCGTATCTTAAACGAGTATGATCCTGATATCATTGCGGTGGCTTCTAGTGGCTACTCAACTTCAAATGTGATGTCCGAGTTTGAGGCTGCTGGATTTAAGGCTGTCGTGCCTAAGCCATACCGCATCAAGGACATGAGTGCAGCCTTACATCGTATCTTAAAATAGTTATTGATGGTTGGTCCTTGAACTGTCTTCAGTAGGGTTACTGAAGGGGGCGATAAGTAAAAGTCATTAGGTGCGCTAAACTTGAAGTTTTCCTTGATTAGGCCAACTTATCTCATACTGTTTAAGAAAATTTGGTTAGTATAGAGGGTAGTAGTGAGGTCCGGGCGCTGGGTAGGCGTCCGGGCCTTTTTCGTTTGAAATAGCCTCTGATTCGTCCTTGCAGGGGCAATCCGGCTATTCTTTATTGGCTGAGTTAGGCGTGTTTTACGAATTTAGACTCGCTGTTTTTTATTATAGAAATGCCCAACGAAAATTTAGAAATGAGCTCGCAGTTAGATCCCGAAACACGGAAATCTTTATTACGTGTTCTATGGCGTAGTCGCCTTGGTGACCTGCGTGAGCAGAGCCTGATTCGCCAGGGGAAGGGCTGGTTTCATATTTCAGGTATGGGGCACGAGGCACTTGCAGGTATCGCGCTGCATCTCGAAGCCGATGACTATGCGTTCCCGTATTATCGTGATCGCGCATTTTGCACGCAGCGTGGCATGAGTGATTACGATTTGGCGCTCGCGTTTTATGCGAAGCGGGACTCGTCCAGCGGTGGTCGTCAATTGACGGGGCACTTTAGTGATCGTAAATTGAATATTTGGAGCCATCCATCGCCGGTGGGTGTGCATTTGTTACCCGCTTGTGGTGCGGCATGGGGGATCCAACTCGATGGTAAGCCCAATGTAGTGTATGCATCGTTGGGTGAAGCGTCTGCGCGACAAGGCGATTTTTACGAAGCGGTCTGCTTTGCTAAAGAGCGGAAGTTGCCGATGGTTTTTGTGGTGCAGGATAATCGCATCGCAATCAGCACATCGACGACGCAAACGAATCCGATCGCACTGGGAGTGCTGGATCGTAGCGAGTGGATACGAGTGGATGGCAGTGATGTCGAGGCAGTGGCAGAGGCTGGCCGAGTCGCGGTGGAGCAGGCTCGATCCGGGCAAGGACCTGCTTTTATATGGTGTGATGTGGAGCGATTCTCAAATCACTCCAGTGCCGATGATCAACGGATGTATCGCGCCGCAGATGAGCTCGAAGCGATGCATGAGCGCGATCCGATCAGTTTATTTCAAAGCCAACTCATTGCAGATGGTATACTCACAGAGGCTGAGGCGACTGCTCAGGAGGAGAAACTGCGCGAAGCGATCCGTGCCGAGTATCGCCGTGCTAACGGTCAAACGGATCCATTGGGCGAAGAGTGCGCCTTACATTTGACTGGTTCAGCCAATCCCGCCCCTGCGGCGGACATTCAATTGGATGCACCGTGCCGCATGCTCGATGCGGTGAATCGCACCTTTCACGCAGCGATGGATGCACTGCCGGACGTGGTCTTCTTTGGTGAAGATATCGCTGATCCAAAAGGCGGAGTGTTTAATTTAACGAAAGGCCTATCGACGAAGGATCCGGAGCGTGCGGTGAATTCGCCCTTGGCAGAGTCCACCATCATGGGGGTCGCCGTCGGCTTGGCTTCGTATGGAAAGCGTCCTTGTTTCGAGATTCAATTTGTTGATTTTATCTATCCGGGGTGGAACCAGTTGGTGTCTAATATGGCGACACTGCGTTGGCGCAGTTTTGGGCAATGGAAGTGCCCCTTGGTGATTTACGCACCCTGCGGTGGCTATCTCCCGGGCGGTGCTTTATGGCATAGTCAGGCGGGAGAGGCGTCTTTTGCGCGTGTGCCTGGCATTCGGGTGGTCGTGCCATCGACCCCTGGCGATGCTGCGGGACTTTTCTGGACTGCACTGCATGGCGAGGACCCTACGATTATTCTCCTGCCGAAGCATTTGATGTGGGCGGAGTTGCCTGCGCCGAAGTCGGTTGAAGCGATTCCACTTGGGCAAGCGCGACTGGTGCGTTCTGGGGAGTTGCTCACGCTGGTCACTTGGGGGAATTGTGTCGAGTTAGTCGAAGAGACTTTAGAGGCGATGAACTCCAACCTCGATGTTGAACTGATCGATCTGCGCTCGATAGCACCCTGGGATAAAAAGGCGGTGGCCGCGTCTGTGCGCAAGACGGGCCGCTTATTAATCGTCCAAGAAGACAACATTAGCGCGAGTGTAGGCCAAATGATCGTCGCAGAGATGTGCAGCGACCATACGGTGCTGCAATGCTTGAAAACGCCCCCAGTGATCGTGTCCAAAGACGATGTGCATGTGGGCTTTAATCCGATTTATGAATACGCCGCGCTTCCTGACCAAGCGCGAATCACTGCCGCCTTGGATCGCTTGCTTTCGACGACCTTGGAGTCTTCGCTCCAGTCGAAGGCGGGGGCAATGGAATCGATCCAAACACCTATTGAAGACTCTATGACTGCTGAATCGAACAATGCTCCGAGTGCGACCAAAATGATCACTGTCCCGATTCTCGGCGAGGGGATCCGCGTCGCACGCGTCGTTTCGATCTTGAAGGAAGCTGGTGAGGCGGTGAAAGCCGACGATCCGCTCTGTGAAGTGGAGACGGATAAGGCCGTATTCCCGATCGAATGTGATGAGGATGGCATTCTTGGCGAGTGGTTGATCGCCGAGGAGGACGAAGTTTCCGTTGGACAAGAATTGGTTCCGCTTCAGATGTCGGGGGCTGCGGCTGTCGCTGTGAAGGCTGCACCTGTTGTAGCTGCGGGAGGCGCTGTGCTGAAGAAAACAGCAGGTCTTTCCTTAGAGGCGGTCAAATCCTTGCAGGGCATCATTCCTGCTACGATTGAGATGACTTGCCGTTGGGAAGCGGTTCGCGACGCACGTTTACGTAGTAAGGAAACCTCCGGTGGCACGCTTTCGACTGCGACGATGGCTGCTTGGGCAGTGGTGCAGGCGATGCATAAACATGAGCGCTTCGCCTCAATTATTCGTGGCGAAGAGTTGATCTATGATCCGGATCGTTTTGATCTTGGTATGGCCGTGGCGTTACCTGGTGATGCGCTGGAGACTGCGGTCGTGAAGAGCGCAAACACCATGGAGTGGGATGTGTTCACAGACGTATTCAACAATTCACTACGTCGCACGCGCCATGGCGAGGTGGATTCGAAGAATCGTGTGTCGCTTTCGATCTCTAGCATGGGTGCTTACAATGTCCGCTCTGCGATTCCAATCGTGGTGCCACCTTCGGTTGCGACGATATTTATCGGTGCGCCTTATACGCTACCAGATCCTAAGTCTAAAGATGGTAGCATGATGGAGGTGGCCTCTTTGGTGCTCACCTTCGATCATCGTTGGATCAATGGCGTGGGTGCTGCTGCCTTCTTATCAGAGGTGCGCAAGGGCATCGAACGTTTCGATCTCGTCTAAGCGAAGCTTAGCGTTCGAGGCGTGTCGAGCGGGCAAATGTTTTTAGGAAGATTTCGACGTGTCGTGACAGACCGTCGAGCGTTGCCTGCGGTAGTTGTCGTTTTTCGACGATGTCGGAAAATCCAGGTAGTTCCTCTGCGAGTCGCTGTGAGGTTGCTCGCTTAAAGCCCATCTTGTATTCTGGGAAGTCGCGCTTGGTAACGAGTTTTCGAGAGAGCACAATGACTTGGTGGTGCCGTGTGTCTTTTTCGATCTTGGCGAATAGTCGTTCGACGACGGTTTGTTCGCCTTCAATGACCTGAATGATGTTGCCATCGGAGTGGAGGAGTAGCCCAGTAATGTCGATCGCAGCATTGCGCTGCTGAGATTCCGAAAGAATCTGGAGCAGTGACTCTTCTGTGAGTTCCGGTTTCGCGGAGCTCAAATAGAGTAATTGAAATACGGATGCGGACATTGTGGGTGTATTCTTAATGCTAATAAAGAGCATTAATTGGCGTAATTTGCAAGATGCAAGCTGTTGAGCTTGTGTTGCTATCCAGCAGGGGCAAGGAAAACTTTTTGGCGAATACGGTTGTGCTCCACTTTTTCGGATGCAATCGGACTGGCTTGCTCTTTCTTGGAAACACGGCATCAATGCTATTTAAGTATGCTAGAGGGAATTACAGCTGGATTTATCCTGTCACTCGTGCTGTTCCCTGGGACGGTTTGGTTGGCTAAAGTCGGTGCTATTGGAACGAAGCGGCAAGTGTGCGCGGTTGGTCTGGGGTTTGCATTGTCCCAATTGATTTGGCTGTTTGTGTCGGTGCCTGGCTTGATGATGATGTCGAGGCATCTTTCTTTTTTACGCCTAGGCATGCATGTGTTTGCTGTGTTTGTGTTGGGCTACATGGCGGTTAAGTTTTTTCGCACAAGGCGAGTCGAGATGCTGGATGATACGGGGGATTTACCCTCGGCAACGATGCTGTTTCGCATCGCATTTAATCGCGCATTGGCGATGCCGATGCGCTTACCGACTGCGATGGCAGTGCTTCTGGCGACTGGAGTGTATGTGACTCACCCGCCGAGTTGGCAGCTCGTGCCGTCTGTCATGCTGGGTGGATTGATCGGTGTCAGTTGGTGGTGGGGGCAGATGACGTTTCTTTCTATATTTTTTGCAAAGCGGGTGCCTGATCATTATACGCTGAAGTCGCTGAATAAAATTCGACCTTTCTGTGGCGTGCTCTTTTGTTTTCTCGGTCTGATTGCTCTCTTTCTGGCGGGCTGATTCTTTATTTTTTGTATGCGCTTGTATCACTTAGTCTTCTCGTTGTGCCTTTTCATTGGTGTATTGCCGCTTTCTGCGCAGTCGAGTCGGTCGGGTGAATGGCGAGTCGAGCGCTTGCTAGGGTCGAGTCAGCTGTCGTTGGAATCGATTCGCACGTTGGTCGTTCCTGCGCAACCAGGTGCCGCCCTGTTGGCGGCGGTAGAAGATTTTCGTGAGGTATTTGCACTTCGCTACGGAGTGGACTTGGAAATCGTGACTGCAACTGAAAGCCGCCCGAAGTCTGCGATTTATTTGGGGGATTCTGGACGTGTTCGGTGTCGGGCGGGAGATGGTTCATTTTCGATCCATCGTGAAGGGGCCCGCGTCTATGTTGCTGCAGATGGTGAGCGTGGCCTGCTAAATGGAGTGTATGCGCTCTGTTCGGAGCTGCTGGGCGCACGTTGGTATTGGGCGGGGGATCTGGGCTTTGAGCTGGTTGGCTCGGCGCGTGCGACATTCCCAGAGGGGTTTTGGCGCGAAGAGCCTGCATTTGTGCAGCGCACATTTTATCCGGTGGATGGCGACTTTGGTCGAAGAAATCGCCTTGTGGGGCTTTATAGTTTTAATCATGCGCTGGCGAAGGTGTTTTCTGCTGAGCTCTACGAGCGAGAACCTGAAGTATTCTCAGAGGTCTATGGCCGCCGACGTGAGCCGAAGGGCAGTGCGGGGATGGATGCTCAGCCTGACTTCTCAGAGCCACGCGCGGTCGAACTTGCGGCAGAGGCCGCACTGGCGGCCTTTGAGAAGAACCCTGAGGCGCGCAGCTTCTCGCTTTCGATCAATGACAATGTGTTGTTTGATGATTCCGAGGCGACGCAGCAATTGGTCGAACCTGTTAATTATTTTAGAACGCGCCCGAACTATACCGATCTAGTGTTCGGCTTTATGAATGCTGTCGCAGAGCGGGTGTTTGAAGAGGGCGGCGCATGGACGACGCCCTCGGGGCAACCGCGTTACTTGACTGCGCTGGCGTATTATTGGACAGAGCAGTCGCCATCGTTTCAGATTCATCCACGCGTGATGCCGGTCTTGACCTCGGATCGCGCGCAGTGGCACGATCCGGAATATCGTGCGGGCGATAAGGCACTGATCAAGCGCTGGGCGGATTCGGGTGCAGAGCGCATTGCGACATGGGATTACTACTTCGGCTCACCATACATTTATCCCCGCCAGTTCAATGAGTGGATTGCGGAGAGCCTCGCGTTTATGAGCCAGAATGGAGTCACTGTATTCTTCTCTCAATTACCATCCTCTTGGGGCTTGGACGGGGGCAAGGCATGGTTGGCATCCGAGTTGTTGTGGAACCCCGAGCAGGATGCTGACGTGCTCTTGGATGAGTATTATACGAATTTCTTTGGTGCAGCAGCGGCACCGATCCGCGGCTTTTATGAGCGGGCGGAGTCGCATCGCAATGCGAATGAGGGCACGGCAGACTGGATCAAATTCTACAAAGATGAGTCTGGGATCGAATTGTTTGATACAGAGATTTTACTGGAGTTACGTGGCTTAATTGAGTCGGCAAAGGCGCTTGTGGAAGACGATGCTCGACGCTTGGCACGCGTGGAGGTGGTTTCGGAGGCGTTCAGTTTGACGGAAGCATTTGCGCAGTCGCATGCGGCGAGTTCAGAATTGGTGGCGAACTCGCTGGCAGTGTTGTCTGAGTCTGAGGGAGGCGCCGCCGCGAGTTTACCGGCGCAGTTAATAGACTTTATGAGTGCACGCACCGCTTTTAATCAGTTGAGCGAGCTACTTTTGAAAAATCCGATGCATGCTCGTTTGAAGCATTTCACGAACTTTGCCAAATTGGATCCCGTCGCGTTGAGTCTCGCTGCAATGGCGCATGGTGGAGTTTCAATCCCAGAAGCGGATTTGCTTGATTATACGGGGGAGGTGCAGATAGCGCAGTGGTGGGCTGATTCGGATGACGTGTTTCATTCGAAGTCATCGAACGTCGAGCTTCGCCACGCTGCAGGGGAGTCGAAGCCGCGAAATTTTCTTGGGCCAAATTTGCCGAAGGTGAAGGACTGGGTGCTTGATTTTCGACCGAGTGAGTTCTTATCCGTAGGTGCGGTGGATGGGGATTCTGGGATTCGTGTGACAGGTGCGGATATGTTTTCGATCTTTCGAGATGTGCCTGTTATTTCTGAGCAGCGTTATTTGTTAGATGCGAGTTTGGCGTATCGTATCAGCCCTGATAATCGGACGCATGTGTCTCTGTCGTGGTCGGATCGTGATGGTCGTTCTTTAGGGAAGGAAATGTTGTTTCGTTGCCCGACAGGTGAATCATATGGAACGCAGCGTATCGTGTTGCCAATTCGTGCGCCCTCTCAGGCATATACGCTGCGTGTGCGCTTTGTCGTGTCGCGGCAATATGAGGGCGACTACTTGGACTTGGAGCGTGTGAATTTCGGCCTGATCGCAAAGTGATACAGACGCCGGAGTGCTAAGCTTTACGAGCGACCCACAGGATCGGCGGAATACGACCGCTGGTGACTACGGGTTCGTGGCTTTCCACGAACCAACCGCGTGATTCGATTGTTTGCATCCACTCGGCAACAGAGCCTGCTTCGGTCTGGCCGCCTTCGTGTCCACGGTAGGCGGTTACTAGCAATAGGCCGCCTGGTTTGAGCAGTTCGCAGGCCGATCGAAGGGCCGCGAGTGTGGACTCGGGAGTCGTTTGGATGCTTTTGTCGCTGCCGGGGAGGTAACCGAGGTTAAAGGTGATCGCGCTGATCGTTTGCGCATACTGCTCGCACAGTGAGCGAAGTGCCTGCCCATGGTCGGCAACGAGTAGCTCGGCTTGTGCTTGGCTGTTCGCGGTTTCCAAGCGCAAGCGTGTGGCAGTGATTGCGGCTTCCTGAATGTCGGTGGCGATGATGTGCCCCGTGGAGCCCACGAGTTTTGCCATGTATGCAGTGTCGTGGCCGTTGCCGGCAGTGGCGTCCAGTGCGCGATCTCCGGGCTGTAGTTGTGCGCTTAAGTAGTCGTGCGCTAGATCAGTGAGTCGCATTGGGAAGGGTGGTGTTGGGTTCAGAGTAGCGGATAATGTCGATCTCGGGATCGAGTGGCTCGCCTTGCAGTAAATATGCTAGGAATTGTCGGACTAGTTCTGGCGCGAGTGAGGCACCTTTGGAGCCGAGGCCATTAAAAATATGGAGGCTCGGTTCGGTAGGGTGGCTCCCCATAAAGGGGCGGAAGTCTTTGGTGGTCGGGCGTAGGCCGGAGTAGTGCTGCTTCACCTCCAGTGTGTGCTCTGGCGCGATAAAGGATTGGGCGGATTCGAGGAGTTCACGTGCGCCGGCTTCTGTGGGCTCGGGTGTGTCGTCGTCACTGTCAAAGGTCGCACCGAGGCGATAGGTGTGATCGCCGTAGGGGAGGATCCATTTGCGATGATGGTAAATCGCACGCGGTAGGTTGAGTGTTTCGCACTGCAGGACGAGTGTCTCGCCTTTGGCGGGTGCGAGCGGCAGCCAGTTAAACCATGGGTTGGTTAGCATGCCGACACCTTCACTGAAGATGATATGATCGGCCTGTAAGTCGTGGTAGCTCCAGTGCGCGCCGTTCTTCTGTAAATCTTCGTGGATAAACGTCTCGTCTCGGAAGGTGGCGTTGTCTGTGAAATGTTGACGCAATGTTTGCAGGAGTAGCGGCAGGTCAGTGTAGGCGGCTTGCTTGATGTGAAAGCTGCCGTGGGTGTCTTCGAGTGCAGCGGGGCCTTCGCCGACGGGGATGGCTTCGCCCAGCACGTCGGCATAGCGTTGGTTGCGCATCCGCTTGCCCATGCGTTTGACGTCGATGCCATGCTGGCAGTAACGAATGAGTGGGATCGGGTGGTAAAGTTCTACGCCAAATGTTTGCTCCAATTCGCGGTAAGTCGCCGCTGCATGAGGAATCAGTGCATCGAAGTTCCACGTCTTGATCATCCAGCGCCCCGTGACGGGATTGATCACACCCCCCGCGACTTCGGAGGCATTTGGGAGTTGAGTGCTTCCGATCAGAGTTACCTGTTTACCCGCTTGCTCTAATCGCCATGCGAGGAGGCAACCTGCGAGGCCTGCGCCGACGATTATATACTTTGGGGTGCTCATGAGTGTTTGATACAAAGCGTGTATACCGAATTTCTGGAAAGCAAAAAAGCGGGGTGGTGCAGTTTATGTCTGATTTCGTTGCTATGAAAGGCACTTTTGCTAATGATTCGGGTGTGAATATTTTTCATCGTATTCGTGAGCATTTTTGTGGCATGCAGGATCGTTGCTTGCCGGAGGGGAGCACGCGGGCGCAGCGGGGGGCGTTTGGCGAAGACCTTGCGGCAGATCATTGTCGGCGTGTGCTTGGCTATCGGCTGATCGTCCGGAACTGGCGCTACAAGCGGGATGAGCTCGATTTGATTTGTCAGGATGGCGACGTTTTAGTCTTTGTTGAGGTGCGAGCACGCGCTGAGGATGCGTTGGTTTCTGGTTTTTATTCAGTGGATCGGCATAAAAAAGAAATCCTGAGACGCGGCTGTGGAAACTATCTAAAACAGTTGCGAAATCCGCCAAAACACTTCCGCTTTGACATTATAGACGTCTCAATTTGCAAAGGGGGGCGTGGAGAGGTGCACCATTATCCGAATGTGCCTCTGTTCCATAAACATTTTTCAGTCCAACGCCATCAGACATGACGAACGAAACAGACGAATCCAGACATCCTTTCCTACAAGGCTTGAGCAAGCATCGCGGTGCGCCACCGACAGTTGTCGTGATTTTTGGCGCCTCCGGTGATCTTACTGCGCGTAAGCTCGTGCCAGCTATTTTTAATTTGGGAGTGGATAATCTGCTGCCCGGTGAATTTCACCTAATCGGCTTTGGTCGTAAGCCGATTGAAGATGATCAGTTCCGTGATATCATGGATGAAGCGATTGGTGAGTTTTCTCGCCGTCCGCTGAACAAGGAAATCTGGGAGCGTGTGCGTAACCACATGACGTATCACTCTGGTGGATACGATGATCCTGAGACATTCGTAGAGCTGGCAGCTAAGATCGACAAGATCGAAGCTGATTTGGGCCGCGATGTGCAACGCTTGTTTTATATTTCAACACCACCGAGTGTGTTTGAGCCGATCATTGAGAATTTGGGCAGTAGTGGGATGGCCGCCCAGCATGTTGGCACGAAGGTAGCGTCGAAGGTGATTATCGAAAAACCTTTCGGTCGCGATCTTGCCTCGGCTCGAGCGCTCAATACCACACTGAACAGCGTCTTTGAAGAGCCGCAGGTGTATCGTATCGATCACTACCTCGGTAAGGAAACGGTGCAGGATTTGTTGGTGCAGCGTTTTGCAAATTCGATTTTCGAGCCGCTCTGGAACCGTGAGCACGTGGACTGTGTGCAGATTACGGTCGCGGAGAGTCTGGGTGTCGGCACACGTGGCGGTTACTACGATACGAGTGGTGCGCTGCGTGATATGATTCAGAATCACACGATGCAATTGGTCGCTTTGACTGCGATGGAGCCGCCTGTTTCGCTCGATCCAGAATCGATTCGCGATGAGAAGGTGAAAGTGTTGAAAGCGATTCAACCCTTGGAGCTTAAAGCAGACGGAGGCGACGTGGTGCGTGGTCGCTACACCGGTGGACTTGTGAATGGGAAGCCTGTCGAGAGCTACATGGAAGCGGAGGGAATCCCTGAAGATTCTATCACTGAGACATATGCTGCGTTGCGCCTTTCGATCAATAATTGGCGTTGGCAAGGTGTGCCGTTCTACATCCGTTCCGGTAAACGTATGGCACGACGTGCCAGTGAGATTGCGATCCAGTTTAAGCGTCCTCCAGGCATCTTGTTCTCCGAGGGCAAGAAATTTGACGTGGCGCAAAACACGATGGTGATTCGTATTCAGCCTGACGAAGGTGTGACTTTGGTCATGAACTCGAAGATTCCTGGTTTGGAAACACGCACACAGCCAGTGAAAATGCACTTCCGCTATGCGACCACCTTTGGCTCCAATACACCGGAGGCCTATGAGCGTCTGATTTTGGATGCAATGATTGGTGATAGCACACTCTTCATTCGTGGTGATGAGACCGAGGCATCTTGGAAGTTGATTACGCCGATCTTAGAACATTGGAAAGAGTCAGGCACAAACGGTTTGGCCGATTATGCCTCGGGTTCGTGGGGACCCTTGGAGAGCGAACGTTTACTTTGGGAGAAGGGGCATCAATGGCGTCGTTCTGGTTGAGCGCTTTGTGACTCTGCCTACTGATTGCTAAATTGTTTTAATATATTATGTCCGAATTAATAAATGCGCTTCCAGGAATCGAAGTTCCCGTTGGGGAGGTGACTAATCGTCTCGCTACGATGTGGGACAACGATCCTTTGCTCTCGCAGAATGACTTCCGTGCATCGCAGATGAATGTGGTGCTGCACTTCGGCTTGGATGTGACAGCCGAGGAAGCGCGTGAGCGTTTTGATGCGTTGATCCGTTTTGCGCAGCGATATCCGAGCCGTATCATCGTGCTGTGCCCGACTCGGGTCGATCTCGATGGGGCGATGGAGAGCAAGCTATTCAGCCAGTGCTATATCGGTGAATCGCATCGTGAGATGTGCTGTTGTGAGGCCTTACTGCTACGCTACAAGTCGGAGGACTTCGGGTATTTGTCCAATCAAGTTTCGATCTGGTTGGAAGGCGATCTACCGACGTATCACTGGTTCAGTGGTGTTCCGATTTCTCGTATTGAGAAGTATTTTGATAACTTACTCAAGGGGGTGCGTCGTTGCGTGTATGACAGCAGCATCGAGTCTCAAGATATGAGCACGGTGGCGTGGCCGGATCCGAGTCGTGTGTTTGATCTTGCGAAGGCACGCTTATTGCCAGCTCGCCAAGCCATTGGTCAGTTCTTGAGCGGCTATTCGATCGACCAGATTTGTGAAGGCTTACAGGCGGTGCGCGTGAAGCACTGCTCTTCGATGTCAGGCGAGGGCCGTGGCCTATTGGAGTGGGTGCAGTCGTGTCTAGCTGAGTGCGATGAGTGCGACGCTTGCCCTGCTTTGAAAGCCGAGTTCTCGGTTTGTGAGTGCGATGAGTCGACGAAGGATTGTGCGTTGGTGCTGGAATTCGTTTACGATGACGAACGTTTCTTGCGTTGTCGCAAGTTTAAGGATGGTTCGATGGGTGAAATCGAAGCGTATCTCGGTCAGGGGCAGGAAAAAATAACTGCGCGTGTGAAGCCTTTGTCTGCTGAGCAGGCACTGGCTGAGGCGTTGTTTTTCTAGTGTTTGGCTGAAGCTTGAATGGCATCCAGTGCGGCGAGCACCTCGTCGCCTTGGTCGGCGGTGGCTGCTTTTAGGTCGCGCCATACGAGTGTTCCGTCGATGAAAATGTAGGCTTGGCGGCTGAAGCCACCGCGACCAAAGGCCTTGGAGACCACTTTATCCGTGTCGGCAATAAGCGTGTAAGGGAGTTCATACTTGTCGATGAACTGTTGTTGGCGCTCCGCGCTATCGGTTGAGACGCCGAATATAGCCACTCCGCGCTCTTTTAGGACTTCCCAGCTGTCGCGTAGACTACAGGCTTGTTTCGTGCAGCCAGGTGTCATGGCTCTTGGGTAGAAGAAGACGACGGTGGTGCCAGTGTTGAGTGCTGCGCCGAGATCGATGGTTGCGCCAGTTTGGTCGACCGCTTGTATTTGAGGCGCAGTGGCACCGACTTCGAGTGCATCGCCTGCGGAGAGAGTGGATACTAGGGAGATGAGCATGATTAGAATGAGTGAGTGTTTCATAGTCATCATATCGTATGTAGAGCGTTCGCCTTACAAACTATCGTCGTTTTGTGGATCTGGCGGGATGGCCGCCGAATGCGGCTTTCGTAGTCGAGCTCCTTTAGGTGCTCGACCGTTGGGTGGTTGGTGCTGGTTCGTTCAATCGGGTGGCCAGCTGAAGCCAGCCAGCGACTGATCTGCGAGACGGTTTTGCGCTTTTGGTGCTTAGGCTCGGTGGACAGACAGAAATGTCTGTGTCACGACTGCTTGGGCTCGGTGGACAGACAGGACGGAGGTCTGCCGTAGATGGCGTAGCAATGTCTGTGTCACGCTGCTTAGGTTCGGTGGACAGACAGGAATGTCTGTGTCACTTCTTACTGCGTCGGCGCTTCCCAGCCACCGCCGAGGGCGCGGTAGAGTTGCACCACAGAGAGGAGTTCCCCTAGTTCGGCCTGGGCGAGGCTCAGTTCGGCGCTAAAGAGCTCCTGCTCGTTGTAGAGGACTTCGAGGTAGCTCGTGACGCCACCTTCATAGCGGATGTTGGCGAGCTCGGCAGCATCGCGATTACTCTGAGTGAGTAAGGCTTGGCTGGCGGTGAACTCGTGGGTGCGTTCGTAGTTGATCAGTGCATCGGAGACTTCCTTGAAGGCATTTTGCACGGTTTGCTGATAGCCGGACAACGCTGCCTCGTATTGAGCCTCTGTAATCTTGAGGTTCGATTTTAAGCGGCCACCGGTAAAGATAGGTAATGAGACGGCTGGACCAAATTGCCAATCGCGGGAGGCGGATTTGAAGAGATCCGATGAACTGACGCTTTGGTAGCCATAGGCACCAGTCAATGTGACTTGCGGGTAGAAGGCAGCTTTGGCTTGGCCAATATTGGCGTTGGCTTCGATCAGGCTTTGCTCTGCAGAGCGGATGTCGGGACGGCGCTCTACCAAGGACGAGGGCAGGCCGGCCGGCACCTTACTGGCGAATCTCTGGCTGCTAAAATCGGCTCCGCGTGTGAGCTTTCCTGGGTTACGTCCTAGCAAAATGCAGAGTGCGTTTTCTTGTAGATCACGTTGGCGCTTAATATCGACGATGCTGCTTTCTGCAGTATACACCAGTATCTGCGCTTGGACGACGTCCTGCATGGCGGCGACGCCTCCTTCTTCGCGTGTGGTGGTGAGTGTGAGCGATTCTTGCCGAGTTTTGTAAGAGTTCTCCGCGATTTGTAGCTCATAATCCAGCTCCAAGAGGTTTAGGTAACTGGCGGCGACTTGTGCAATCAGTGTTTGGCGAACAGTATGTTGTGCTTCGGCTGATTGTAGGTAGCGTGCGCGGGCGGCATCATTGGCGTAGCGGATGTTGCCCCAGAGGTCGACTTCGTAGCTGGACATGCCTAGTTGGACGTCGCCATAGCTTTGCTCGGGGGTGGGCAGCTTGCCGGTTGGGCCGTTCTCGGAGGTGCGTGTGGTGTAAAGGTCACCGCCACCGAAAATGCTTGGGAAGAATCCTGAGCGTGCGACAGCTACTTCGGCCTCAGCTGCTAACAGGTTCGAGGCTGCAATTTTAACGTCCCAGTTGGCCTCTAGCGCTTCTTCGATATAGGCGCTGAGCTGCGGGTCGGTGAACACTTCCTGCCATTTTAAATCGGCAAATGATGTTTCGCCCAGTGCCGTATTCGTGGCTTCGTCGGTGCTATGGAACGCCGCGGGGGGCACGAGGTCTGGTTGCTGGAACTCGGGGCCGACGGCACAGCCGCCTAAGAGCAGGGCGACACTGCCAGTTGCTGCAGTCCACGCGCTGAAGTATTTTGTATGTTTCATTGCGAATACAGTTTTGGACGTTTGCTGACTCATGACTGTGCCTTTCCTTCTGCTGGGGCAGTCTCTGTGGTGGGCGGTTCAGGTTTGTTGCCACTGAGTTCGACAATTTTCTGCACGAAGACGTAACAGACCGGAATCAAGAAAACCCCGACACTGGTGGCAATGCTCATGCCGAAGACTACGCCAGTGCCCATGGTGCTACGTGAGGCGGCGCCGGATCCGGTGGCGAGCATCAATGGCACACAGCCGAGGATGAAGGCGAAGGAAGTCATCAAAATCGGGCGTAGGCGAAGTTTCGCGCCGTCGATGGCCGCCTGGATAATGTCTTCGCCCTCGTCGCGTTTCATCTTGGCGAACTCGACAATCAAAATCGCATTTTTCGCGGAGAGGCCGATCAACATGACCAGTCCGATTTGCGCATACACGTTGAGATCAAAACCGCGGAAAATCATGCCGATCAGTAGGCCGAGGATGACGGTCGGTGTGGCGAGCAGCACAGCGAAGGGCAGACCCCAGCTTTCGTATTGTGCGGCCAATAGTAGGAAGACGAAGAGGATCGCCATGCCGAAGATGACAGGCGCTTGCCCCTCGGACTTCTTTTCTTGGAGCGTGAGTCCTGCCCATTCGTAGCCGACTTCGCTAGGCATGGTTTCCATGACCTCTTCGATCGCCTTAATGGCTTGCGCTGAGCTGTAGCCAGGCGCGGGGGCGCCAATCATTTCGGCGGCATTGAATAGATTGAAGCGCGAGACGAAGTTGGGGCCGCTGATCCGGGTGATCGTTACGAGGGTGCTGAGTGGCACCATTTCGCCATTGTTATTACGCACGTAGAATTGCTTGATGTCGGAGGCTTCGTTGGTGAATTCCGGCTCGGCTTGGAGTAGCACCTGATAGACACGCCCGAAGAGGACGAAGTCGTTGACATACAGTCCGCTCAAGTAGGTTTGCAAGGTTTGGAAGATGCTGTCGACTGGCACGTCTAGGGTGCGTGCTTTTTCGCGATCGAGTGTGACTTCGATTTGAGGTGAGGCTGTGTTGAAGCTGGTGCTGATGCGGCCGATCTCTGGGCGAGCGCTGGCAGCTTTTTGAAGTTGCTGCACATAGCCTTCGAGTTGCTCGATACTGCCGCCGGACCGATCTTGTAGCTCCATGGTGAAGCCAGATACGTTGCCGTAACCAGGCAGGGCAGGTGGGCCAAAGGCAAAGATGCGGGCGCCTGGAATGACGGAGAGTTCACGGTTCCATTGAGCCACGAGTGACTCGGCGTGGAGTGCTGGGTCTGCGCGCTCTTCCCACGAGTCCAAGCCGATAAACATCATGGCAGTATTGGAGGCGTTGAGCGAATTCAGAATGTTGAAGCCACACAGCGCCAAGCTTGAGTCGACCCCTTCGGTTGCATTCACGATTGCTTCAGCCTGTTTGAGCACTTCGTCCGAGCGTTGCAAGGAGGCACCTTCGGGTAGTTCCATGGCGACGAATAGGTAACCCTTGTCCTCATCTGGGATGAATCCACCCGGGACATGCCTGCCGAGCAACAAAATGCCGACGATCACTGCGATGAGCAGTAGCATCGAGCGTGTCGCTTTCTTTACCAGTGCACCGACGACCGCCCCGTATTTCTGAATGATCCAGTCAAAGAAGCGGTTGAAGAGTTTGAAGAACTTGGCAATTGGGCCGTGGCTTTCTTTGGGCGCACGTAACAGCAAGGCACAGAGTGCGGGGCTGAGTGTGAGTGCATTGATCACGGAGAATACCACCGCGATGGCGATGGTGAGCGCGAATTGGCTATAGAGTTGGCCTGTGACACCGCCCATGAAGGCGACGGGCACGAACACCGCGCAGAGCACGAGGCCAATGGCGACCACGGGGCCGGCCACTTCTTTCATGGCTAGGCGCGTTGCTTCCTTCGGGTCTTTGCCTTTTTCAATATGGTGCTGCACTGCTTCGACCACCACGATGGCGTCGTCGACCACGATGCCGATCGCCAGCACTAGACCGAACATCGTCAACACGTTGACACTGAATCCCAAGACTGGGAATAAAATGAAGGCACCCAGTAGTGAAACAGGCACGGTGCACATCGGAATGATGGTGGCACGGAAGCTCTGCAGGAAGATGTAGACCACCAGTAGCACCAGAATGATCGCCTCTGCGAGTGTATGCACAATTTCTTCCATGGATGCCTTCACTGGCAGCGTGGCATCGAGCACCACTTTGTATTCCATGTCTGGTGGGAAACGTGTCTTCGCTTCTTCGAGGATCTTACGGACATTGTCAGCCGTTTCGATCGCATTGGCACCGGGGGCGAGATAGACGCCGAGTGCACCCGACGGGGTTCCGCTTAGGCGGGCGCGTAGGTCGTAGGTTTTGGCGCCGAGTTCGACGCGGGCGACATCTCCGATTTTAACTTGAGAGCCGTCCGAATTGGAGCGGATGATGATATCTTCGAATTCTGCGGGTGTTTTGAGCAGGCCTTGGGCGCGCACATTGAATTGCTTTTCTTGGCCTTGAGGGGCGGGTTCAGCGCCGATGCGCCCCGAGGGGGACTGCGCATTTTGTTCGTTGATCGCATTTTGAATGTCGGACGGTGTGATGCCGAGCGTTGCGAGTTTGTCGGGGCGCAGCCAGACGCGCATCGAGTAGTCTTGCGAGGTGAAGTTCTTCACGTCACCCACGCCGCGCACGCGTTTGATCTGATCCACTAGGTTGATGTCGCAGTAGTTGCCGAGGAAGATTGCGTCGTAACTACCTTTGGGTGAATTCAGGCCGATCGCCATCAAGATGTCGGGACTGGAACGGTTGGTAATGATCCCCTGGCTCTTTGCGGCTTCAGGCAACTGTGAGTCTGCTTGGCCCACGCGGTTCTGGGTGTTGACCTGCATGATGTCGACGTCGGTGCCGACATCGAAATAGGCATTCAGGGTCATCTTACCGTCATTGGAATTGTAAGACTGGATATAGAGCAGTTTGTCGACACCGTTGACCTTGGATTCGATCGGTGTGGCGACGGACTCCATCACCGCCTCGGCAGCTGCGCCAGGGTAAGTGGCGGTGACCTGAATCATGGTCGGGCTGATCGGCGGATATTCCGAGATCGGTAAACGTGAGAGCGAGATCGCCCCGACGATGACCGTCAGGATCGCAATGACCATCGCTACGATGGGGCGGCGTATGAAAAAGTCGGCCATGGAAATGTTCCTCTATTGGGTTGGGTTCGCCTTATTTGGCGGCTTCTTGCTTGGCTGCTGCTTGTTTGGCCGCTTCGAGCTTTACCGTTTCTGCTTTGGCTGCGGTGGCGATTTCTTTGCCGCTCTTTGGTTGCACGAGCATCCCATCACGCACTTTTTGGATGCCTTCGAGGATGATGCGATCGCCGGCTTTGATGCCTTCTAGGATTTGTATGTTGTCGCCGAGCACTTCGCCGACTGTCACGGCGCGTTGATTCGCCTTGTTTTCAGCGTCTACCACCCATACGAAATTTTTACCTTGGAGTTCAATGTTGGCACGCTGTGGAATGAGGATGCTGCCGGGAACTTTGCCCAGATCGGCACTGATGCGGCCAAACATACCAGGGCGAAGGATTTTATCCGGATTTGGAAAGGCGACGCGCATTTTTAAGGTGCCAGTGGTCACATCCACGGCGCGATCAATAAAGACGATTTCTCCTTTGTCGGGGTGCTCTTGTCCATTCGCGAGTAGTAAGGTGATGGGGATGTCTGCGACGTCCTTGCTCTTTCGATTGTTTTGGTCTTTGGCTTGTAGGTAATCGGTTTCGCTGACGTTGCAGTAGAACCAAATCGGATCGAGTTGCGAAATGGTGGCCATCAGGGTGGGCTCGCCTTTGCCGACGAGGCTGCCGACGGATACTTGCTTGGCGCCGATTAGGCCGGAGCTAGGTGCATTGACGTCGCAGTAACCGAGGTCGATTTCGGCTGACACTACGTTGGCTTCCGCCGAGTAGACGTTGGCTTTGCCGATGTCGACGGTCGCGAGTGCGTTGTCGAGATCTTGCTGTGGAATCGCACGCTTCTTTGCGAGTGGTTCGAGTCGAGCGACGTCTTTCTCATATTTCTTGAGCGCAGCTTTGGCTTCGGCTAGGCGGCCATTGGCGGCATCGAGTTGCTCTTGTAGTGGCTTTTTATCCAGTAGAAAGAGTGGATCGCCTTCTTTGACTTCGGTGCCTTCGATGAAGAGCATCTTTTCGACAAAGGCTTCGACGCGTGCGCGCACTTGGACGTTTTGTGGTGAGTCGAGATGGCCGATGAATTCAGCGGAGACTGGCATGTCAGTCATCTTGACAGTTTCAACCTGGACGATCGGAGGTGGAGGTGTGGGTGCCGTTTGTTTTTTGCAACCGATTGCGGTGAGTCCGATAGCCAGTGCTATTGCGAAGTTGAGGGAGTGAGTGTTTTTCATCTCTTTAATCCTGTTACTGTTATACGTTTTTACTTCCGATTAACTTATCGGGCTATTTACGTTAGGGGGCAATGTATTTATGCCGTCGCACTGCCTAAGCATGTGAGACGGCTATTGGGCGTATATTTTTTGCTGCGTCCATTGAGTCGATCGGGTCAGGGGCGCTTGGCTGGTTCGATTTCGCCGTCAGCGCTTGGTCGACGGCGATACGGCTATTTCTTCTTGTTCTCCACCGACCATACGGTTGAGACACGGGTGACGTCGGCCAGTTTCTGTGTGGTGCGTTCTAGGCGGCTGGCTAGAGTTTTGAAGATTTTGATCGCGATCTCGGGATGCTCTCGGATCACGTTCTCCATCTCGCCAGAGTCGTATCTCGTAACGATTGTGGCGGTGCGTGCTTTGACGGTGCAGCTGCGGGGCTTGTCGAGGATGTCGCCCATTTCGCCAAAGATGGTGCCTGGATACATCAGGACGTTGAGCATGATGCCGTCTTTATAGACTTCAACAGCACCTTTTTCTAAGACATAAAAGCCAGTGCTTTCAGTGTCTTGCTTGATTATACTAGCGCCCGGTCGATATTCTTCAGTTTGTTGCACGAATACAGTCAAATGTATTAAATATCATTAGGCAAGCTCTCCGTTATGTCCGAATATTGGAGTGTTAAGCGTCGCTTTTGACTTCGCCTGTTTCGGCCTGCTCGCTGCTCTCAGCCTCTGTGGTTTTTGGCGCATTATCGATGAGTTCGACCTTTGCGCTGTCAATGGCGTTGCGGATTTCGCTGAGTCTGGAATCATCGATACCTTTGGGCTGATCGCTGTTTGCGATGGTTTCGAAGCGTTTCGCCGCGCCATCACCCCGCACGGTGAGTGCGAAGGTGAGGACTTTATCGAGCTGAGCTTTGGCTGCTTTATTAAGATACCAGATCTGGCGATGAACTGAGCCTGCTGCGATGCCGTTGTCGATGATCGTCGCCCACTGGGCGACGTTCTTCTCGTCCATTGAGGACTGCCCCGTGATGTAGATTCCGAGCGGTAGTTGCAGTTCGCTGGCGATCGCATGCGCGCGCATGTTGGTCGCGCCATAGCGAGCGCCAGTTTCAAAGACAGCAATTGCGCCAAAGATCAGCGCTAACGGCAGTAGCAGGTTTTTAAATTTGTCCATAGAAGTTGAATTAGGGGGAACTCCCTATTATTCAACCTCACGAAGCTGGATGGTGTCGACAATCTTTTCGCCTGCGATGACATTGGTAATGACGACCATTGGTGCGCCAGACTTTGCCCATTTTCGCTCTTTCAGTGCCTTGAATGCGTTTTGAATCGTGCGTTCAGGGTTTTCGTCATCGAATTCGAGGAAAAATGGCTCGATGCCGCGCATGATCAGAAGCTGACCGAAAGTGTCTTTGTTATCGGTAAATGCGTAAACGGGCACTTTCGCTCGGAGCGATGAGAGCTTTTGTGGGAGTAAGCCACGGCGTGTGAAGACCACGATCGCGGCATCGTCGAGCTCAGAGGCCAGATACGCGGCAGAACGCAGCATTTTCGACTTTGGCTGCTTCAGCACGAGATCTTCGCGTAGCACGGGGCCATCTTCGGCTTCCATGCGGTTGGCGATGCGATTGATGGTTTCAACGCACTCGACCGGGTATTTGCCGACTGTGGTTTCACCAGAGAGCATCACGCAGTCGGCTTCTTCGCGGATCGCGTTGGCGATGTCAGTGACTTCGGCGCGCGTCGGGATCGGTGAGTCGATCATCGACTCGAGCATATGTGTCGCCACGATGACCGGAGTGGTGTGTTGAATGCAGGTATTGATCGCGCGGGACTGAATCAGCGGCAGGTCTTCAAAGGGGCACTCAATGCCGAGGTCGCCACGAGCCACCATCAAGCCATCGGATGCCTTGATGATATCCTCTAGATTGCGAATCGCTTGCTGGTCTTCGATCTTGGCGATCACCTTCGCAGTCGAACCCTTGTCGGAGAGATAGCGGTGGAAAATGTCGAGGTCGTCGGGTTCGCGAACAAAGGAGAGTGCGAAAAACTCGATGTCTTCTTCGATGCCAACATCGACATCGCCCTGGTCCTTTTTAGTGAGCGCAGGTAGGTTGACGCGCACGCCTGGTAAATTGATGTGGCGACGGTTGCCCATTGGTCCAGGGATGAGCACTTCACAGCGCACGTGCTTGTCATGGACGATTTCGAGCACGAGTAGTCGTATCAAGCCGCTATCCACGAGCACGGTGTCGCCCTCGTTGATGTCCTTGGAAAAGCCGGGATAGTTGATGTCGACGCGGCGAATGCCATCTTCGCCCACACCACCAATGCCTTCGCCGTAGGTGAAGTCGATGATTTCGCCTTTTTGTAGTTCAAAGGTCTCAGGCACGTCCCCCGTGCGGATTTCCGGGCCCTTGACGTCCATCATGATCGCGATTTTGCGACCGACGTTCTTACATACCTTGCGCACACGCTGTATGATTTCGCGGGTCCATGCGTGATCCGCATGCGCCATGTTGATGCGGCAGATGTCGACGCCTGCGTGGATCAGCTTTTCAAGCATCTCCTCGCTTTGTGTGGCTGGGCCGACAGTGAAAATGATTTTTGTTTTGCGATATGGATTTTTCATAGGGAGAAAAAATGTATTCGTGATGATTAACTGATCGCAGCGGGGGTAGTATCAACCATAGGGATCGATCACTTTGATAGTGAAGGTGCTAGCGTTCCCAGATAGCTCCGCAAACTTATTTTTTACCAGCTCTACGGTATTGCAGTCTTTACTTAAGTGCGCCAGATAGACTTCGCGCACCGCGGAATCCCCGTTTAGGCCGCTCAGAGCCTCGTGGCAGGCGTCATTCGAGAGGTGGCCGTGTCGCCCGCGAATGCGTTGTTTGAGGGACCACGGGCGACGTTCGTCACTATCCAGTAACTTTTCGTCGTAATTGGCTTCGAGCACTAAAGTGTGCACTGATTTGATGTGTTCCTTAATGTGTTCAGGCACATACCCCAAGTCGGTGACCCAGGCTAAACTCTGGCGCGGTGAGATCAGGTCGCCTTCTTCGCCCCAATGAAATGTGTAGCCGACAGGATCGTAGGCATCGTGCGGCACTGAGAAGGAGCGCACGTCGATATCGCGAAATTTAAAGGCCGATCCGGTCTGAAAGACCTGCCAGTTGACTTTCTTGACGAGTTTTCCCTGAATTGCGTCTGCGGTATCGCGATTGGCAAAGACGGGCAGGTCGGCGCGTTTGGCGAGTCCGCGAATGCCTTGTGCGTGGTCGCTGTGCTCGTGTGTGAGGAAGACTGCGTCGATGGTATCGATGGATTCGCCGATTGCGTTGAGCATCAGTCCGATACGCTTGCCTGAGAACCCCGCATCAATCAGGATTTTGCTATTGCCCGTGCGGAGTAGGGAGCAATTGCCATTGCTACTGGAACCTAAGATCTGAAAGTCGGTCGACATGTGGGCTGAGACTTAGCACGCCTTCCTAGTTCGGCAAAGCCTTTTTACGAACTTGCCAAGTTCGGGAATACTGCTTTACCTCCTCCGCTCTTATAAAGACAGACGCGGGCTTGCGCCTCTAGTCATTCTCAGACAGGTTGTTATGTGAATGTTGGTAGCACGCCCGCAGACGATCCATCGAAGCATGAAAAATAAAAATAGCATTCCAGCACAGGTTGAACTGACTTCCGCACCCGCAAAGCCAGTGAAATTCTATGATCAGGATTTCGTCCTTACAGACGAATATCGCTCCGACCTGCCGGATATGCAGAACGCCGACGCACAGCAGATCTTCGGCGCGAATGTGCCGATCCTTAAAGTCGGTATTTCCAATTTTAAGCTCCCGCTTCGCTACATTACACCGACGTCGGATACGCAAACCCTTGAAACCTCGGTCACTGGCACCGTCTCTTTAGAGGCCAACCAGAAAGGGATCAACATGTCGCGTATCATGCGCGTGTTCTACACTTTTCAAGATCGCATCTTCACGCCTGACCTGTTGCACGAGATATTGCTCGAGTATAAGACTGAGGTCATTGCGCACCGTGCACAGCTGAAGCTTGATTTCGAATATCCGATCTTGAAGCCCAGCTTACGTAGCGGGCTCGAAGGTTGGCAGTATTATAAGTGTGCGTTTGAGGGTAAGATCGATGAGCTCGACCGCTTCCGTAAATACATCCACTTCGATTTCATCTACTCTTCGGCTTGCCCATGCTCTTCCGAGCTTTCTGAGCATGCGCGTGGCAGCCGTAATATCTATGGTATCCCGCACTCGCAGCGTAGCACCGCTCGGGTGAGTGTTGAAGTGGCTGAAGGCGCACATCTCGCGATCGAAGATATCCAGCAGATCTGCCTCGAAGCACTCAAGACCGAGACGCAAGTCATGGTCAAGCGTGAGGACGAGCAGGCATTTGCTGAGATGAATGGTGCCTTTACTAAATTTGTCGAAGACGCAGCGCGCCTGCTCTACGAGCAGCTTGATGAAGAGCCGCGTATCGTAGATTTTCAAGTCGCTTGCGCTCACCTCGAGTCACTGCACTCACACGATGCGGTTGCGGTGATTAACAAAGGTGTGCCCGGCGGCTTCACTGGTCACTTTGAAGATTTCAAGGGGTTGATTCGCTAAGTCTTTGATACGTCGTGACTACGGGCTGACGAGCGGGTATTTTTCTAATTGTTCATATTATTTATACCCGAAATTGGAACTTTGGTCGTTGATGGGCTATCATAGTTGCGATTCGTATCATTTCCCTAACTTTATAATACCGAGCCGTGCAAGATCCTGAAGAATTATTTGATATCGTAGATGCCGAGGACACTGTCCTTGGCACTGAGATCCGTTCCGTCGTCCACCGCGAAAAGCTAATGCACCGTGCGGTGCACATCTTTGTATTTAACGCAGCAGGTCAACTTTACCTGCAACGCCGCTCGCTGACGAAAGACTCGGCTCCCGGTAAATGGGTGAGCTCATGCTCTGGGCACGTCGATAGCGGTGAGGATTACGATGTTGCTGCGACACGCGAACTGGGTGAAGAGATCGGCTTACTTGATCCGCTGAATTTGACCCGTATTTTCAAGGAGTCGCCTTGTAAGCAAACCGGACAGGAGTTCGTTTGGGTCTATCGTTGCGAATCGGAGGGGCCGTTTAAGCTCGATCCTGACGAAGTCAGCGATGGCAAGTGGGTTGATATCGATGAGCTCAATGCATGGATCGAACGAGCGCCGCGCGACTTCGCGTGGTCGTTTACCCACCTGTGGGAGAAATACAGCGCGTTGGCTGTGTAGCCAGCCTAGGCGATTTATTCTTTAATCTCGTTGGGCGATTCGAGCAGTAGATGCCCGCCGATTCGCAAAGAGCCTTTTCGTGCAGGTGGTCTTAATATCAAGATGCCTCGACTCCCAGAAGTGATACGAAGCCGATTTTTGTAGAGTAGGTGGAATCGTTCACCGCCTTTTGCAGCAATTGATATTTCGGCAGATCCATTGGACCCAAGCTGAATGGGTTTGCTGGCATCACCATTCTTGATGGTGATTTGAGAGTCATTGATTTTTCCAATCACATTGACCTCTGTGATGTTGGCGACTCGGAGGCTTCCGAGCGGGAAGTTTCTGGAAGAGTCGTCAATCGAGTGGATTTTTAAGTCATCTGCAGAGTCGCCTTGTTGGAAAATCAGAAGAGCCCTCGTATCTGTTGGTGTTAATGAAACGTGGCCTATCGGGGTGATGCTCGGGGAGTCTGATGCTGTGTGTTTTCGGTAGAAATGCAGTATTCCACTTTCTACTGGGAGTGTTGCAGTGTAACTACTGGAGCGGCTTTTCGGGTTGAATTGGATTAGCGTCAGGCTTCCGTTGGCACTTTTGAAATAGATGTTCGATGTATTGATCGGCCTGAGTGCATAGGTGGTGAAAATAATGGTGAATGTTTGTGAGGCTTCTGCGCTATGGGATTGAGATAGGATCGTGCAGAATGAGACAAGGGAGATCAGGATATGCCAGGCGTATTTCATGAATAGAGCAATCGATGCGTTTATCTTACGGGAGGTATCCATTTGAGATCAATGATTTCAAACTCTCGGCCGAACTGGGCGTTTGAGTGAGCGTCGGGTGTGCGTTGTAGGGTGGCCTCTAGATAGGTCTCGGATTCGATTTTATTTGTGATGGGGTTCACTGCGGACCCATAGGCTCGAACCTTGAATGTGTCTGATCGAACAAAGCTTAACGGCCCCAGTGCATTCATTAATGTTGCTTGCGAGATGTAGGCCGGAGAGTGGGGCGGAATAGCGTCGGTGTTGCTGCTGCGATTGTTGATTGCGGGCACGCTATCAATTGCATCTTGCAAAATGCCTTCATTGAGAAACTCAGCCATGCTGAACGCGGGATGGCTGTTGGTAGAGTATGATTCTACTATGCGGTCAACAATGGCAGTGCTGAGTGCATCGAGGTCTGCGTCCGTGAGCTCGCGCAGTGATTGGTAGAAGGCGGGGTATTGAAGTATATTTAACCAAGTTGTGTTGTTGATGCTAAACGCATTCAGGTAGTCGCTCGTGGTCTCGCGTGCAATGAATTGATAGCTTGGGGCGCTCGCTTGTTCGGCGTTGTTGTGAACAATACTGTGAGGGTTGTTGATAAATAGGTTGTCTAGCGATTCTGTGAGTTGGGTTCGCGCGGGGGCATCCGAACTGATTGATTGTTCGTATTGAAATTCCAATGCTTGCGCGGGGAACTGCTTACCCGACAAAACACTTTTCCATGCAGCTGCGGATGTAGAGTTCAAGTTGAACCCATTTTCCAGTGTCACCTCAGATGCTGTTTCGGCGTCGGTTAATTGTGGTTCCCCTTTGAAGCGTTTGATTCGGTTGTTGGCTAAGGGTGTAGTCGAGTCCCATTCCAAAGTGTCTGGGGCCGGTAATGTGGAGAAAAAGTATTGGTCGTAGAATTGGTTGAGCTCATTGCCCCACGGATTGCCGAGGCTATTTGCATGGTGGTCTCTGAACTTGAGCGCACGGAAGATCCCGACATCGAGCACTTCGCTCGTGGGTAGATCAATGACACGCGCAATTCGGTCGCGTCGCCCTGTGAGTGTGGTGCCTGTTTCGTAGTGAAAGAAATCGTCACTTTTGAAGCTCTGTGATGGGTCGAATTCACCAAGGTCTGTGTCGATGTCGTTGAGCCTAAAGTCGTATGGAACCGCTGGGGCAGTGTCCCACGCGTTGTTCAGGCTCCATGTGTTTAGGTCGGCACTAATCGAGTGAGTGCGAATGTCGTATTGGCTCAGCCAGTTTGAGATGTCTGTGATCGGCCCGGGGACTTCTTGTTCGTCCAGCATGCGGTAGCGAAAGGCAAATGCGTAACCCTGCACTTCGAGTGATTGTGTATTCATGCCCCACGCGCCAGTGCTGGAGGTGGGCACCCGTTTCAGCCATGTTGCCCGGTTGTTGTAGGAGTTGTAATTGTAGTGAATCGTGAAATCAGAATATCCGCTTATTTCTGTTTTCTCTATTTCGCGTTCAGTGCCGCTTGCGTTTAAGCCGATCAGGCTGATCTCGATGGGTGCCCCTCCGAAGTGGAAGGTGCCGGTGTAATCATCGGATCGGCTGCCTCGTATGATTTCTGGTAGAATGGTTTGTATCGTGCCGCTATTATTAGTGCCGTGTGGATCACCTGAGCTGCTGGGGTCGAGCGGCAGACTGGTGCGATAGACCATGCCTGGGCGCAGGATTTTTGGTCCCGTGTGGTGATCGCTCCAGAGGATATCAATGTCAGGGATGCTCCCTGTGCCAGTATCACCGGTGCCATTGTTTGTGATTAAAAACGATGGAAGGTTTTTGATCTCAACTCGAAGGTTCGAGAATCCGCGCGAGTCGGCCATCGTCTCGTCGCCAATGAGAATCGGGATGGTATAGGGGTTCCAGAGTTCTATGTAGACTTTTTGGATGATGTGAATCGGGCTGTCGGTAATCGTCGAATTAGAGACATTGCCTCCGTCGGTTGCGATGCCGAGGCTTAGCTGGAATTCGGTGATGACTGGTGTTAGATTGAAGTGACTGACACGTGCGTTGGCCGCTGCGATCGTATCGTCTTCGATTTGCATCCCCATGATTTCATCTGTGGGATAGGCGGTTGGGTTGCCTCTGAACTGTATGAGCTTGATGGCATCAGGGGTGAGTAGCCCGTTGGGCTCTTCGAATGTTGAATCGATCTCGGCTTGTGTGCTCGTTGTGGCATCGAGTGTTTTGAGCAACGAGAGGTCCTTTTTTAGGCCACCATGAAGAGGGTTCGAGAATACAAATTCGTTGCGTAGGGTAAAGTCATGCAAGAATGACGCTTTGATCTGGTTTTGATCGTTGCTTGTTTTGTCGCCAATAAGGAGCTCCACTTGTTTGGATGAGAGGGCGATCTCTAAGGATTCATCTACGGTGGAATTATCGTCGTCGATGTCGAAAAACAGATCGTAATCAAATACGGGGTCATGGCGGGCAGAAAGCACTTCCTTTGACCGAAGGTTATAGTCGAGCAAGGCGCTGTCGTCTTCGAGTGCTTCAATGCGGCTGGTGAGTTCGGTCGTTACGCTGACGGGGGCTTTGGCGCCTTCGTCGCTGATCCACCATGCGTAACGAGTCGCTTGTGCGTCGGTAGTGATGAACTCGATCTGTGTGTTTGAGAAATCGCCGTCCTCTGTGATGTCCTTGTTGCTATTGGCATCGAACGCTTCTTCTAGGGAGATGACTGATGTTGGTAAATTCGCGGGGTCTGCATTTGCTCCAGAAACCAACCATGTCGGTTCGGCGCTTGGATCGGTGGTGTCCCATACCCCCGTCCAGAATTTTGCGGCGGGAGCGTAGTTGCCATCGCCTAGAATCTCGGCGCGGGCGGTGACGCGTTGGTCGGGGCCGGCGTGTTTTTGCAGTTCGCCGATCGCTAACATGAGCGCGAGGCGGGCACTTTCGCGGGCGCGTAGCTGCTCCAGACTGTTAGTGGCCGCGCGTGATTCGACCTGCACGAGCGTCGTCATCGACAGTAGGAGCAGTAGGATGAACGCCATCAACATCAGTGCCAATACCAGCGCAAAACCACTTTGGTGGCCTTGCAGACGCGGTTGGCTGTGACGAGGTGTCATAATTTTTCCTAGTAGAAGGTTTTATGCCGAAAGTGCGAGGATGGACAAAAGGTTGCTGAGATCGAGTTGTTTGACTGTTAAGTTTTGGAAAACTGGTGTTTGAGATTTAAACGTTGTTGGCGTTTGATGGGGAAATAATCAAGAATGCATCATTCTTGCTATTCTTTGCGATTCTTTGCTAATTATCGGCAACTCGTAGTTATTATGTCTTCCACATCCAACACTCCCACTATTCTCGTTATCGATGATGATGACGATCTTCGTTATTCTCTGAAACGCGTCCTTTCGGCGCGTAAATACAATGTAATTGAGGCAAATAGTGGTGAAACTGGCCTACAGATGGCGGAGCAGCATGCGCCGAATGTGATCTTGTTGGATAACCGCATGGGCGGGATGAGCGGTATCGAGGCGCTGCAGCATTTACGTGGCGCGAACCCGAATGCGATGATCATCCTGATGACTGCCTATGGCACGACTCAGACGACGATCGAGGCGATGAAGTTTGGCGCCTTTGACTACATCATGAAGCCCTTTGATCCGAAGAAGATCCTTACATTGACCGAGTCGGCCTTGGCGTCGTCTGAGGATTTGGATCGCGCCAGCCAAGAGAAAAAATCGGAGGGAGTGAGTGCGGAGGAAATCGAGGGAGGCATCATCGGTAGTTCATCTGCGATGCAGGCTGTGTTTAAAATGATCGGTCAGGTCGCTGCGAGCGATGTCACGGTCATGGTAACGGGCGAGAGTGGCACGGGTAAGGAGTTGATTGCGCGGGCGATCTTTCAAAATAGCCTGCGCTCAAAAAAGCCGTATATCGCGGTGAATTGCGCGGCGATTCCTGATAATTTGATCGAGAGTGAGTTGTTTGGTCACGAGAAGGGCTCGTTCACTGGAGCCACGACGCAGCGTATTGGTAAGTTTGAGCTCTGTGATGGTGGCACCATTTTTCTGGATGAAATCGGCGATATGGCGCTGTCGACGCAGACTAAGATCTTACGCGCACTCCAAGAGGGTGAGATTCAGCGCGTCGGGGGCAGTGGCACGATCAAGGTCGATGTGCGCTTGCTGGCTGCGACGAATAAGCCACTCGAAGAGATGGTGAAGGAGAAGACTTTCCGTGAAGATCTCTACTATCGTCTCAATGTGGTGCGCTTGCAGTTGCCGCCGCTCCGTGAGCGTATGGAAGATGTGCCGCTACTGGTCGATTTCGTGCTCAAGCGTTTGGCGCGTGATAGTAAGGCGGATACCAAGGCGATCTCGCCTGAAGCGATGGCTGTGTTGGCCAAATACACCTGGCCGGGCAACGTTCGCGAGTTGGAGAATTTGATCTACCGCAGTGCGGTGATGGCGCAGAGCGATACGATTTTAATCAAGGATCTGCCGCAGGAGCTGATTTCAGCCGTTGGTGATGAGGCCTTGCTGACACGCTCGCCGTTTCAAGAGGAGGTGGTTACAAACATCGACGACCGTGCTCAAATCGTTGGGTCGGTTGAAGTGCCGCCTGCGCCAGCGCCCGCTGAGCCGCAGTTGGGTTGCATGCCAGGAGAGCCGTTTAGTGAGGTGTATCAGCAGTTACGCAAGGATCATGGCACCAACATTCTCGAACACGCTGAGCGCGAGTTAATCAAGCGAGCGCTCGAAGAGATGGAGGGTAAGCAGGTTCGTGCCGCTGAGGTGCTCGGTATCACACGTGCAACGCTCCGTAAGCGTGTTGTCCAGTATGATCTTGGTAAATGACCTTAGGTCATTTACTAAGAATGGCGAATAGCTGATGCGTGATGGCTAATTGGGCTTCTGTGGTTAGCCATTATTCATTCGCCATCGCAGCTTCGCTGCTACGGCTGCACGAACACGAGCAGGCGGGCTTTGGCTGTCATGCCGTCTTCGCCTGTGGCTTTGATCACAATGGGTTCTTGGATCTTTTGCTCAAAGGATTTTGGCAAGACGCGTAGAATCAAGTCCACTTTGCCGTCTGGGTCGGTTTCTTCAGTTAGTGTGACGTATGCAGCATCATACTCGATATCACTGATTTTGTTTACGTATCGTTTGTCGAGTGTGATTCGGACCTGGCGATTTGTTTGTGAGCTCGTTGGATCCCAGTAGACGAGCGATGGCTGCACATCCACTAATTTTGGGATTTCCACGATCATGTGTAGCGTGGCGACAGGGTCGGGCTGGTTGTCGAGAAAGACCTCTAGTTTATTGCGGTTCAGTCCTTCGCGGTTTCCTTTATTGAAGGTGCCAGTGATGGTGGTCGATTCTCCTGGTGCCAGGTTTTTTTTGTCAAGTAATGAGCCCGTGCAGCCGCAACTCGTCTTAACGCGGGCGATACGCACAGTCTCGTCGCTTTTGTTCGTCACCACATATTCCGCACGTGCTTCTTCTTGTCCTGGCTCTAACTCAATGTGTGCCTCGGTCTGGTTCCATTCGAGGAGGGAGGCCTGTGCAATGCGTGGGAGTGCTAGTGTTGCGAGTGTGATCGCTAAGAAGAAAGGCGTCAGACGTTGTAACATGAGACAGATAGCAGAGAAGTGTTTTTAGAGGGGCGTATGGCAAGGGGGAAGCCATTTTACGCAAGCTCATCGATCAATACGATCTGAAGTCGCCAACTGGCCTAAGGCTGCACGAAAATGTGCAGCCGTGCGTCGGCTTTCATGCCGTCTTTGCCTCGGCCTGTGATGATCACGGTTTCGCGGATTAGTTTGTCGAAGGATTGCGGTAGAATACGTAAGATGCGGTCTGCTTTACCAGTGGGGTCAGTTTCTTCGAGAATGATGAGCTTCGACTGGTCATATTCGATTTCGCTGATTTCGGAGACGTAGCGTTTGTCCAGTGTGATACGGACCTGACGGTCGGTCTTCGAGGTGTCGGCGTTCCAATAGACGATCTGCGGTTGCGCATCGACCAGTTTGGGCACTTGCACGATCATGTGTAGTGTCGCGACGGCCTCGGGTTGATTGTCGAGGAACACCTCGAGCTTGTTGTGGTTGAGCCCTTGGCGTTTCCCTTTGTTGAACGTGCCAGTGATAGTGGCCGATTCGCCCGGTTTGATGATTTTGTTGTCGAGTAGTGAACCTGTGCAACCGCAGCTGGTTTTAACTCGTGCGATACGCACGGTCTCGTCGCCCTTATTGGTCACGATGTATTCGGCACGGGCTTGTTCTTGGCCTGGTTTCATTTCGATCCGGGCTTCGGTTTGATCCCACTCCAGCCGAGAGGCGTCTGCTACTAGGGGCAGAAGGAGAACTAGGAGGGGAATCGCGAAGAAAACTGAAGGCAGACGTTTAAACATGATGGGTAATAGAAGAATGCGTGTTTGAGGTCGTCGCAAGCGGATTTGAATACGAATGGCACTCACAGAAGCCAAAGTAGAAGCGGCTTCCAGCCGCTAGCTGTCGTGTGAAAAGCGGCTGGAAGCACGCTTCTACTCTTTGGAATCTTGCCTAAACACGAGGAGCGCTGCCCCGAGCAGCAATGCATTCCGAAGTATCAACCAGCGATAGTCTGTGGCGATTTCGCCGGTTTCAGCGCCGAAGCAGCCACAGCTGATGTCGAGCCCTCGCACCCACGCACTGCTATGCAGCACGATGAATACGAACAGCAATACCCCGATGAGTGCCGAACTGGTGCGTCGAATCGCTGGCATGAGGATACCGAGGCCGAGCACGAGCTCCAGCCAGGGGAGAAAGAGCGCAACCCACAAGGAGAGGTCTGAATCGATCACCCGAAAGGCCGCGACCGAAACTGCAAATGCGACAGGATCTTGAATCTTCGGCAAGGCAGCCATCACAAACACGCCCGCGAGTATGAGACGCGCGATCAATACGAAGAGCGATTTTTTGTCTATTGCACCCATGCGTCCCATCCTCCTTTCAAGCTGTAGATTTCGGCGTCTGGCAATGCCTCACGCAGGCGATCTGCGATGCGCTGACTCGTGCCGCAACTTTCGCTGCCGCAATACACGATGATCGTGCGTGGATTTATCAGCCATGCGCCCATGAGCTCGACGATTCCTGTCTCCCAATTGTCCTCCTGGAGCAAAACGGCCTCGGGGATGTGGTCTGCGATAAATTCGGCTTCGCTGCGTGCATCGACCCACAGCACGTCGAGTGCACGGGCATCGGCGAGTTGAATCTCCCCAGGCGCTAACTCTGGTTCTGCCCAGGGGAGTGGTGCGATGCCATTGAATAACGAGAATGCCGCACCGATACAGGTGAGGCAGGCAATGATTGTAAATTCTCGAAGGTATCGGGACATGAAGCAGCAACGCTAGCGAACCTGACGGCGCGCGCAAGGAGACAGTCTCCACGTTCGCACAAAACGTTTGGTGCTCCTGTTGTTTCCTTGTCTATTAAATAAAAAGTAGGGGCTTTGCTTTGCGAAGACCGCGAAGGCAGTAATGCTTACGCAGGTTCAATCGCTTCCGTCCTAGAAGGTGGTTCGACTGCTAGTCTTTGTATTTTGCGTTTGCCCGCCTTTTTTGTCTCCCCGATTGGTTCGCTCATTTACTTAGAGTTTCAGTTTTTTGGAAGATGTCGCCCTTGAAATAGGCTTCATTGATTGTGGGGAGGAAAAGCTCAGGGTCTCCTGGGATGTGTATTAGGTCTTCTTCGATTTGAATTCTTTTTAGTAAGTCTATAGATTTTAATTTCCAGATGTAGTTATCTTTAAAATTTTGTAAGGCCAAGTGATCGTTTCCTCTGAATGTGAGTGACTCATCATTAACTTCGAGGCCGAATATGACATGTCGTTTTGGTATGAAAATTCTTTTTAGAATGTCAGTTCCACTGGGAACAGGACTGAGATGTTGCTCTGCAAAATCTTCGCTCTCGATGATTAGATCTATGTATGAATGGTCGTCCATTTTAAAGAGAGTCCCGTTTAGTATGATGACTCCATCGTTAGTTTTTAGCTCAATTTTATAGTCTTCTCCTCCGTTTTGGTTCTCGGTTATTGTGACTGACGTCGAGCTAGATTTGTCCGAATAGTTGCCGATCAATCGCTCATCTTTGATTTTTGAGTCCTCCGTGTAGAAGGGCTCGTCAGAGGAAATACAGCCTGTAATGAAAAGGACGACAAGAAGTGGGAACAATGCTTTCATTTGTATTAGCGAACGTTCAAAGTGACTCACGCGCTTTAGCGCGTTGAGTCCACTGCCTTGTTCGCCTTAGTTGATTTTGTGTTCACGGATTAAAAGAAGCTCGGTTTCACGCCTCGTTCGACAAGATCCAAATACTTTTTGAATCTGCGCGCTCTCGTTTCAGGCCTCTTGGCGGTGGTCAATGCGTAGGCGATTACATAACGATTAGACTTGGTGAGTTGTTCAAAAAACTCCTTCGCTTTCGGTCGTGACTCAATAGCTGCGAGGAAGTCATCTGGGATCTCCATTTCGCTTGCTGGAGCATACGCATCATCCCATCTCCCATCCTTCTTCGCCGCACGAACTTGAACCATTCCCGGTTCCTTCATGCGACGATCTTTCGTGAGACGTTCGACATGCTCAGTGTTTCGCTTCGACCATGAGCTACCATTCTTCCTTGGCGTAATTCTCTGAAGGTAAGCTTCGTCGCCGAGAGACTTCTTTACCCCGTCGATCCAGCCCCAGCATAGCGTCTCAATGACAATATTATTCCACGTAACGCTGGGCTTCCCCGACCCCTTCTTATACACCTTGATCCAAAGCTCGTCCTCGCTCGCGTGATTTGATTCCAGCCATTGGCCGAGTTGCTCTGAGGAAGCGAAAGATCGAGTTTTTGCTTTGTTGGGTTCTGGCATATTTTCTTTGGCGAACAAGTTATTATGCCATTCCACATATTATTCCCGTTAGAGACTGTCAATGCCACGTCGTGTGCGGGTATTCGCTGTTACCTGATTACATATCATTCTATTTGGGGTGATATGTAATTTTGACATATGATTCTTAGTCGCTTGGTCAGTCGGTTCGCTCGGGGCGCTTCTTGAGGATTCTCGGAGTTGAAGGCGTTAGCAAGCACGCATGCCACGTTTTGTTCGCACGTTGTGAAAAGACTTCCTACTTCCTAATTCTTCATTCCTAATTCTCCTCCATGCCTACCTTTACCAAACAGCTACAAGTCTCTGCTCCTGGGAAATCGACCGAAGAATTTACGTCCGCCATTGAGGGCGGCTTACGCGAGTCGGGCTTACGCGATGGCACGGTCACGGTGTTTTGCTGCCACACTAGCTGTAGTCTGGTGATTATGGAAAATGCCGATCCCTCGGCGCGACGTGATCTTGAGCGATTCATCGACCGCCTCGTGCCTGAGGATGATCCCGATTTTACCCATACGTATGAAGGGCCGGACGACATGCCGAGCCACATCAAAATGGCGCTGACTCGCACCGCAGAGGTGATTCCGTTCGTGGACGGTCGCCTTTGCCTCGGCACGTGGCAGGGTGTATTCCTCTGGGAGCATCGCGCACGGCCGCACTCACGCAAAATTGTGCTGAGTTATCAGGGGGAGTGAGCGTGAAGTGATACAGGCATTTTTGCCTGTTGCGCTGGAGAGGTGTGCGGACTCTGACGGGACAGGCAGGAATGCCTGTATCACTTACTCTTCGCCTTCTTCCTCGTCGAAGCGCGCGAGGCAGTAGGACGAGATCTCGTAGATCAAATTCTCTTCGATGGTGTAGATGTCGCAGTAGTGGACATCAGAATCGAGGTCGTTGCCTTCGACGACGACGTGGTTTCTGCCTTCAATCGTGCGGATATTTTTGAAGTTCGGGTTGCCCTCGGCTTCGGCCTCGGCGCAGGTCGCTTCGATGCCTGCTTTGCCTGCGATGATGTGATCGCCCACGATGTGCCACTCCGCTTCGTCGGCGATGAAGTCGAGTGCTTTGGCGGATTGTCCGAGTGAGAAGGCCTGGCAGGCTGCTACGATTTTTGCGTTCATGTCTGCTTTTTTAGCTGCCAGGATCGTTTTGTCGATAGTATCTCTACGCGTTTATCGAACCTCGACTCGGCAGCGTAGAAAGCTGTTCGCGGTGCCGTCGGGTGGGAGTGCGAGGCAAAGTAGCGCTCTAGAAGGGCTAAGCTAATGGCACTCTACCACTGGGCGCCGATGGCGTTAAAGAACGCTTTGGCGATGATGAGGTGGCCGGTTTGATTCGGGTGCACGCGATCTGAGCAGAGTGTCTGTGTCGGGCGCATTTCTAGGTAGGCGTCGAAGGCGGCTTGCACGTCGACAAACACGGCGTCGAATTCCTCAGCGAGGCGTTTGACGACTGCGCCGTAGGCGTCCATCTGCGCGCGCATCGGATCGGCCGGATTGGTTTCTAGGTAGAAGGGCGTCATGAGCACCAAGCCTTTTAAGTTGGGGCGTGTTGCGCTAAGGAGCTGGCGATAGACGTTTTCGAAGCGCTCTAAGTTGACGACGTCGGTATCGGTGACGTTGTCGAATTGGCGCCAGACGTCGTTGATTCCGATCATGATTGAGAGCCAGTCGGGCTGGTGAGCGAGCACGTCGTCGCGCCAGCGGGCTTCGAGATCGGTAATGCGATTGCCGCTAATGCCAGTATTTAAGACACGAACCCGTATTTCGGGATGGCAGGTTGCTAGTAGGCTGTTGGCTAGGTTAACGTAGCCATCGCCGAGTTCGCCACGTTCGCCGACTGGGCGCGGACGCCCACAGTCGGTGATTGAGTCGCCGATGAAAAGTAGAGTGTCTTGATCGCTAATTTTCATCGGGCATCTATGTGTGAATTACTTTGCGAGCTTCAAGAGCTCTTCAACTGCTGGCACGTCTTTGATGATCTGGCTTGGCTCGGGGCCGACGCCGATGTAGCGCAGGTTGGGAATCTTGTCCTTGTTTTGGTCGCCGTGGTTGGCGACGTCGACAAGGGCTTTGAGCATCCATGCGACGTAGTGCTTCGCTGCCTCGGGGAGGTCGGCAAAGTTACGCACGCCTGAGATGTCTTCGCTCCAGCCGGGCACCATTTTGTAAACAGGCTTGAGTGTGCGGCGATAGACGTCGTCGCGAGGCACGTGGTAAACCACCTTGCCTGCTTCGTCTTCGTAACCGATGCAGATCTGCAGCTCGCCTTGCCAGTCGCCGGAGTGGCTGAGGGCGTCGAGCTTGTTGAGCACGAGGTCTTGATAGCCGCCGTAGCGGAGGGCATCGCCTTTTTCCACTGCGTCATACCAACCAACCATGCGTTGACGGCCGGTGGTGGCACCAAACTCGATCATGCGCAGCTGCTTGCTGAGCGGGTGGTCGAGGTCGATTTCGGAAATGAATACGTGCGTGCCGACTTTGGTGTCGTAAGCCTTGCAGCAACCGACGTTATGGATGGCTTGCGCGGGGATGCCTGCGGATTGGAAGAACTCAGGTGTAAAGGTGTGCGAGGCGGTGACGTTGGGCGCGAAGCCGTGGCGTTTGTCGAGCCAGTAGGCTTGGCCGAATTCGCCGATGATGTAGTTGCCCTTGTCTTGCTCGCGTAGCACGAGTTCGCGCACGTCGGCGACTTGTGGTGCGAGGATTTGGCCCGCTGCCCAGTAGGCTTCGATCAAGGCGTCGAGGTTGAGCGTGAAGGGGGCGTCGCCTGCGAATTGGCTGAAGTCGAATTCGGCTTCGGTGAAGGCGCCGCTATCGATGATCTCTTTGTTGGCGCGAGTTTCGGCACCAGTGAGGGTGTCGAAGAGGCTGACCCAACGCTCGGGAGCGACTTGGCAGACGTGCTCGATGATGCGCAGCGCGCGGTCGGCGCGGTTGCGGAGCTTCGCGGCAAAGACTTCTTTCGGTCCACGGAAGTCAGCGTAGAAAATTTGGAATTGGCCGACCTCGTCGAGGTAGGCGGGTGTGATGCCACGACCCGTGGAGCCACGTGGATCGTCTTTGAGCACATGCACACGGTAGTCTTCGAACGCGAGGTCGAGCAAGCGATGGCAGACGTCTGAGACGAGGCAGCGCTCGTCGATGGCGAGGCGTTTGAGGGCGACGCAATCGTTTTGCTCAGCGTAGGCGACTTCCCAAAGAAACTTGCGAGGATCAGCGACGACACCGCAACCGATTGGCAGGTGTGGCACGTGTGGATCGGCGACGCCTCCAGGAAGGAGGTTGAGCTTTAGTCCTGCCACGGTGTGGCCGGAGTTGGAGCCACCGTTGACTTTCATGACGGCAGCGACGGCGTCCTGACGGCCGGTAATGTCGCGCAGTTCATTGACGATTTCTAGAATGACGCGGCCCTTGCCTTCGTCACCAGTGGAGATACCGGTGTCGGCAATGAGTTGAGAGGAAAATGGAGTGAGCATGTTTTTTTTGAAACGCTGAAAGTCTGAAATTTTGAAAAGCTGAAACTTGGACTACTTAGAACTGTCCGAACCGTTGTCGCTTGTTTTGACGGTGATGACGTCGTGCGGGGAGGACTCCTTTTGGCCAGCCGGGCTGACGCGGATGTAGCGGGCGTTGGCACGGAGCTCTTCGAGCTTGGCTGCGCCGAGGTAACCCATGCCGGACTGGATGCCGCCTACGAGTTCGCGGAGCACGCCGGAGAGTGAGCCTGCGGATTCTTTGAGGGCTTCGATGCCTTCGGCTGCGGCTTTGGTTGCAATGTCTTTGCGGTCGTGGCCGTAGCGAGAGGCGGAGCCGTCTTTCATTGCCGCGCTGCTGCCCATGCCTCGGTATTGCTTATAGAGCTTACCGTTGATCTCGATGATTTGGCCCGGTGACTCGTGGCAACCTGCGAGGAGGCTACCGCACATGACGCCGTCGGCGAGTGTGAGTGCTTTGACCATGTCGCCTGACTTGGTGATGCCACCGTCGGCTAGGATCGAGACGCCTTTGTTGCGAGCTGCGAGGGATGCGACGTAGAGTGCGGTCATCTGTGGGATGCCAACGCCTGCGACGATACGGGTGGTGCAAATTGAGCCGGGGCCTTGGCCGATTTTAATCGAGTTGGCACCTGCGTCTGCGAGGAAGTCCACGCCTTCGGCGCTGGTGACGTTACCTGCGATGAGTGTAATGTCCTTAAATTGTTCGCGTAGCATGCGGATCGAATCGCCGACGCCTTTGGAGAAGCCGTGTGCAGTGGAGACGGCGATGGCATCGACGCCTTCGTCGATTAGTTGGCCGACGTGTGTGATGATGCGGTCGCTATCGAGCGAGCCGTCGGTCTTGCGGTGTGCAGAGATCGCGGCGCCACACATGAGGCGGAAGTTTTCGTCGCGAGCAGGTTTGACGGACTGTTGAGACTCGCCGCTGATGCGCTCGATGTCGCTCAGAGTGAAGAGGCCACGCAGGCAATCGTTGTCGTCAACGATCAACAGTTTGTGAATACCAAGGTGTTTGGTGAAAAAGTCGTCTGCTGTTTTGATTGGGTCTGCGCCGATTTCTTTTTCGGTCAAGGTGTAAACTTGATCGCGCGGGGTCATCGCTTCGGAGACGAGGCGGTCGGCGTAGCGTGGTTTGACGACACGTCCAGGGAGCAGGCCGAGGAGTTTGTTGCCAGCGTCGACGACTGGGAAAGTGCTGAATCCGTATCCGCGAGCGTCGATGTATTCGATGATTTCGCCGATTTTTTGATCGGGGGCGACTTTAATTGGCTCTTGGATGAAGCCGTGAATGTGGTTTTTCACACGGGCGACTTCTTTGATCTGCTTCTCATCGCTCATGTTGTAGTGGATGAGTCCGAGGCCGCCGTTGAGTGCCATTTGAATGGCCATCTTCGATTCGGTCACCGTATCCATGTCCGAAGAGATGATCGGGATCTGTAGCTCTAGCGCGTCGGAGATGCGAGTGGCTAGATTGGTCTGGCGCGGCAGCACATCTGAATAGAGCGTGGCGAGCGAGATGTCGTCGTAGGTGAGGCCGGTCGGTAAGCTGTTGTAAAAGAACTTATCGGCGGGCTGATAGAAATCTGCGAGGCTGGCGTGTGCTGTCATGGAGTGAATCCAGCAAAAGATTGTCTTTTCTCAAGTAGAAACGACAGTTTAGAGCAAATGGGTCGCCGCTTTTCTTTCAAATCGTATCAGAGAACCTTCGCGAAGCCGCTACGCACCGCGCGTGGCGAGTGGTCGTTGCGGGATGGGTTTATTGTGCGGGTGGAGGATGATTCGGGCGTGGGTTACGGCGAGGTGGCGCCGATTCCGGAGTTTGGCACGGAGACGGTCGCGCAGGCAGAGGACTTTTTATGGGGCCTAGTGGCAGATCCAGACTTGCTCGATGATGCCGCAGCGCTGGCGAAGTTGCCGTGCTGTGCGTTTGGGCTGAGTGCGGCACAGGTGAGTGCGGAGCCGGTCGCTCGTCGGAGTTATGAGGTGGCGGCGTTGTTGCCTGCGGGGAGTGCTGGGTTGCGGGAATTGCCGATTAAATTGGCAGCGGGGTATGAGACGTTTAAGTGGAAGGTGGGCGTCGATCACGCAGAAGTGGAGCAAGCGGTGTTTCAGCAGATGGTGGCGCAGTTGCCGTCTGGGAGTCGTTTGCGTTTAGATGCGAATGGCGGGTTATCGGTGGCGGAGTTGGAGACTTGGCTGTGGTTGCTGCAGCGCACTCCCGATCAGGTGGAGTATTTGGAGCAGCCTTTGCCAGTTGGGCAAGAGCGCTTAATGGCGGGGCATTCGGAGTCGTTTGGCGTGCCGATCGCGTTAGATGAGTCGTTGAATGGCGTGGCGGGTTCTGGGTGGTTGAACAAATGGCTGGGACCTCTGGTCGTGAAGCCAGCGTTGATGGGCAATACGTGCGAGCTGGTGGAGCGTTTGCGCCCAGTGGCAGCACGGGTGGTGCTGTCGTCGGTCTTTGAGACGGCGATCGGCCTAGAGAATGCCTTGCATCTTGCAGATCAATTGCCCGAGCTGAATCGAGTGATTGGATTTGATACTTTGGATGCGTTCACAGATGGTTTGAGCTTTGGCGCGTCTGCGCCGAGTATGAACGCGTCGGTTCGTGGCATTCAGAACCCGACTTTGCTATGGAAACAGCTGGTTTAATTAATTTCGACGCGTTGCAGCGTGATTGGATCGTGGGAACCACGGGCCAGGCATTTTATCCGATGGTGCAGCGGTGTGTTGAGCAAATTGAGGCGGGTGGGGACGATGCGTCTGTGCGTGGCGTGATGATTCTCGAATCTGACCCCGTGCGGTTTGCCGCAGCGTTTTTTGCTGCGGTGCATGCGGGCGTGCCGGTTATTTTGGCGAATCCGAAATGGCAACGTGTGGAATGGGAGCGGGTGGTGACTTTAGTGAATCCTGCTGTGGTTTTTGGCAATTCTCCGATCTCAGATGCGGCGCGCTCGGGTATTACGCACCCCAAGGCAGGCACGATCTTGATCCCGACTGGGGGGAGTTCGGGCGGAGTGAAATTTGCGATGCATCGATGGGCAACGTTGGTGGCTGCGTGCGAAGGGGTGAGCTCGTTCATTGGCCCGGGGGCGATCAACTCTTGCTGTGTTTTGCCTCTGTATCATGTCAGCGGGTTGATGCAGTTAGTGCGCTCGTTTGCGACTGAAGGGCGCATTGTCTTTCCTGATTTTAAAGAACTGCTGGCTGGGCACTTTCCTGACTTCCCCGCGAGCTCGTTGTGCCTGTCTCTAGTGCCGACACAGTTGCAACGATTAATGGCGCAGCAGCGTTTGACGCATCGGTTGATGGCGATGCGGGCGATTTTTGTGGGCGGTGCATCGATACCTGGTTCGGTCGAGCAGCGCGCGCGTGAGCTAAAGCTGCCGGTTGTGCTGAGCTATGGGATGACCGAGACGGCTGCGATGGTGACCGCGTTGCCACCGGATGAGTTTCTTGCGGGGCATACCAATGTTGGACGTCCGCTAAGTCATGCACTGGTAAAGGTGATTCGTGATGATGGTAGTGTATGTCCTGTCGGAGAAATTGGGCATGTCCGGATCAATGCAAAGTCGCTGTTTCTAGGTTACCACCAGCGTCCTGCGAGCATAAGCCGTATTGGTTATTTGACGGATGATGAGGGCACTTTTGATTCGCTCGGACGCTTGCATATCGTCGGGCGCAGTGATCGGTTGATCATTAGCGGTGGGGAGAAGATTGATCCACACGAAGTGGAGCAGGCCATCATGGATACGGGCGCGGTCGAGCAAGTGCTAGTCATTGGCTGGCCGGACGCCGAGTGGGGGCAGAAGCTCGTGGCGTTTTATATTCCGGACATCGTGGTGAGTCATGAAGGGAAGTGGGAAGAAGAACTGCGTGCCGATTTAGCGAATTACAAGATCCCGAAGCAAATGATCCAGGTGCCGATCTTGCCGCTGAATGAGCGCGGGAAAGTGGATCGTAAATTGATGGAGCAGTTGATTGCGAGTAGCGAGCGGTAGCAGGTATTGTGGCGTCCACGCTTGCGAGTTGTTGGTAGATTGCTTCGTGAGTTGCATCTGTAGGCATATCTACCAATTTAGCGCGCTATGAATAAAGCCGATATCGTTGACGTGTTGGAGGACATTGCGGTTCTTCTCGAATTAAAAGGGGAGAACCCGTTTAAAATTCGTGCCTACTCGACAGGTGCGCGGGCGCTTGAGACGATGGAGGACGACCTTGGCGAATTGATCGAGTCGGGCAAGCTGGCTGGGATGCGCGGCATTGGTTCGGCACTCGTCGAGAAGATTGAGACGCTGCATGCGAGTGGGGAGTTGGCTTACTATACCGAGCTGCGGGCGTCGGTGGCACCGGGGTTGATTGAGATGTTGGATATCCCCGGGCTTGGTGGGAAGAAAGTTAAAAAGCTGCACGATGCGTTGGGAGTCGAATCGATCGATGCGCTAAAGGCGGCTTGTGAGTCGGGTGCTGTTGAGGCGCTCAAGGGGTTTGGCAAAAAGTCCGCAGAGAAGATTCTGAAGGGTATCGCGAATCGAGCCGCTTATGCGAAGCGTCATCACTGGTGGACGGCACGCGCGGTGGCGGAGCCAATCTTGGCCGGGCTGCAGGCCTTGCCACAGGTTGAGCGAGCGGAGGTCGCTGGTAGTTTGCGGCGTTTGCGTGAGACAGTGGGGGATTTGGACTTTATTGTGGCGTCGTCTGAGCCGCAGCCGATCATGGATTGGTTTGTGACGCAGCCGATGGTCGTTGAAGTGACGGCGCATGGCACAACGAAATCCAGTGTGCGTTATGAAGGTGGTTTACAGGCAGATTTACGTGTGGTTCCTGCGGCGCAGTTCGCCTTTGCACTGCACCACTTTACTGGATCAAAAGAGCATAATGTGGCGATGCGCCAGAGAGCGTTATCGAGGGGGTATAGCTTGAGTGAATGGGGGCTTAAGCGTATTGGTGATTTAAGTAGTGATAAAGCAAGTGATACTGAAGGCGATGAATTACGTGCTTTAAATAGTGATAAAAGTAGCTCGTTATTAAGTGATTTTAATGATGATGAAAATAGTGATTTTAAAACTGAGATTAAAGGTGATTTAAAAGCTGATAAATTAGGTGATTTTTCAAGTGATTCTAAAGATGATAAAGAAAGTGATAGAATAAGTGATGCATTGAATCGGGGGATTGATTCGGAGGGGGCTCTATTTGAATTTTTGGGCTTGAGCGAAATTGCACCCGAATTACGCGAAGGGCTTGGTGAGATCGAGGCGGCGGAGTCGGGTGGTTTACCGACACTAGTGACCAGTTCGGATATTCGTGGCGTGTTTCATAATCATACCACGGCTTCGGATGGTCGTGGCACGATCGAAGAAATGGCAGCGGCTGCGGAAGCACTTGGCTGGGACTATTTGGGCTTGGCGGATCATTCCAAGGCCAGTTACCAAGCCAATGGCTTAGATGATGAGCGTGTGTTGCGGATGGTTGAGAGTATTCGTGCGTTTAACGAATCGGGTGCATCGCTGGTGCATGTGTTCTCTGGCATCGAATGTGATATTTTACCCGACGGTTCGTTGGACTTAGAAGACAGCACTTTGGATGCTTTGGATTATGCGGTGATGTCGGTGCATTCCTCGTTTAGCCAATCCGAAGAAGAGATGACTGCGCGTGTGATTCGTGCGATTGAGCATCCCGCTACGACGATGATCGGGCATCCGACAGGACGTATTTTACTGCGCCGCGAGCCATATAAAGTTGACCTGCAGAAGGTGATCGATGCGGCGATTGCGAATCGTGTGATCATTGAGATTAACGCGAATCCGCGTCGTCTGGACATGGATTGGCGGCTTTGGCGGCGCGCGGCGGAGCGCGGTTTGATGTGCTCGATCAATCCGGATGCGCACAGCACGGACGGGCTTAGTTATTTTGATGCCGGTGTGAATATCGCGCGTAAGGGGTGGCTGAAAAAGGAGCAGGTGCTCAATAGTCGCGATTGTGCAGGTGTGGTAAAATGGTTGACTGAGCGGCAGTAGGACGCGGAACACATTGGTGGGACAGTAACTTTACCTTGAAATTACAGAATTAGCCTACTATCAACGCTCTACTAGTTAAATGGTCCTTCGCCCTAGGGACCCGGGTTACAGTCGCTCGTAGCATTTGGTCACCCCGCCAAACGTAGATTTGTATCAGTTATTGTAATGGAAATTGAACATATTTTGGGGTCTCTGGTCGGCGCTCTCGTGGGAGCGACTGTTTATCATTTGTTGATGGCACGACGCTTTGAGCGACGCGAGGAAGCGCAGCGCTTACAACTCGATGTGGAAGCACGAGAAGCTCAATTGAAGTGGCGCGAAGAGAAGTCGACTCTGGAACTAGAGTATAAGAACAAGGAAGCCGAACTAGAGCGCAGCTTCACGCTTCGTAAAGACGAGCAGGATTTACGTGCGAGAGAATTAGCCCGAGCAAATGAACGGCATACAGAGAGAGTCGCCAAGTTGGAGGAGAAGGAGAAGGATCTCGTCCGTGCATCACGTAATTTGGAGGATTCGGAGCATGAGGCTGAGAAAACCCGCCGCTTGTATCGACTGAAGCTGCACCAGATTTCGCAAATGGATCAAGTCGAAGCGCGTAAGTTGTTGATCGCTGCGACCGAGCGCGAATGTGAGAAAGAGATTCGTGATTTACGCCAGAGTTTGCTGAAGCGATCTGACGCCGAAATGGCTGAAGAAAGTCGCCGTATCGTATTGGCCGCCATGCAGCGTATTACGAGTCAGCCGATGAACGATGCTACTGCTACGGTGGTGACTTTACCGAGTGAGGAAATGAAGGGCCGTATCATTGGCCGTGAAGGTCGTAATATCCGCACGTTCGAACATGCCACTGGCACCACTTTAATGATTGATGAAACGCCGGATTCGGTGCTCATTTCATGCTTCGATCCAGTGCGCCGCGAGATTGCTCGGATTGCGTTGGATGCATTGCTGCGTGATGGTCGCATCCACCCTGCGAGCATTGAAGAGGAAGTTGAGAAGGCGGAGGAGACGATGAATGCCAATGTCATCGAGCTTGGTGAAGGGGCGTTGCGTAAATTGCGTCTGACTGATGTGCATCCCGATGTGGTGGCACTACTGGGTAAGCTGCACTATCGTCTTTCAAATAATCAGAATACGTTGGCGCATTCCGTCGAGGTTGCTAATTTATGTGCATTGATCGCTGCGGAGATCGGCCTAGATCCAGTGCTCGCGAAGCGTGCGGGGCTGTTTCACGATTTGGGTAAAGCAGTGGATGAAGACTACGAGGGCAGCCATGCGGCAGTTGGCGCGGATATTATTAAGCAGCACGGCGAAGACCCACGCGTCGTGAATGCTGCGGCTGCCCACCACAAAGAAGTGCCAGCTGAGAGTGCGTATGCGGGGCTGGTCATGGTTGCGGATTCATTGTCTGCGGTGCGTCCTGGGGCACGTGCTTCGTCGATTGATGGATTTATCCAACGCGTTCGCAGCATTGAGGATATTGCCAAGCAGCAAAGCGGCGTCTCAGATGCCTATGCCATTCAGGCCGGCCGTGAAGTGCGTGTCATTGTTGAGCCCATGAAGGTGGACGAAGATGAAGCGCGTAAAATTGCACTACGCATTCGTGAGCAAATCGAGGATGAGTTGAACTATCCGGGCGCGATTGAAATCACAGTGATTCGCGAGCAACGCTTTACTGAAACTGCGGTCTGATGGACTGGCTTCCGTGCTTTTAATTTTACATCTATTCTTAATCTGATCAGATCCCCAGTTTATGACCCGTCGCGCACCACTTCACTCATTCCTGTCATCTCGAGCAGCTTTCTTCTCGGTGGTGTTGGCTTGGAGCGTGGTATTTCTGAGTGGATCGTTGTCGGCGACTCCACAGGTCGTGTTGCTTAACAGCGGCGAGCGACTCGTCGGCGAGGTCTTACCGCGATCTAATGCGGAGTTTCTGATTTTGAAGTCGACACTCCTCGGGGAGCTATCGTTGCCACGTGCACAGATCGTGAAAATTGAACCGAAGATGATGCCTCCTGTGGCGGTCGCTTCGGCTAAAGCTCAGACAGTGTCACCGGGCGTGCAATCTAAATCAGCGGAGAAGCAGGAGAAGCAGGAGGCGAAGAAGGCGAAGAAAGTGGTCGATCAGGCGCAGCAGAAAGTGGACACTCAAGTTGCGATCGCAGAGAAAATGGCGGAGGTGCAGGGGATTTTGGAAGAAGAGCAACCGTTGGTTCAAAAGTTGATGGGCCTACGGGCGCCTGAATCGTGGAAAGGTAATGTGCGAATGGGAATGAACATTAGCTCTGGTGACAGTCAATGGACAGAGACTGCATTGCGCGGAAATTTAGAAATCAAGCCAAAGGGGCGTCCCGATTTTTATCGAATAACGGGTTCATATACCTACCGAGAAACTGAGAGGAATAATGGCGACCGATATAAGTCTACTGACCGTTATGACGCCGCGTTTATCTATCGTCGCTCTTTCTCTGATGATAATTGGTTTTTGCAAAATTCAGTTTCAGGTCGTGTTGATCAAATCAAGGGGATCGATCATGAGGTGCAGGAGTTAGTGGGGGGCGGCTATAAATATACAACACCATCGAAGCAATTCGAACTTGTGCTTGGGGGCAGCGGTGGACTCGAAGATTATAAGACCGATAGTGACGACTCACGTAATGGAGTGAATCAAGTGTTGAATGTCTTCCAAGAGTTCACCTGGAAGCCTTTTACCCGCACCTCTTTTGTTCAGAAGTTCAATTACTACTGGGAGCCAGATTATGTAGCGCGCTATAATTATGTAGTAACCGCTGCCGTTCGTATCCGATTGACTGATTTGTTAGGCTTTGAGTTCTCATATAATCAGAATTACGATAACGACATCGGTAACGGCAATCAGAAGAATGATGCAGTGTGGCGAAATGCGTTGATCGTGTATTTTTAGGATTCCATTGCTCGCATCAGTTGGAGGCTCTCGTTTCGCCCACCCGTGCGACTGCGCATGGTCCAGAGTTGTTCGAACTGCTTAAGTAGTGCTTCATACGATGCGGCGGAATCACTCGAGTTGATTGGTTGCCCCTGCTTCGCGCGTAGGCAGCGCTGAATGGCTCTTCGGTTGAGTTCGAGGCTCAGTCCAATTTCAGGGTCGCTGCCTGTGAATTGTATTGCTTGTAGCGCGGCGTTAACCGCCTGCAACTCGTCTAGCGTGACCAGTTTGGAGAGTGTGTTTTCGAATTTTTCTGCGTCTGTAAAAAATGCCGAGTGCAGGAAGCTGCTGGGTGGAGCTGGTTGAGATAGCATCGTATCGATCCGACCGAGTTCACAAATGACTGCGCCCTGACCAGTCGGGCTATCAGGGTAGAAGAGTTGGTCAATTTGATCGGGTAGTGCGTTCGTATCGATCGGGCAGCTCCATGTCGCTTGTGCGGCCATGATGAGTGCCGGGAAGAGCGTCGGCCATGGTTGGTGATGACCGTTGTCGCCCCATGCGGTGAGTAGTAGTCCGAGGGCGCCGTGGGCGTTGCCTTCCTTTGCTGCGAGTTCGATGTTGCGTCGTGCCACGTCAAGGCGTCCGCTGAAGCTGTTCCAGTTGCCAGCACCCGGTGCCACGTAGAAGTTATTCTTAAAGCCTGCCTCCGCGGCGATGCGACACTGCTCCGCATAAGGTGAATTCGTCTCGTAGCCCCAGATGACTGGCGTCACATTTTTAGGCAACTGCGGCACCAGATCTGGGCGCTCCATCACGATGTCGGCCCAGAATTGTGCCCGATGTTCATGTTTTTCCACCAGTGCAAACAGACGGTTTAAAAACTCCAAATACAACAGGTGCTTTCCTTCGCGGTCGACGCGTTCTTTACTGTGTCCTTGACCTAGCTCCCATGGTTCATCGCAACCGATGTGCAGCACCTTGGAGGTGAAGTTCGGCAGTAGTTCCGCATAAAGCGTATCGATAAAGGCGGCGCTTTGCTCGGTCGGAGCAAGCGTGCCGCCAAATGTGCGCCAGCCCGCAATCGGGTGCTCGAACCCATTGGGGCATTCCGCTAAATGCTTGTAAGGCGGGTGGCGGAGCCAGCGCTCCAGATGCGCGAAGGAGTTTTGATTCGGCACTAGCTCGATTCCGTGGTCACTGCAGTAGGCGTCGATCTCACGGATTTCCTGCGGTGTCATCGGCGAGCCATGTTCCCATACTGCTGAGTGATCCGCATATGCGAAGGTATGCTCTGTGTAGAGCTGCAGCTCATTGTAGCGCAAGAGAGCGAGCGCATCGATCAGCTGCTTCAACCACTCCATCGTCGGCACACGATTGCGGCTAATATCGAGCATGAAGCCGCGGCGTTCAAAGAGGGGAGTCGCGGCCGCGCCGTCGAAGATGTTGCTGATTGAGGGAGCCATGTTTTTTACTACAAAGTAGAAAGGCCACTATTGTCGACCTCAAGCACTTCATCTATGTGGCTCGGATACAATAAAGACCCAATTACGCCTGAGCCTTTCAGTTTTTTCATTTTATTTGCCAAGTAGATTGGTGATTTTGCGACCAGCAGATTCGTTGAGGCTGCTGCCTGATCGGCTGAGAGCATCGATGGCATCTGCAGCTTTGTTGAGATCATAGGCGAGTTTTGAGGCCGCCGGTTGATAATCAATGGGCTTGAGTGATTTGGCCGCAGCCCTCCACCGGGCCTGTAGCTGCTTGGCTGAGCTGCTGCTGGCTACGCGATGGTAGCTACGAAATTTTCCCGAATCTGTAAAAATTGTTTTATAAGAGATTCGAGTTTTATTTACTGTCAGAAACGGGATATTACTAGTGGCTTCAGTCCGAATAGCATCGAGGTCAGTGAACTCCGGGCCGAGGTTGAGGGTAATGTTCTGCCCAGCTTGTGCTTTTTCGGCGGCTCTTTGGATCTCGGGATACTTTGCCAAGCTTACTGGGTCGATATTACTCCATGTGGTCTTGAGTCTTCGAAGCTTATTGTTGCCGATGAGTGGGGCTCTTGGGTGGGGGGAGAAACTGAGTCCCTCGGGGTCGGCGCTGTAGATCGCTACGATTTCGACAGACTGGCCAGCGACGCTGCGCAGTGTGAATGCTTCTTGCATCTCTGCGGCATGTGAGAAAAGCGGAATAAGTATGAGCCAGTGGATGAGTTTCATAACGTGGCTAAGTGTTAGAGTTTTATATTGCTCTGCAAGACGTTATTTTACCGCTTCACATTCCAAGTCTGTCCAGCCCTGAGGCATTCGGACACAATAAAAGCTCAACAGTGAAGTTGAGCCTTCAATTAGTTTTTCATGGTCGGGCCGACAGGATTTGAACCTGCGACCCCTTCACCCCCAGCGAAGTGCGCTACCAGACTGCGCTACGGCCCGACTCAGAAAAAAGGAAAAATGTCCGAGCGCATGCGCGGGTCAAGTCTTTATGCTAATTAGAATCGGAAATGGGAGCAGACATCGAAATGCGTAGGAATGCTTTTTCGGCGCTTTCTATAGGCAAGGTGCGGCGGTAAGTTTCCATCTGCGTGCCATCGCCATGGACTGTGACTGTAGGACTGTCGATGCCTGTCGATTCGAGCGGCCAATCGCTTAGGTCAGTCGTCGTTTGGGCGATGTATGTCAGGTCTGTTTCAGTGGGGCGTGTGTAGCTGATTTCTAGATAGGTGCTGCCGCTATCCTCGACGGTCGTGATCGTTGGTAGGATGCCGGATTCGCTGTTGCTTGGATCGCCACCAAATGCGAATTCTTCGATTTGGACAGCTCCGTCGTTATCTATGTCGGCGGTATCCAATGCATTATCTCCTGTTAGGTCGTGGTAGATTTTCCAGCCTGCATATTGTGTAATGTCCGGCTCGACCAGTAACTGCAATATGCGCCCTGAGACGGTTCCTGATCCGAAGTCTGCGTCTTGCGCTTTGGTAGACGGTGTGAATCTATAAGAGCCTTGGTAAAGTGAGTATGTATTACCTTCGAATTCAATGCCGCCACTATCATCGGCAATATAGAATTCAAATTGTGCGTTGCTGATGGCACTTAGAAAGTCGGCGCTTTGATCAGTGAAAAAGCCTCCTATAAATGTCAGATCCGACTGTAAGGCGTCGGCGTTGAGGTAAATTGAGATCGTATTGGTGCTATCGAGGTCGGAAATAAATGGGGTGGTTGCTGTTAGGCGTAGTAGATCGTTATCGCTGGCGGTGGTATTACTAAACAGTGGAGGCGCGTCCGCTTCGGTGAATTCGAATGCGAAGTCCAGTCCTTCCGTCGAGGTTACGGAGGGGGATGTCAGTATCCCCGGGCTATTGCCTGGGGATACGGTTCCATCACCAGTGATACTTGGCACTTGACCGGACCCGCTGACGGTTCCATTGGAGGCGAGTTTGAGTGTGTTGGACGTGCTGATGTCTCCTGTTACCTGTAGTTCCCCTTCGTGCACCCATGTGGAGCCCGTGTAACTTGAGGTGCCGCTAAGGGTGAGCACGCCTCCGCTCAGTGCGAGTCCTCCGCTTCCTGACAGTGTGCCCGAGATGGTGGAGCTGCCTTCTGTTGTGAACTCTAGTAAATGGCCGCCATTATCTAGGTGACTAATGCTCAGGCCGCCAGGGCCGGCATCCCAATACTGCGGGGCGTCGAGGGCTATATTTGCTGCGAAGCTTTGTTGGTCGGCATCGTAGTTGGTGATTCCCCCTCGACCAATTGTGAGTGTAGCGCTTCCGGTAAAGGTAAAGGCATCGCTAGTCGTTGAACTTTTGAAATAGAAGCCCCGCAGATTATGTGCTGATGAAATATCGACACTTCGACTGCTTGCGCTCGTGGGATTAAACAGGACAAATGTATCACTCGTGTTGATCGAAGTGAACCTTCCCCAGTTACGTCCGCTGGTTATGTCGCTGCTACTGTCGCCTTCCCATGTGTAAGAGGAATTGCCGACGACACGTAAAGCATAGCCATCGTCATTCATCAGTTCATTTAGCTTAGAAATGACCTCATATGTGCCTATAAAGTTGTGAAAGTTGTAGCTTTCGCTGATGGCGACATTATTGCCAATAATGGCAAGTTCCTGATCGCCATTCGGATTCGTCCAGTTTGCAAAACATGGGCTGCCGGAATCGTATGCTTCTAATTGGACATCATCACGGCTGGTCAGAAAACGGTGCTGTAGCCCTGAGGCTGTGGCTACTTCAACCTGTGCACTACTGACTCGAGTGCTACTGGTTTCGCTGCCTCCGTGACCATAAACCAGTAGTTGTAGATTCAGGTAATTATTGGGGGTATTAGTGCTTGATGTGCTGTTTAGATCGATAACTCCATAGCGGGGGATTTCGTTTATCGGTGCTGTGAGTGTTCCAAGAGCCAAGTCGCCTATGGTTTGTCCTGAAGTGATTTCCCCATAAGTGGTGTTTTCAACTGAACTTTGTGTTTGGGTTTGTAGGCTTCCAGTTTGATCAAGCACTGTGACGGATGAGGATCCGCCAAAGTGCTTAGTCGCAAGATAGTGCTCGGGGCTGATAAAGCCAAATCCTTTGCGGACAAAGCCTGGGGTCCAACTGACCCCAGCCCAGTCCATTTCGATGCCAATAAAATTTGGACTGTCGTTGACTATCGGGGCGCTAGGGAAACCTGAGCTGAACCGGTCATTTGTAGTGTTTGAGTATCCCGTGGCTTGCAGGCCGTGTAAAGTCGTTGGTATTTGAAAAAGCACATAACACGCGAGGCTAGTGCTAATTATGAGGGGGCTTGTCTGCATCCGAGAATGAGGGGGTATACTTATATAATGCATGCAGAGGGGGATTATTCAATTCAATTGATACTCAAGTAATTGTAAAAAAAAAACGGCCCGTCAGTGAAGACGAGCCGTTGTGTGAAAATCTGTTGCTTAGTGCTTAATCGCGGTTGTTGAGTAACATATAGAGCAGCCAGCCGAGACTGGAGACGAACGCGGCCACATAGGTGTAGCCGGCGGCGTCGAGCGTCTTGTTGACGCCGACCATCTCGTCTTGCTCGACGATACCGAGACCGACGAGCTGCGCTTTGGCACGCTTGCTGGCGTCGAATTCGACGGGCAGCGTGATGAGCTGGAAGACAGTGAGGACTAAATAGACCACAATGCCTAATTTCAGTAGAAGAGGGCCCATCCCAAAGAAGAAGCCTCCAAACATGATGAACGGCAAAAACTGTGTCGCGATACTGGTGATGGGCACGAGCGCCATACGCAGGTTGAGTGGCGCATAGGCCTGCTTGTGCTGAATTGCGTGGCCAGCCTCGTGGGCTGCGACGCCGAGCGCGGCGAGACTGCTGCCGCGGTAGTTGTCCCGGCTCAGCGCGAGGCGCTTGTGCGTGGGATCGTAGTGATCAGTCAATGTGCCGTGGCATTCGACGATTTCGACGTCGTAGATGCCGGCACTTTCCATGACGGCTTGTGCGGCTTCGCGCCCTGTGATACGGCCGCGTGAGGGCACTTGCACATATTTGCCATAGGCGCTTTTAACTTTCATCTGAGCCCATAGGCCGACGACGATGGGAATGAGTATGAGTGATATTAGCATAGTATAATTTCGGACTAATGCGGTATGATCCCTAAATGGCAAATTCTGTTCCAAAAAATCGCTCAAATATGAATTCAGTAAAATATTGAACTCGTGTTGGAATAAAGGATCTTCTGCCTGTATCATATCCCCCGAACCACGAAATATTATTACTATGAAATCTAAAAAACTACTTTCTTTACTCTGTGTGACTTTTCTCGGCCTAGCAGCGACGGCATTCGCTAGTGATGGTTGGATGACTGACTTTGATGCGGCAAAGGCAAAGGCGAAGGCTGAGGATAAGCCGATGCTGTTGGACTTTACTGGCTCTGATTGGTGCGGTTGGTGCATCAAACTCGATAAAGAGGTGTTTGGTGAAGCTGCGTTTAAGGAGTATGCCTCGAGTGAGCTGGTATTGGTTGAACTCGACTTTCCTCGTGGCAAGGAGCAGTCCGCCGAGCTGAAGGCTCAAAATGAGAAGTTGGCCAAGCAGTATGGCATCCGTGGCTTCCCTACCATTTTGGTGCTATCGCCAGACGGTGAGCTCATTGAGCAAACTGGTTATCAGCGCGGAGGTGCTGAAGCCTATGTCGAGCACATCAAGGGCATCGTTGCGAAGCAGTAAGTTGCTTGCTGAGCTCGATTGATTTTACCAACCGCACGTTCCTCTGGAGCGTGCGGTTTTTTGTGTGAATTATAGTAGAAGCGCACGCATAAATATTTGTGAAAAGTGTCGAGACTTATGAGGAGCTGTCGAAAGTCTTGGGTGCTTGGGGAGGGATGGCCTCCCCTTCGACAGGCTCAGGGGCTTGAGCTTGTCGAAAGACGCTCCGTCCCCGCCGAGCCTCAGCACTCAACCACAGCACTAGCACACCGCAAAGACGAGGCAGAGCTCGTCCCTCCCGAATGTGTCGTTCACAAAAATAGTGAGTTGGCTGCATTGGTTGTAGCGATGGCACGCGAGTGCCGTCGATTGATGTTCGGATACCACGTTCGACCTTGCTCGTGCAAGGTCGCTACACAATGAAATCTAGTTTTAGAAAATAGTGCGTCTTCTTAAACACGGAATGAGTGTTCTATTGAAAGCGGCTGGAAGCCGCTTCTACGATTGCGTGGCAGTCGCTCCATTCCATTGTTAGCGTATGCAGAAACAACAGGCTTTCGTTATGTGGATCATTTGGTTCGTCTTTTTACAGGCGGCCTTTGCGTATCATTTTGTGCTCGGAGATGGATTCCCTTCAGGTGAGAACGTTGCGGAGCCGATGGCGAGTTGGCTCTGGGGGCTCTGTGTGGTGCCAGTTGTTCTAGCCACGGCGGTGCGCTGGTTGATCATCCCCAAGTTGAAACAGCAGAGCCAGATGCTGATCGCATTGGTTGTCGGCCTCGCGCTGACGGAGGCGCCGATTTTTTTCGAGTTGTTTTTGATCGGTTCCGATTATCCGCAAAATCAAATCGTAGTGCTGATGCTCTCGGTGTTTAGCTTGATTCAGTTTGCGCCGATTTATGGCACGCCCGGGGTGGATGTATGACGGCTGAGAATCCAGAATCGAATTCGCAGGATACATCGCCGCAGAAGGTGGATGTGGTGGATATTTTGAAGGCGAATTTACGTGTGCAGCAGGACAATGAAGCTCCGCTTGATTTGCAGCCGAGGAAGTCTCGTAAGAAGCGAGACTATTGGCTGTGTCTTGCGCTTGTGAATGTGGGATTACTGATTCCGTTTTTTGTTTTGGAGAAGAACGTGGTGACTGCGACCTTCTCGCTTGCCGCGATGATACTATTCTCTGCCGGCTTCAGCTGGATCATGTGGCAAGTCGTGGACGATTATTGAGCCGCGCGCGAGGTGGGCGCTGTGGACGCGCGTCAACTCGCACATTACTGGCTAGGGCTCAGTGTGATTTTTTTCCGCGACCACGCGCTAGCGCGGTCTGACGGAACTTTGTCGGGCTTGCGGCTCAGATCGACACGACTAGCGTCGTATCGCTACGGGACTAACGCATTTTTATGCGCGTGCTGCTATGGCATATGATGCTTTTGTTGCGGTGAAAAGCGACAGGAGTGTCGCTTCTACTGAGCCGGGCTCAGGGTAATGCGGGCGTTGCTCTCGGTTAAGGTGCGCTTCGCGAGTGCATTGATCTCTTCGAGTGTGATGGATGCGTAGTCAGCGTCGCGTTCGCGTGCCCATTCGAGGGTGTAGGGCTTGGTCTGGCTTTGCGAAATGACAGTGGTCAGCCAATGGTTATTTTGACGCCAGTGCATCGGTAACTCGCCTAGGATCGGCTTGAGCGCACGGTCGAACTCGTCTTGGGTGGCGCCTTCGGTGGCGATGTCGTTTGCGATCGCGAGCATGTTTTGTTGTAAGAGCTCGGTTTCGTCACTGGTGGCAACCGATGAGGTGCTGAGGGTGGCGGTGTTGAATACACGACTGGCGCTAAACCTGGCGTTGGGACTGTAGGTCGAACCGAGCTCTTCGCGCAGTTTTTTGCGGAGCCGGTCTTGGAGCACGGAGGCGAGCACATTCATGCGACGCGATTCGCGGATGTCTTCTTTGATCGGCGCGCCTGGCCAGCTGACGAGTGCGACGGCTTTGTCGATCTTTGACTCGTAGTGGAAGGTCTTATCGGCGGGCAGTTCTGGCTGTTCGATTTGACGTGCTTCGAGCAATGGTTGAATCGTTGTTGAGCGCTCTGGAAGTGCGCCGAAGGTATTTAAAATCATCGGCAGTGCTGCTTGTGGATCGAAATCGCCGACAATGCTGAGCTCGATTGCGGCATCCTGCATGTCTGGGGCGATCCACGCTTTGACGTCGTCTGCGGTGTAAGTCATGAGCTGCTCAGGATCGGGCTTGGCAAAGCGTCCGTCGCCGCCGTGGAGCCATGCTTGCATGTCGGCTGCTGCGCCGCCGAGCGTATATTGGAGCTGTGAGGCGAGCGCGGGGATTTGTTTCTGGAATTGGCGCAGAGCTTCGTCGCGATAGCCGGGGTCAGTTAAGTGCGCGCACATGAGCTGGAGCTCTAGTTGAAGGTCGTCGGGTGTGGTGCTGCCTGATAGGCTGAAGGCGTCTTCTTGAATGCCGAAGTTTACGCCGACAGTGCGACCTGCTAGAATGCGGCTCAGTTCGTCATTGCTATGGGCGCCGAGCCCGCCGCCATTGAGGAGCGCCGAGGCGAGCATTGGTAGGCCAGGCTGATCGCGGGGTTGGGTAAGTGTGCCGTAGCCAAAGCGTGCGGTGACGAGCACCGAGTTTTTCTGGAAATCGGTTTGCTTCAGATTCACGTGCACATGGTTGCAAAGCTCTAGTTGGATGAAATCGAGATCCTTGACATGAGTCTGGTGCTGGATGCATCCAGCTGGGCCAAAGTCGGTGTAAGCAAAGTCTTGATCTTCGATTTCGACGGGCGGCTCGACGGCGATGGCTTGACTGGCCTGATAATAGTCCGTGAGGCGTTGGACTGTGTCATCCGCTTCGGCTTTGGTGGTGAGCACTAGGTTTAAGTCGTCTGTCGCCCAAGCTGATTTGAGAGCCGCGTGGCAGGTTTCAGGGGTGATGTTCGCGAGGCCAATCTGTTCGATACGCAGATCTTCCTCTGGATGGCTGAACACGTAGTGACCGTTGATGCTACCGAGGATGCTTGAGGCGAGGTCGGGCGATTTACGAGTGGCGGCACGTTTCGCGGATTCTTCGGCGGCGTTGAGCATGTTGGCGGTGATCTCGTTGACCTCGGATTGGGTGAAGCCGAACTCAATGGCTTGGCGTAGGTTTTGCTCCATTACGGCGACCGCCTCCGGCCATTTACCTTCTTCGGGGCTGACGCTGATACTGTCGCTCTCAATGGCGTCGAGCCAGTGACTGACACTGGCAGAACCACCGCTGATCGGAGATCCGTCTGCTTTCGCTAGAACCTGCAGGCGACGTGTTAGGATGGCATTGGCGACTTGGAGCGGCAGGTATTTGAGACGGGTGTCGACGGTGTCCGCTTCGAAGGTGTAGGGCTTCAGTGTTGAGAGCGAAAGGCTGTCGCTGCTAACTTCTTCGTCGGCAAAGACGCCGACGCGCAGGCCTTCTCCGGTTGGTAGAGTGCCGAGGTCTAGCTCAGCGGGAGCAGGTGCGGCGGGCATTGAGCCAAAGGAGTCTTGTATCCGTTTTTCAAATACGAGCGGGTCGATGTCGCCGACGACGACAAAGGCGATATTTTCAGCGGTATAGTTCTGCGAGTAAAAGTCGGTAAAGCGTTTACGTGGCGCCCCGGTGATCACCGATTCCAGACCGATCGGCAGGCGTTGCCCGACGAGGAAGTCCGGCATGAGGAAGTCGAGGCGTTTCTCTAGAAGGCGCATTTGCACGGAGTCGCGCGAGTTCATCTCGGCGAGCACGACGCCGCGTTCATTATCAATTTCGTCTGTGGCGATCAAGGCGCCATCGGCGAAATCGCGCATGACAGTGAAGGCGAGGTCGAGGGTGTCTGCTTCAGTGTTTGGCAGATCGAGCATGTAGACGGTTTCGTCAAATGAGGTGTAGGCATTTGCATGTGCCCCGAAGGCGATGCCGAGCCGCTGCATTTGCGGGATGAGTGTGCTGGCGTCGGGGAAGTGTTTGCTGCCGTTGAACACCATGTGTTCCAGGAAGTGGGCGATGCCGCGTTGATCTTCGGCTTCGTTGAGTGAGCCTGCGTCGACATGTAGGCGTAGGGAGACGCGGCTTGGTGGTTCTGCGTTGGCGAGGATGGCGTAACGCATGCCGTTTTCGAGTGTGCCAAAGGTGACTGCGGGATCGACGGCGATATCACTCTCGAGGTGGGCCCAGTTCGTGGCGTTGAGGGCGCACGTGCTGAGAGCGAGTAAGGTCAGTGTTACGAGGCTTGTAAATTTATGGTAATACATAAGGAAAAGGATGTCGTTCGGCGGTATCTGTGTGTTTTTCTGGAACGTAAGGCATAAGGTTGGGTCTTTGCGTAAGATTCTCAACCACGTTTAAACTAATTTAATCTCTCTCTCTCTCTCTCTCTTATGAAACTGGTATTTCTATTTTGTTCAATTGGACTCTTCCTTTATATGAGCCTGTCGGCTGCGCATCCTGAATTAAAGCCGTATGCTGAGGCGAGCGAAGGCATGGTGCGCTATGTCATCGAGTTGCCCAAGCTTGAAGATGAGAGCCTCAAAAAGGTCGAACTCGTCGTGGGGAAGACTGTGCCGACGGATGGGGTGAATCGTCACTTTTTTGGTGGTAAAATCACTCGTGAGACGATCCAAGGATGGGGCTATAGCTATTATGAATTAAAGGCAATTGGCCCGATGGCCGGCACTTTAATGGCTCCGCATCCAGATGCACCGAAGGTGAATACTTTCGTGCCGGTTCGCAGTGATTTGGGATTACTTCGCTACAACAGTAAGTTGCCACTGGTCGTGTATGTGCCCGAGGGCGTCGAGGTGAAATATCGCCTGTGGTCGACGCCGGCGGAGCCGATTGCGGCTGCGGTGGATTGATCTCTGAACATTGAACTTCGAACGTTGAATGAGTTTTGATTGCCTGAGTGCGCTGCGAAGCATCGCCGTTGAGCCGTATTCAACGTTGGTCGTTCAATGTTCAACGTTGGAAGTTCTTTCCTGCTCTCTTTCAAAGATCGCAGCGTTGGGCGTGTCGCGCTTTGGTTTGCCGAAGCGGCGAGTGAGCTTCCAACCGTCGACCTCGGGGTTGAGGTTGCCTGGGAGCTCGAGGATCACGCGTGCGTCGGGCGTGCCGAGTTCGTCAGCTTTTGCAAAAATACGCGGTAGGTTGGCCTCGATGTCGTCGTAGGGTGGGTCGATAAAGATGATCTCGGCCTGCTCGCCGCCAGCTGTTTTGGCGTAGAGATCGCGAGCGATAGTGTGGACCGCACTCTGCGGAAGTTCACAGCATTTCAGCACGGCCTGCTGGTTTTTCTTCATGCACGCGAGCGCTTGCCGATCCATCTCGTAGAACGAGGCTTTGCTTGCTCCGCGGCTGAGCGCTTCGAGCCCGTAGGCACCGGTGCCAGCGAATAGATCAGCGACACGGCTGCCTTCGATGCTGACACCGAGGCTAGAAAAAATGGCTTCCCGCATACGATCCGTTGCCGGGCGTGTCGTGTCGCCCTTGGGGGCCTTGATTAGAATGCCGCGTGCTTTGCCGCCTGTGATTCGCATAGAGTTTAGAGTAGTGACTTGTGAATGGTGAATTTAGAGTCGTGACTGGTGACTGTTGAGCTTGATTTAGGAACTCTACATTCACCAGTCACTATTCGTAATTCTTATCTAACTGCTTGCCAGACGCGCAGGAGGCTTTCGATCAGTTCGGGCAGTTCGTTGAGTGGCACTTGGCTGGCTGCGTCGGAGATCGCTTTCTCGGGATTCGGGTGCGTTTCTAGGAAGACACCGTTGGCTCCGGCGGCGATGGCTGCGCGGGCGAGCGGTGGCACGAATTCGCGTTGACCACCGCTGATGCCGCCGGCGGCCCCAGGGAGTTGCACGCTGTGCGTCGCGTCGATGATGGTGGGGTGTCCGTTGGCGGCCATGATGCTGAAGCTGCGCATATCAACGACGAGATTTTGATAGCCGAAAGTGGTGCCGCGGTCGGTTTGCCAGATCTCTTTGGCACCAGCTTCTTCGAGTTTGTTGGTAACGAATGTCATTTCGTAAGGTGAAAGGAATTGGCCTTTTTTGACATTGATGGCGCAGTCGGTCTTGGCTGCCTCGACGAGTAGGTCGGTCTGGCGGCAAAGGAATGCGGGGATTTGCATCGCATCGACGACGGCACCGACAGTCGCGCATTGGTCGGGCGTATGGATGTCGGTGATGGTGCGGAAGCCGTATTCAGCTTTGATTGTTTTGAAGATTTCCATGCCTGCTTCGAGGCCTGTGCCGCGATCGCTGCCGATGGAGGTGCGGTTGGCTTTATCGAAGGAGCCTTTGAAGAGAATGTTCAGCTCTGGGTGCTTTTGTTGGAGTGCTGCGAGGGCATCGGCCACTGGGCGGCACGTGTCGAGGCTTTCGAGCGAGCAGGGGCCAGCGAGTAGGAGAAGCTTGTTGGAATCGTAAATCATTGGCACATTAAGTGTGAAGTGGAGAGCTTCGCCAAGCCGCAAAGCAGAAGTATGTTTGTTATATCTGTGCAAAATGAGTTGCCCCGAGGCGGGCGATTTCGCAGTTTTCTAGTATGTTGAGGCGTGGATATGGCTGTGTGTTACTTGGTTTGTTGGCTTTGCTCGTGCATGCGGAGGACGTGCCCGAAACGATTCCTCCAGATGCGAGTGTCATGCCGGAGGAAACACTCGTCGTCGCGCTCAAGGCTTTTGAGGGGCGCTGGCTCGGGCATTTTACGGTGCATTCGACGGCGACTGGTTACACGGAGACCTTTACGGTCGAGCAGCAATACTGGTGGAAAAACGGTAAATTACATGGCGTTGCAGTGACGGAACGTGAGCAGGGCATGTCGAGCTCACGTTCTCAATCGATCGTGGAAGGTGGTAAGTATTTATCCGAGGTGAGGAGTGGCGATAGTGCTGAAATGTATTGGGGGGTTCTTCGTGATGGCGGGGTTGTCTGGTTTTCGTCGAATTTGAAGCGGTTGAACGATTATCAAATGAAGGAGACGATCATGGAAGTGGACGGCAAGCGGGTGCTAAAGACAGAAGGCTTCGATACCTATGTGTATGGCGAAGGCATGGCTCACCTGGTATATCGCGGCGAGCTGAAGTTCGTGGAGTAGTCAAAGAGGGCTGAGACTTGAGAGCTGAGGGCTGAGACTTGAGGGCTGAGAGAGGCAACGCGGTGCCTTTTCTTTCTAACAACTACAACAACAACGTTCAACGAACACTCAATCCGCGCCGATCTGACTGGCGAGTGCGTTGCGCAGATCCGGTTCGAGCTCGGCTTCTTTGACCCATTTTAGCGCTTCGTGGGGCTGAGTGTGGCTCCAGCTGAGGATGACTCGGTTGAGCTGTTGGACGCGTTGATTGGGCTCGGAAATGGTGTTGCTCCATGCGATTGCGGCTTCGGGATCGAAGTCGAGCATCGTGGTGGTAAAACCGACGATTGCGGCGTCGCGTTGTGGACCGGTTGCGGCTTCGTTGAGCCAAATCGATGCGGAGACGGAGTCCGTGCGACTCCATTCCTGCATGATGACTTCGGAGTTGCTGAGTGTGTTGAGCGGATCGGTGGCGGTGAGCGCAGTTTGCCACTCCATGGCTTGACTCGGATCGTTTTGCGCCAGGGTGCGGACGTAGGTCTCGATGGCTACGGGTGCTTCGTAGGCTTCGTTGACACTGCGCAGGAATTGCTCGGCTCCGTCGGGATTGACTTGAGCGTATTGCTCGATGCTTAGATCGAGCAGCTCTTTATTGCCGTGATATTCTGCTTCGGTCAGCGCCCAGATGGCTGCGGCTTCGGGTGCAGTGGCGATCCAAGACTCGACGAGTGCGGCGGCGGCTTCATTGCGTAGATTACCTGGCGGAAGTTGTTCGACCCACTTCGAGGCGTCGTCGGGGCTTTGTTTTGCCCAGTTCGTAGCGAGTGCTTTGGCGGCGGTAATCTTACTGCCATCGTTGGCCATGCCGTCGATCCATACGGCTGCGGAGGCGGGGTCTTGCTGGCTCCAGAGTTGTATGCCGCTGTTGAGGGTTTCGAGGCGTGCAAGGCCTTGGGCGTTTGACTCAAGCCACATCAACGCGCCTTCGGAATCATCCGCTGCCCAGACTGCGACGATTTCGAGCATGCCGCGTAGGGTGTCTTGGCTGAGCGATTGGGTTTGTAGCCACGCCATTGCAGCCTCGGGATCGTCTTGTGCGCGGCGGCGGGCTTCGGAGAGGAACGGGTCTGCGTTGGAGTTTTCGATATCAATGGCCTGAGCTGGCGCGTCGTCTGGTTTGACGATGGTGCGGCCACGGTCGGGCTTTACCGCGAGGGCTTTGCTCGGTTCGGCTGCTGGTTGAATTACTTCGCCGCTACGGACGATTGCCCATGTCTCACGCAGGTGGTTCCATTCCTTGCGAATGGTTGCGGTGTGCGGGAGCACTGCCAGTGCGGCCAGTCCGAGAAAGGCGATGATGAGACAACTGCGTAAGAACCAGCGCATCGTGTGCTAGGTGAGATTGAAAAATGCCTTGGTGTTGGCGGTGCAGTGGGCGGCGAGTTCCTCGGGTGTGATTGCTAGCGCTTCGGCGCAGCGTCGCGCGATGTCGGCGAGGTAGGCGGGTTCGTTGGGCTTACCGCGATGTGGTTCGGGCGTAAGGTAAGGGCAATCAGTCTCCAACATGAGGCGTTCGGTGCCTTGGGTGCGCAGGGCTTCGCGAATGTCGGGTGCGTTCTTGTAGGTAACGACACCGGTGAACGATGCGCGCCCGCCGCGTTGATTGACCTGTGCGATCTCATCGGAGCCATAGGTGAAGCAGTGAAACACGATACGGCTCCAATCGATGCCGGACTCGTCGATCATACGCACAGTGTCGTCAAACGCGTTGCGACTGTGGATGATCACTGGGCAATCCAGTTCGCTCGCGAGCATGAGCTGCTGACGAAAGGCTTCTTCCTGAAAGATCATCGTTTCACCTGCTTGGATCGGGTCTTTGGGTAGGTGGAAATAGTCGAGACCGATCTCGCCAAAGGCGACGGGCGCGTGCGGCGGCATGAAAAAGGTGGAGATTTGGCTGACGTCTGCCTCCCACTCGGCATCGACGTAGCAGGGGTGTAGGCCGACGGTATAGTCGATCTTCCCTGCGTAGGCGGCATGCATTTCACGGTAGGGCACCCAGTCTTTCGGCGAGGTGCCGACAGTGATAAAGCGTTGCACGCCCGCGTCCGCCGCGCGTTCGAGCACGGCGTCGAGTTCGCCCTTTTCCTTGAAGCCTAATAGGTGGCAGTGGCTGTCGATAAGTTCCATGGCAGGAAAAATGCTGAAATTCTGAAAAACTGAAAGGCTGAAAATGGATGGGGGCATTACTTATCGAAAGTTCTTGAGAATAAAAGAGGCCGCTCCATCGTCTGACAGCTTTAGCAAAATCAAATCTACCTTTTAAATCATACTACCATGGAAGACGTCATCATTTTAGGCACCGGTTGTGCCGGACTCACTGCAGCTATCTACACAGGCCGCGCTCAATTGAACCCGCTCGTGCTCGAAGGCACACAGCCTGGTGGTCAGCTCACGACGACTTCGGAGGTCGAGAATTTCCCTGGTTTCCCTGAGGGCATCGATGGCTACACGATGATGGACAATCTGCGTAAGCAGGCTGCGAAGTTCGGTGCGCGTTACGAGCATGCCAAGGTCGACAAGATCGAGGTCGAGGGTGCGGTTAAGAAGCTCTACGCAGGTGAAAAAGTTTACGAAGCGAAGACGGTGATCGTCGCAACTGGCGCACGTCCACGCTTGATCGGTGTGCCCGGCGAGCAGGAAATGTTCGGCGGCAAGGGAGTGACGACGTGTGCGACCTGTGATGGTGCGTTCTACCGCGACATGGAAGTGGTCGTCGTCGGTGGTGGTGATTCTGCTGCTGAAGAAGCGCTGTTCCTGACTCGTTTCTGCTCGAAGGTGACATTGATCCACCGTCGTGATGAGTTGCGTGCGTCGCAAATCATGGCTGACCGTGCGACGTCGCATCCGAAAATCGAGATGGCTTGGAACTCGCTGCCACAGGAGATCCTTGCGGATGAGAAGGGCTTCACTCGTGCGATTCGTGTAAAAGATGCCAAGAGCGGCGAAGAGCGTGAAATCCCTTGTAAGGGGGCGTTCATCGCAATCGGCCACATCCCAAATACTGATTTTGTTGAAGGCGTGCTTGAGCGTGATGGCGACGGCTACATCGTGCCGACTGCTGGTAGCCAAGTGAAGACCAAGTATGACGGTTTCTTTGCTGCAGGCGACTGCGTCGATCACGTCTATCGTCAAGCGATCACTGCTGCGGGCATGGGTTGCCAAGCAGCCATCGAAGCTGAGCGCTATTTGGCGGAACTTTAAGGAGTTGTGAGTAGTGACTGGTGAGTGTTGAATTTCTTATTCGTAACTCACCAGTCACTACTCACTATTCATCCCATGGACCATCTCTCCGAGCTTCGCGACGACTACACTAAGGCTGCTTTGCGGTCTGCGGATCTAGCGGCGGATCCATTTGCTCAGTTTGAGCAATGGTTCCGTCAAGCTGAAGCGTGCGAGGTGCAAGAGCCGAATGCGATGTGCTTGGCTACCGTGGGTGCGGGCGGGCAACCGTCCACGCGAGTCGTGTTGCTAAAGGCGTTTTCCGAAAAAGGGCTCGTTTTTTATACCAACTACGAAAGTCGCAAGGCGACCGAGATGGAGGCCAACCCGAAGGTGTCGGCTAATTTCCTGTGGTTACCGTTGCAGCGTCAGGTCAACGTGACTGGCCGCGTCGAGCGCGTGTCTAAGGTGACTGCGCTGAAATATTTTCTTTCCCGTCCGTTTGCGAGCCGACTGGGAGCCTGGAGCTCGCCGCAGAGCCAGGTGATCGGTTCGCGCCAAATCTTGGAAGCGAAGCTGGATCAGATGAAGCGTAAGTTTGCCAATGGTGAAGTGCCGCTGCCCGATAACTGGGGCGGTTACCGTATCGTGCCCGAGACCTTTGAATTCTGGCAAGGCGGTGGCGGACGTTTACACGATCGTTTCATGTATCGACGTGATGAGGGTGGACAATGGGCACCCGCACGTTTGGCTCCCTAGACGGCTGTGCCGTTAATGGCTGATTGGTAATGGCTAATGACTGACTTCATATTTTAATACTTTTCACTTTCTCACTCCTCACCACCACTTTCACTTTTCACTATACAGATGCGCGTTGACTCACATATGCACACTACCCTTTGCGGCCATGCCATCGGTGCGCCGATCGAGTATGTGATGACTGCAGTGGAGCAGGGGATCGATGTGATGACGATTACTTGCCACATTCCGATGGAGTGGGAGGCATTTGGTCAGGCCGGGATTCGTATGCGCCTGGATCAATTGGACCAGTATCGTAAGTTGGTTTTTGATACTGCCGCGAAGGCTAAGCCATTGGGCGTGGAAGTGCTTTGCGGAATCGAGGCCGAGGTGTATCCAGATGAGTCGCACATGGAGCCGATGGACGAGATTCTTGCTGAGTATGAGTGGGACTTTGTGCTCGGCTCACTGCATGCGCAGTGCCAGAGCTATTTAATTTGGTTAAAGAAGAACAAGGTCGAGAGCGATGCCATGCGGATCGACAGTTATTTTCGTCATCTCAAAGACGGTGCGCAATCTGGACGTTACGATAGTATGTCGCACCCCGATGTGATTCGCACTTACGGTGTGATCCGCGAGTTCAAGCCCGCGGAACACGAGGAAGTGATTCGCGACTTTCTGCAAGCGGTTGTGGATGAAGACATTTGTATGGAGGTCAATACCAGTGGCCTGACCAAGGGTGACTTTGAAGTGCACCCTGACCCGCTAATTTTAGACTGGGCGAGCGAGATGGGCGTGAAGCTTACGATCGGTTCGGATTCACATCGCCCGTATTCTGTCGGTCAGTTCTTCGATACGATTCAGCCGATGCTCCGTGAGAAGGGCTTTAAGGATCTACACTATTTCCGCGGACGTAAGCGTATTCGGATTGATATGCCGAAGTGGGACTGAGTGGCTGATTGTTTGAGACAGTTGCTACTGTTTTGCTATCGACATTGAGAGGTTGCTACGGGACGTTGATTTGATGATCAAGAAAATCACGTTAGTTCTCTGCGCTTTGGTCGCCCTCTTGATTTTTGGGGTAGTGATGCTTTGCTTGTGGCTCAACCAACAAGCACCAAAAGAAATCGAAGCGGCGAAGCAGCGATTGCATGAGATGGGAGCGCCGATGACTTTGGAGGAGGCGTTATTGCTTGCTGTTCCTGACGAAAAAAATGCTGCACCTTTGTATCTCGAGCTTGTCGACTTTTCCGAAAAGACCTCTGCAGTCGCAGAGGCGGATGATCTGCTCGAGCAGCAGGTTTTCGGCGAATATTACGATAAAGACTGGGAGTATATTCTTCGATTTGAGCTCCGCGATGAGGAGTGGGGTGTGCTGGAGGAGGCGGTTGAGATGCTCGAGCAAGTTGGTTATTTTGAGCGGATTGAGGCCATCACAGTGTGCTCATACTTTCGACCAGATTGGGATTTTGAGCAAGGTCCTGCAATGTTGATACCTGAAATTACTCCAGCGAGAGAAGCTGGGCGTTGGTGTCTTGCACGTGCATTTTTACGTATGAGAGCCAATCAGCCAGTGGCTGCGCTGGCAGACCTGAAAGGGGCTTACGTGCTGAGCGACCAGATGGCTCAAGGTCAGACTTTGATCAATGCCTTAATCAGTTGTGCGATCCGATTAATGGCGAACAAAAGCCTAGAGACAATGAGCCGTGAGGGGTATGATCTGAGTATGTTGGATTCTTCGGTGTGGGATTTCTCGATGATGAGTCATTGGTTGCCAGCGTTGGATCTAGAGCGCTTGGGGATGGGGCGAGTTGTTTTTGAGACCTTGCTTTATGGTAGCGACGAGGAGCGTATGACTTTATTACAGGGAGAGAGTCGTGCCATGCATACCATTGGAACTCTCGGGTTAATTCGTTGGTTTTTTGAATATGATTATGCCACTTATTTGAATTTGATGGCCGACGTGCGTGGGCAGGTCGGTTTTTCTCCAGCTGAGTTAAAGGCGGCTGATGCTGAGTTGCAGGAGCAAATGTTGGAGGCCAAGCGTAACTATCGCATACTGACGTGCATCCTAATGCCTACGACCTATCATGTTCAGATGAGGATGACACAATGTGAGGCTCGTGACCGATTGGCGCAGACAGGCCTCGCGTTGAGTGCATATCATGCTGAGCATAATAGCTACCCGCATTCTTTGAGTGACTTAGTGCCGAGTTATTTGTCCGAACTTCAGTTGGATCCGTTTTCGGAAGCTCCGCTGGTTTATCAATGGCTTGAAGGTGGGTATCAGCTCTACAGCGTTGGAGTGAATGGTCTAGATGAGGGGGGTGTTGAGCGAGTCGATGCCGACATTGATGAAGGCGACCTTATTTGGACAGGTGCTGGGAGTGTGTTGAAGCGAATTGATCTGCTTCAGTAGGGCTGAGTGGGGGACGTTACACACTCTCGACCAGCACAGTCTGAATCGTGGCTGTTGAAATGCCGCGGATGATCGAGGCGGCGAGTTCACCGCTTGAATGCAGCGCGGTGGCTAGTTTTGCCTGCGTGCAGCGATGGATCGTGACGTTGCGGCTATTGGATAAGTTGCGCTGGTTGAGCGCGGTGAGCACTGCGGGGACGCTGGGATTGAAGGCGATGTTTTCTGCGGTGCGGCCGGTGAAGTGTTGGCCGTCGGCGCATTCGATGACGAAGCCTTCGGGGGTGTGCGTGTAAGGGGTGTAGCTGCGTTGCGCGGCGTTGATCGCGCGCTGTGCAGTCGTTTGTTGGTTTGGGGCGATGCTTTGAAGCTTGGATGGTGGGCTATCGAGAAGTCCTTGTCCGCTTTGCCGTTGCTGGCCGAAGGGCATCGGTAACAGTTCACTGAGCGAGGTCTGTGTTTGGCCGACGATGATAGGCAGAGTCGTCGCGTTGGGCAGCTCCCATAGAAACTGGCGGCAGTGTCCGCAAGGGGCTGCGGAGATCGCGAGTGCTTGTAGTGCGCGCTCGCCGTGCATCCAGGCGTTGAGGACTGCAGATTGCTCTGCGTGGAGCGTGGCGCTGAGCGGTGTGCCAGTAAATTCGAGATTACTACCGAGGTAGAGTGCGCCAGATGCGCCGACTGCGATAGCTCCGACTTTGAACCCCGATATGGGAGCGATGGAAAATATCGCGGCGAGGGGGAGGAGTGTTTGCGCGAGTTCGATTGCTGGACTGGCGAAGTCGGTCAGTTTGCCGCCAAACTGCGGCGCGCAAAGCTGGTTTAATAGGAGAGACTGCTCGGTTGCTGGGAGTGTGCTGAGTGCATCTTTAAAGTCGTCTGCTTTGAGTTCCATCAGTGGCTATTGGATGAAGCGAATCGTGCATGGGTAGGTGTAGCTCTGTCCTTCGCTGGCTTTGATACCTGCAATAATCGTGTAGACGATGGCCGCGATGCCCAGTCCGATGCCAGCGAGCATGATCGCTGGCACTAGCAGTATACCAATGAAGGGGATGATGGCAGCTGGTATCATCAAGACGAACAGCGCCACGCCGTAGATGATCACTGAAATCTGGAAGTTGAGCGATTCTTTGCCACATAGATCGACGAGTGGGTCTTCGTCGCGCTTGATGAGCCAAACGATCAAGGGGCCCAGGATATTACCAAAGGGAATGCCGATCAATGCGACCAGTGCCAGTAAATGGCACAGCATTGGCATTGTATTGTCAGGTTTGGTCTCAGTTTGAGGCTCAGTGTTTGGAATCACTGGCGGTTGCTGCGCTTCGGCTTCATTTGAAGGCTCGGTGGGGTTGGTTGCATCGTTATCCATTAGGGTGCCTAGCGTAGTGGACCGAAGGCATCGGGCAACTGTGAAATGAGGGGATGGGGAACGTTCAAGGTGTGAACACGGTCGAGTTGGACGATGGTCGGGCTTTGCCGCTGAGGTCGACACGACTGGCGTCGTATCGCTACGTGGGGTTTGTGTTTGTGAATGATTTGACCGTTCTTTGCTATTTCTGTTCGGCTCTCAGGAATACGAGACTCTTGGCATCCGACGCATCTGCGTTGAACTGATATCCACCAGTATTGAAAGTCTTCAAGTCCTCGGCGGACTGCACGTTGTTACGCACAATGAAGTCGGCCATCATACCGCGGGCCTTTTTCGCATAGAACGAGATGATCTTATACTTGCCGTTCTTTTCGTCCTTGAAGACGGGCGTTATCAGTTGGCCGTCGAGTTCCTTCGGTTTGACGGACGAGAAGTATTCATTTGATGCGAGATTGACGATGAGGTCAGAGCCCGAGGCTTTGAGATCTTTGTTGAGCAGCTCGGTGATGGTGCTACCCCAGAATTTGTAGAGGTTAGTGCCGCGTGTATTGGGAAACTTGGTGCCCATTTCGAGGCGATACGGTTGCATACGGTCGAGTGGACGGAGCACGCCGTAGAGGCCAGATAGGATGCGGATCTGTTGTTGAGCGGCCTCGAAGTCTTCAGTCGACCAGTCTGTGAGCGCCATGCCCTGATAGACGTCGCCAGTAAATGCGAGGATTGCTTGGCGGCTATTCTTGGCGGTGAACTTTGGGCTGTAGCTCTGAAAGCGTGCGTGGTTGAGTTCTGCGAGTTTCGGACTGATACGCATGAGTGCGCCGACTTCTTCGGCGCTGAGTGTCTTGAGCTCGTCAATCAACTGCGCGGAATCTGCAGCCAAGCGGGGCTGTGTCGCTTTCTTGGTTAGAAGCGGTGCGTCGTAGTCCAGTGACTTTGCGGGAGATAGGAGAATCAACATATCGTCAAACAAGTCTGAATCGTTTCGAGTGCAAGCGGGAAGCAATTTAATTAGAGACCTGAGACCTGAGACCTGAGACCTGAGACCTGAGAGCTGAGGGCTGAGGGCTGAGAGCTGAGACCTGAGTAGCAGCGGCATCTTGCCGCTTACTGATTCTCAAGGGGAAAGCGGCTATACTGCCGCGCATCCAGAATTGTGAAACCGAAGAATCTGTCGTAGGGCGGCACCCGCGAAGGCAGCTAAAGTTTAACAACATCCTATGCGTGTGGCCTTTGCGCGGTCTTCGCCAATTCGACAGAGCTCATGGTCTGGGACAAGCAAAGCCACTACAGCAAGATCGCCGAATAGCATGAATGCGCTTTTCACAAATCATGATGCGTGTGAGTATAGAAGCCGCTTCTGCTGAGTGTAGTCAGATCGTAGACTTGATACATCGCGCTTGCCAGCGGTGGCGAGGCGCCTTTACTACTGCGCCATGGCCAATTATTCGCAGCCCAGATTTCTTGATTACAACACCGCACGCACAATTGCGGACGACTTCGGCTCGCCCGTGTATGTCTATGACATGGCAACCTTGAAGGCCAACGCCGCTGATGTGCTCGCATTTCCGAATGCCTTTGGTCTCACCGCGCGCTATGCGATGAAGGCGTCGCCGAATGCTGCGATCCTGAAGATTTTTAACGAAGCCGGCCTGCACATCGATGCGAGCTCGGGGAATGAAGTGCGCCGTGCAATCGCTGCGGGCGTGCCTGCAGCTAACATCAGCCTGAGCACTCAGGAGTTGCCGGCCGATTTTGCAGAACTCTACGAGTTGGGGATCGAGATCAACGCGTGCTCGCTCAATCAGTTGGAGCGCTTTGGCCAGGCCTGCCCAGGCAAGTCTATCGGAGTGCGCTTTAACCCTGGTTCTGGGTCGGGGGGGAATAACCGCACGAATGTTGGCGGCCCAGCGTCGAGCTTTGGCATCTGGCACGAGTGGATCGATCAAGTGCAGGCGATCGTCGCGCAGTATGATTTAAAGGTGATTCGCATCCATACACACATTGGCTCGGGCAGTGATCCTGCTGTATGGCAAAAGATTTCCGGCATGAGCCTCGAGCTCGTTCGCCAGTTCCCTGATGTGGTCGCATTGAATCTCGGCGGTGGCTACAAGGTGGCTCGCATGGAGGACGAAGTCGGCACAGATCTACAAGAGTGTGGTGCACCGGTTGCGGAGAAGTTCCGTGAATTTGCAAAGGAGACCGGTCGTGAGATCCGTTTGGAGGTCGAGCCTGGCACCTATCTGTTGGCAAATACCTGTTCGGTGCTTTCGACCGTGCAAGATATCGTGTCCACAGGAGCGGACGGTTATGAGTTTTTGAAGCTCAATACGGGCATGACTGAAATCCTGCGTCCGTCTATCTATGGCGCACAGCACCCGATTTACATTCTTCAAGGTGACGCACCAGCTGAGACGCGTAATTATATGATTGCAGGGCATTGCTGTGAGTCGGGTGATATTTTGACACCGGCACCGGGGGATCCAGAGCTGCTCGCGACACGATCCTTGCCAGTTTGCACGATTGGTGACTTGTGCGTGATCGATGGTGCGGGTGCGTATTGCGCGGCGATGTCGACCAAGCACTACAACTCCTATCCCGAAGCAGCTGAAATCATGCTGGATGAGGCGAAGGTGCCGCATGTGATCCGCAAGCGCCAGAAGCTCGAAGATATTTGGGCGAACGAAGTGGCGTTGGGGTAAGAGCACTGGGATCGGCTGTCTTCAGCGGCCGTTCTTTTATTCATTTATCGGGGTGTGCTGTGGCTTAGGATCGGCGGCTAAAGCGGCCGATCCTTGGCTGAGTTTGCACTGGGATCGGCTGTCTTTATACTCACGCGCATCATGATTTGTGAAAAACGTATTCATGCTACTTCGCTATCTTAGCGTAGGGGCTTTGCTTGCGAAGACCGCGCAAAGGCCGCACGCATAGGAAGTTGTAAAACTTTAGCTGCCTTCGCGGGTGCCGCCCTTCGACAAGCTCAGGGCCTAGAGCCTGTCGAAACGACAAGCAGCACCCCTACGCCAGATGCTTCGATTTCACAAATCACAATTTATCATGCGCGGCAGTATAGCTGCCGTTCTTTCATTTCGTTTATCGGTTCATGCAGTGACTTAGGATCGGAGGCAGCTAAAAGCGGGCGATCCTGATTGGGGCTCGTTATTTACTTTTTAAGTATCCTTCCTTGCGTTGCTGAAAACATAAAGTAATAGGTTTGAGTAGTTCTGCTAATTAACCCCCTGTTGCTATGAAAAACGATCACCCTGCAGCCCATCGTCGGGCGTGTCTCAAACTCGTGCTTGGCCTGTTGGCCGTTTGGTTCTCAGTCAGCTTCGGTTGCGGCATACTATTTCGGGACTGGTTGGATGCCAATGCGCCGCAAGTCGGTAATGCGCCCTTTGGGTTCTGGATGGCGCAACAAGGTGCCATCATCTGCTTCGTTCTCTTGCTCGTGGTCTACGCGTTCTTAATGAACCGCCTCGATGCCAAGCACGGCTACACTGAAGACAAGTAACCTGAGCTTAATACGATGACACAAGATCACCTGAATTTTATTTTTATTGGGCTCTCGTTTGCGCTCTACATTGGTATCGCAGTTAAATCCCGAGCGGGTTCGACTAAGGAATACTATACTGCCGGTGGCGGTGTTTCTCCCTTGGCAAATGGTATGGCGACTGCGGCGGACTGGATGTCGGCTGCCACGTTCATTTCGATGGCTGGCACGGTTGCGATGAGTGGCTACGACGCATCACGCTTCCTGATGGGGTGGACTGGCGGCTTCGTGTTGTTGACCATTCTGATGGTGCCGTATCTGCGTAAGTTTAATAAGGCCACGGTGCCTGACTTTGTGGGTGATCGCTATTATTCGAAGTTGGCTCGTGGCGTGGCAGTGGGCTGTGCGATCTTTATTTGCATGACGTATATCATGGGACAAATGCGTGGAGTGGGCGTGGTCTTTTCGCAGCTCTTTGGCATTAGTATTACCTCGGGCGTGATTATCGGTGGAACGATTGTCTTTTTCTATGCAGGTCTAGGCGGCATGAAAGGCATTACCTATACGCAGGTTGCGCAGTATTGTGTGATGGCGTTTGCCTACACGATTCCAGCGATCTTCATTGCGATGGCATTGACGGGTAATGTGCTACCTCAAATGGGTTTGATCGGAAACTACATCGTAGACGGCGAGAGTGTGCCCTTTTTGGAGAAATTGAATACTATCAATACCGAGCTTGGGTTTGCGGAATATACCTCCGGCAAGCTTTCGACGGTGAATATGTTTTGTATCACTGCGGCGCTGATGTGTGGCACAGCGGGGTTGCCGCACGTGATCGTTCGCTTCTTTACTGTGAAGAATGTCGGCGCAGTGCGTAAATCCGCCTGTTGGACGCTGCTGTTTATCGCAGTGATTTACCTCACGGCTCCGGCGATTGGTGCCTTTGCGCGGGTGAACTTGGTGGATAAATTGCACGACACGCCCTATGTTGAAGCGCCATACTGGTTGCAGGAGTTCGAGGAAACCGGGCAGATGGCTTGGGTTGATAAAAACGGCGACGGCAAGATTCAATACTATGGGCCAGGTAAATCGGACGCTGGCACGAATGCGGTGTTCCAAGGCAAGACGCCTACGTATCCAACCTTTGAAGCGACTGAAGATCAATTGATCGGTAAGCACGGTGAGCGTTTGCTCGCAAATAAGGCGAATGACTCCAACCCGAATGAGCTTTGGTTCGGTAATGACATCATGGTGATGGCCAACCCACATATGGCTGGCTTGCCGAAGTGGGTGATTGCTCTGTTGATGGCGGGGTGCATTGCGGCCGCGCTGTCGACAGCTGCTGGTCTGTTGTTGGTCTTATCCACATCGATTTCACACGATTTGATGAAGAAGATTCTGAAGCCAGACCTGAGTGATAAGGAAGAGGTGAGCTACGCACGGTTCGCGTCTTTTGTCGCACTGGCTGTTGCGGTTTACTTTGGTATTAATCCACCGTCTCAGTTTATCGCGAAGACTGTGGCATTTGCGTTCGGCCTCGCGGCCTCTTCGTTTTTCCCAACATTACTGATGGGGATCTTTTCGAAGCGCATGAACCGTGAAGGCGCGATCGCAGGTATGCTCAGCGGTATTCTGTTTACGTTCGGATATATCACTTACTTCCAATTCTTGGATGGCACACCTGACCAATACCTCTTTGGGATCACACCCGAAGGGATCGGATTCGTTGGTATGTTGATCAACTTCGTAGTCGCATTTGTCGTGAGCGCATTCACCCCGGCCCCGCCGAAGGAAGTGCAGGAGATGGTTGAGAATATTCATATCCCCAGTGGCTCGGGTGAGGCGTCGCATCATTGAGAATTAGGAATTAAGAATTAGGAATTGAGAATTAGGAGGTTGGGAGACTTCGCGGGTGGCGCACGTAGCACTCCTACGGGTTTTTCGGTTCCCAAGTGATACTGAGTGCTTTGGCAGTGCCCGCGCGTGTGCTGCTGATGACAAAGCCATGTGTGGTGGTCTCATAGGTGTAGGGCTGCCCGTTGGTGGGATCTGTTGGTAACTGTTCTGACTCTGAGGCGATGGCTACAGGGATCTCTGTGCCTTGCTTTGCTGACAGGCATAATGTTGCGGCGATTTCTATTAGGTCGATACGGCGCTGTGCATCGACGGCGACTTTAGAAACAGTTTGATACGCTGGCATCCCGATGAGAAGCAGGCCGTCGAGGAACGAGCCCTCCGTTTTGAGGGCTTCAAGCTCCTCTGCCATTTGATTGATTTTGTGGAGATCGATGGTTCCTTGATTCTGATCGAAGGCAGAACGGTATTTACTGGCAAATTGAATGTAGCGCAGTGACATTTGAAAGTTCCAGCCTTCTGCGGGGGTGAGATACCAGAGGGCACGGTGTATGAGGGCGTTGTAAACCAGCTGGCCGTTTATCAGTAGAGGTGTGCCGCTGCTACCAAAATTCGCCGATGTGATTTCGGGGCTATTGTTGAAGTCTTGAACGCTTGAGATCGAGAAGAGCATCTCCATGTCAAAAGTGCGCCCCAGCGCTTGGATCTGGTCGTTCTGTTGGCACAGGTCGATGATCTCGCGAAGTTGATCTTCATCAAAGGTATCTTGACTGATGCCATACCAGAGCACTTCAGCGATAAAGCTACGAAGCACGACATTTTTGATCATGACATTGATCATGAAGGACGTTTGCGGGTTCAAATCAGCGATGCGGTTGAGTGCGTGACAGTTCTCAAGTGCGAGCGCAGCGTTGCCTTCGTGGAGGGCGAGGATCGCATCGGCCGTTAAGAGTTGTGCGATCGGTCGCACGATTTTATAGTTAGGGATCGGGCAAGATGACGAGATTGTGTAATCCCCAGGTAAGTAACTCTCAGGACGTATGCTGCATTCCTCGCGAAGCTCGTTCAGTGCAGCTCGGTAAGGCTCTATTACTTGCGACAGTTCCTCCAGACGCTCTGAATGTGTGTCGCCAAATACTTCCAGTGATTCTGTCTGCGAGATCGGGAAACCAAAGTGATCTTCGACTGTGCTTGGTTGGTGTGGGGCGTATAAGTCCTGAGCTACTTGACCAGCTTCGCTGGCGACCTCATCGAATATAGGCTCTGCTTGCCAGTCACCGACCGTAGTATTAGGGGCAGTGTTACGGTAGCAATCTGTAAGCACGCGAGCTAATGCGAGGTTCTGCTCATCGGGAACTGGTGTTGGAATCGCCTCTGCCCAGTCTACAGTGAGGCCGTTTGCTTCGAGTGTTGCTTTGGTCGATTCCCAACTGCGGCTGCCGCGCCACAGTTCTATTCGGCTGAATGCGAAGAGTGTGATCAGAGTCAACAGTAGTCCATAAATGGCGAATGGGATGCATTTGCGGGCTTTGGGGAATGATTGAGACATATTGCGATTCATTTCGTATAGTTGGTGAGTGTCTTTGTCGGAGCACCTACGGGGCGGTGAGCCAGTTACGATGCCTGAGCTTCAGGATGTGAAAGGCGCCATGCATTAGAGTTTACAGGCGTAGGAAAATATGGAGAATCTGGAAAGCGTTGAGATTCGGAAGCACCATCAGGGTGAAGTGGTGGAGTATTAGTTGTCCGCTCGTTGCTCCTCGTCGAGGAGCGCGTGATTTCTAGGTCTATTCATAGTTTTGTGATTTAATGGTTTGATAAGGGGCATATAAAAGCCTTGCAAATTATAGCGTAGGGTATGATGGTCGCGCCATGAAAGCTAAGTTGATTTTGTTATTTTTTGTGTCTACTCTGGTTCTTGCCATTAGTATGAGTGCTAGTGACTTTCGGACGTTTAAGAGTAGCGATGGAAGGAGCATTGAGGGGAAGATCGTCAGTGTTGATTCGAGTAATAAGGTATCTTTGAAACTGTCGAATGGTCAGAGCTATAATGGAGTGAGGCTGTCGCTGTTCTCTGATGAGGACCAGGTATATATTCTGGAATGGGAGAAGCGACGTGTCGCTAACGAGATTGCCCAGCGTGAGAATGCACAACTTATGCCTGATTCGAGGTTACTGATAATGGTCAAATCTGCCCGTGACAATGATCTGAATGAAAAGGGTGATCCTGATAACCGAGAGGTGCAATATGAGCCTGCGCTCACCATTGATAATAAAGAAAAAGATAATAGCTTCAAGAAGGTCAAAGGCACGTTGGTATTCATTGGGCAAAGCGTGCTGAAGAAAAAGGAATATCATATCCTCTATCGGCAAGACTTTACTCTGGACCTTCCGGCGGGTGAGCGGACGAAGTGGAAGGGCAAGAACTTTACCAATGTCTATGATGATTACTCCGCGAATGGCTCTGCATTTGGAGCGGAATACGAAGGTTACCTCGTCGTGCTGAGGGATAACGAAGGTTCCGTTCGGATTTTGAAAGGATCTAAGAGTAGTTGGGAAAGAGACTACAAGGCGATTCTTGCGGCAGATATGAGGAAGGGGCACTCGCGTGACTTCGCCGAACATTGGTCGAAGACCGTCTATTAGAAAATCGTGCTGTTGAGGTTAATCTGGACTGTGTGCTATTGGGGGCGTATCTTTTTTGGGTGTTGAATCGATATTCAGTGGCGCAGAAGAGTGGCGCAGTGGGTTGTGCATTGGGCTTTGCCTGGATGTATCTGTGCTGTGTGCAGCCATTGGTGCAGGGAGTATTTCGAGCTGATGATTGGATTGATCTACTTCTGGAATGTGCGATGCCTGTGGCGTTGGGGATTCTGGGGCTGCTATTGATCGCTGTGAGTCTGAAGCTGATGCGTTCGACTCCGACGAGGGATGGCATTAAGAATCTGTTTGGTGTGCTATGTGGCTTTGGGACGTTTCTGTGTGCGTTTGGGCTTTTGCCAACACTGTATCGGCTTGTCAGTGGGCGCGTCGATTTTGGGCTGTTTGGCATCTTTTCGCTCGTTGTCTCACTACTGATCATGTTGCCGTTGTATGCGGGGCTCTCCAAATTCGTGATGAAGCGATCGGGGATCGTTTCGGTGCCAGGTGAGTTTGTTGGCAGCGGCTGTTACTTGATCTTTGCGCTACTGCTTTGGCAGGTGTTACAGGCGCTGTTGATGGATCATCGTGAGGTGTTGGAAACGGGAACTCTATTGGACATGCTGATCATGCTGGTGCCGTTCGTTGTGCCATATATAGCCTATCGGCTCGCGGTAAAGTATCTGGTGCGGGACACGATCGATCAGCAGGTTGCGTTGGACTCTCGGAGTTCGTCCCAACGCTCTGAGGTTTGAGATAAAAACCTCTGGGGTCGGCTGTCTTTAGCTGCCGTTCTTTTATTTGCTAATCACTTTACGCTGTGGCTGGTGCTCGGTGGCAGCCAAAGCAGCCTGTCTTTGGGGCGTTACTTCGCCGTCCAACGCGACCATGTGCCGCTGGGAACTGGAAACACGTTGTTTTCACCTGTGAGTAGCATCTCGCCGTGTTCGGTTTTGCCACCGGGGAGGAGTTGCTTTAGTAGATTATCTAAGACGATCGGTGTGAAACCTGGCGTGTGACTGGTTAAATAGACGAAGCAGGGTCGGTCGGTGAGCACGCCTTTGACGAGCTTTAGTGTTTCGAGGAGTGCGTGCTCGATCTTATACAGCTCGCCGCCTTTACCGCGCCCGAAGGAGGGCGGGTCGAGGAGAATGCCGTCGTAGCGGTTGCCGCGCTTGATTTCGCGGGTCAGGAATTTGTTAACGTCGTCCACGATCCAGCGGATCGGGTGGTCGGTGAGTCCGTTGAGCTCGGCGTTCTGACGTGCCCATTGCACCATGCCTTTGGAGGCATCGACGTGGCAGCAGTGTGCGCCGCCTTTGGCTCCGGCGAGGGTGGCACCGCCTGAGTAGGCGAATAGGTTGAGGAATTTAAGCGGCTCTTTGCGCTTGGGGGCTTCGGCCGCGAGCGTCTTAGTGATCCAGCTCCACATGTCGCGCGTCTCAGGGAAGACTCCGAGGTGGCCGAAGTCGGTAGTGGATAGCTTAAGAGTGACGTCGTTGATCGTGGCTCTCCACGATTCGGGCAGTTTGTCTCGGCCGCGCCACTCGAGGCCTTCTTTACGGGTAAAAAACGCGTCGGCCGACTTCCAGAGTTGTGGGTTGGCGGGGTTCCACACTGCTTGAGCGCAGGGGCGATCGAGGGTGATCTTGCCAAAGCGTTCGAGTTTTCGGCCGTGGCCGCTGTCTAGGAGTGCGTATTCGTTTTTCATGAAGAAGAGGAGGTTGAACGTCGAACATTGAACGTTCAACGTCGAATGTTGAGTAGAAATACGATGTCTGGAGCCGATCGTGCTTGTTGGTCCGTTTGAGGCGCGTAGCTAGTTTCGACGTTCGACTACTCGCTGCTTGTTGCTTCCGCCACGGTTTGAGTCTGACTGAGATAGTCGCGTAGGATGTCTTGTTCGATGCGGAGTTTATCTTCGACGTTGGCGGGGTAGCGCAGGGTGATGCTGAGTGTATCTTTGTCTTCGACTCGAACTAAGGTGCGTGGCTCCGTGCTTGGGAGCGACATGCCTTGTTTTTCCAAGTTATCGACGATGGCTGTGATCTTTTCTTTGCTGAGCTGGCAGTGTGTGGCAGCTGCCTTGAGTAAAGCGCTTTCATGGACGGCCCAGTCGAGCTTGCGATCAATTTTTACGGTAAACAGTCCATAGGTGGCTTTACCGCCAGCGAGGGTGCTGTTGAAGATGGCTTGATTGAGGAAGAGTGAGTTGGGGATGGAGACCATGCGCCCACTGTATTGTCCGTTGATCACTTCCTGTAGTTGGGTGGCGAGGAGGCTTTGGTCAACTACGTCGCCTTCGACATTGGCGACGAGGATGCGGTCTCCGAGTCGAAAGGCATTACTGCCGGTTTTGACGACGCTACCGAGGATGCACATGAGCAGCTCTTTGGTGCCGATGACAATTGCAGCGAGAATGGCCACGGCAGAGATGGCTGCGGTGCGTAATTCAGTGGCCCAAATAAGGATGAGGCCGATGACTAAAATCAGTAGCCTGAGGTTGCGCAGGCTGAGTGACCACTTGCGGCGATAGGTGGCGCTGTGGAATTGTCGGTTTTTAATCCACGTATTGCATGCGAATTGAAAGAGCACGAGCCCAGCAAAGAGTAGGCAACTTGCAATCAGTTGGTTGAGCACGGGGCCGAGTTGTGGTAATTCTGGCATGATGCTGCGCACTATCTAGCGCGGTTCAACGGGAGGGAAGTTTTATTTTCGAGCAGAAATCGCTATGCTCTGGGTTCGCGGAAATACTTGCGGCACATGGCGACGTAGCGTTCGTTGCCGCCGACAGGTCAAGAGTCGGGCAGTTTGTCGCGGCCACTCAGAGCTGTGGGGTGGATGGATTCTATACTGCTTGGGCGCAGGGCGCTCGAGTGTTCTCTTGCCACAGCGTTCGAGTTTTCGGCCATGGCCGCTGTCGAGCAGTGCGTATTCGTTTTCCTGTAGGCTACTTGATTGTTTATAAATGGCTCGCGATCAGTGAGAGTAGTTGTTTGGGCTGAATCGGCTTGGAGATATAAGCGTCACAACCCGCCTCGATGCACTTCTCGCGATCATTTTCAAAGGCATATGCGGTTTGAGCCACTATTGGTAAATTAGGCTTTATCTTTTTTATTTGTCGTGTCGCTTCCCAACCGTTCATGCCAGGCATCTGAATGTCCATGAGAAGGAAGTCGATATCATCTGCTGCCATGACACGTTCGATTGTTTCGATGCCTGAGGTGGTTCGGCTCACCTTTAGGTTCTTCATGCTCAGCACTTTCTTAAGGAACAAATAGCTGAGGTCGTCATCTTCCGCAATGAGGATGTGCTCTCCTGTGAATTGTGGTTCTTTGTCTGGCTCGCCAGTCTTCTCTATTTTCATTTTTTGATGTGGCACATAGTCGATATCAAAATAGAATACGGAGCCTGTCCCGAGAACTGATTCTAGCCAGATGTCGCCACCGAGCATCTGTGCACAGGACTTTGAAATGGAAAGGCCTAGCCCGGTGCCTCCGTATAGCCGTTCCGTTTCGTGGCTTGCCTGAGTGAAGCGCTCAAAGACGGAAGTGTGCTGATCTTCGTGGATTCCAATTCCAGTGTCTTTGACATGAAAGAGCAGCTTGTCCTCACGCTCCTGAAACCCGAACTGTATGGAGCCTGATCGCGTGAATTTTAAAGCGTTGCCTAGCAGGTTTTCTAGGATTTGGCGTAGCCGCGTAGGGTCTGTCAGGATCCATAGTGGGTCTGAGGGTTGCACTAGTTCTAGTTTTAATGCATGGGAGGAATTCTCTATTTGTCCCCTGAAAACCTCATATAGTTCGTTTAATAAAGCTGTGAGGTTGATCGCTTCAGCCACTGCTTTAATGTGCCCTGCGTCTATCTTCGATATGTGGATAATGTCGTTGATGAGATTTAGCAGGTGACTTCCACTGTTTGATATGATTTCGGCGTATTCTTTAACTGTCTCAAATGACTCATCCTCTTCTTCGAGAAGTGAGGAAAATCCTAGGATGCCATTCAGTGGCGTGCGGATCTCATGACTCATGTTTGCGAGGAAAGCCGATTTTAGTTGGTCGCTTTGCTCTGCTCGTTCCTTGGCCTGCTCCAATTCGGCAATCATCTTCTTTTTCGAAGTGATGTCCTCTTTAATCGCCACGAAGTGTGTGATCTCGCCACAGTTTTTGATTATAGGTGAAATCGTTGTATTCTCCCAGACCAACTCCCCGTTTTTCTTTTTATTAAGAAGTTCTCCCTGCCAGGTTTTTCCGTCCAGTAATGTGCTCCAGAGCGTTTGATATAATGCGTTATTATGTTCGCCAGATTTGAAGAGCTTTGGATTTTTACCAATCAACTCTTGCAGTTGATAGCCTGTCATTTTGATCGCAGCTGGATTCGCGTATTCGATCGAACCTTCTTTATCAGTGATTAGGATACTTGTCGGATTCTGCTCAATTGCCATCGACAACTTGGCTGCGGATTCCTCGCTCGCTATCCGCTGTTTCATATTCACTAGATTGCGGGAGAACATGTGGATCATCTGCTTTTCATCATCAGAATAGCGGTTATGCTCCTTTACCGAATCGAAACCAATAAATCCGATGCATTCATCGTTACTCGTCATCGGCACAGCAATCAGACTTAATATGTCTTGCTGCTCTAACACGTCTCGTTCTGGTCCCATTGGTAATGCTCGCACATCAGGTATTTCGACGATTTTTCCTTTGATGTGCATTTTATACCAACGGGAAAACATTTCAATCGGCACATCTTTAAGGTTATCGATCTGCGGCTCGATTCCTTCCCTGCAATACTCATAGGTATTGGTCAAAGTTTGGCATTTTAGGTTATAGTCAAATACATAGCTCCGGTCCGCTCCGACAAACTCACACACTTTTGCCAATGAGTTGTTGATCACGTGTTCGGACTGATTCAGTGGGACGTTTATAAAGTCTGAAGATAGCTCCATCAGCAATTTGCGGAGTGCTAACTGATACTCGACATCTCGTTCAGCCTGCTTACGCGCAGTAATATCGTGTAGGGTGGATTGGATGACATCGCTATTTTCGTAGTGGATCGCCTTGCCCGCGACCTGCACATCAATCACTCTGCCATCTTTGCTCAGGACTTGGGATTCGAAGTCGTGCACCTGTCCATCTGCGTGTGCTTCCTGTAACTTTGCGCTCATCAAGGCAACCGAAGTTTCTGGCACGAAATGATGGAAGGGTTGCCCTATCAGGTCAGAGGTTTCGTAGCCCAATACTCGTTTGACACTCTCGTTCACAAAGCAGAAACAGCCTGTTTGATCGATGGTTACGACCACATCAAGTGTGTTATCCACGATTAGGCGTAATCGCTCTTTGGCATCCTGAAGTTCGATGCTCACACGCTTCTTTTCTGTGATATCCCGAGCTGTTGCGAGGACGACAGTTTGTCCCTGGTATTGGCCCCGATTATATATCACATCTTTTGGGAAAATGTTACCGTCTTTCCGCAGACCCCAAGATTCAAATTCCGCAGTCTCGCCAGTTTTGAGGACATGTTGCAACCGTGTCATCGTGTGATCGAGGTCCTTATGGTTCGGGGCATTAATGACTGCTGTTGACATCCCGATCATCTCTTCACGCGTATAGCCATACATACGTCCGGCTCCCTTATTAACCTCAAGGAACATGCCTTCGGAATTGACGATGCAGATCGCTTCCGAGACCGAATTGATGATGTCTGAATAGCTAATCAGAGCATCCTCTAAATTTTGTTGGTATTGCGTTGGCTTCTTCATGGAATACAGAGAATTGATATATTGAGAACCCGAATCGGTTACACTGAGGGAATGTGCCTAGATAGAGACGTGAGCAGAGTGTTAATCAAGCATCTATCGAAAGTGTTAAAACGTTGCCCTACGCCATCGCTTCGCGGAAATGCTTGCGGCACATCGCGACGTAGCGCTCGTTGCCGCCGATCTCGACTTGGGCGCCCTCTCTGATTGCTTTGCCTTCGGCATCGGTGCGCAGGTTCATGGTGGCTTTGCGACCGCAGTGGCAAATGGTTTTGAGCTCAATCAGGTTGTCTGCCCAGCCCAGTAGGGCGGCACTGCCGGGGAAGAGGTTGCCTTGAAAGTCGGTGCGCAGCCCGTAGCAAAGCACGGGGATGCCGAGGTCGTCGGTGACTTGGCTGAGTTGCTCGACTTGCGGGCGGGTGAGAAATTGGGCTTCGTCGATTAGCACGCAGGCGATGGGGGGCGTGGCTTGTGTGGATTGGACGAGTGTATGTAGGTTGTCCTCTGGGTTATAAGTCTGGGCATCGGCATCCAGCCCGATACGGGAGGCGATTTTACCGACGCCTGCACGTTGATCGACTTTGGGGGTTAAGAGTAGGGTGTTCATGCCGCGCTCTTTGTAATTATGGCTGGATTGTAGGAGAACGGTGCTTTTTCCAGCGTTCATTGCGGAGTAGTAGAAGTAGAGTTTGGCCATGGTGGGAGAGACTTGAGATGTGAGAGCTGAGACTTGAGGACGGAGAGTTATCAACTGAAATGCACTGCTCACTCTTCACTTCTCACTGAATCACTCAAGTGCGAAGCGCTTGTAGGCTTGCGGTGGCATGACTCGTGCTTAGTTTGGTGGTTTATGGAAACCGTATTAGTTTTGACGATTAGCGGCAAAGACCGCGCTGGATTAGTAGAGCAATTGGCCGATGTGGTAACGACACATGGCGGAAACTGGGAGCATTGCCGCATGGCACACTTGGCGGGGCGCTTTGTCGGTCTGCTGGAAGTGAGCGTTTCGGGAGAGCAGCAGCAGGAGCTGGAGGCTGCACTGCGCACGATTTCGGATCTGGATGTGATGATCGCTGTGGGTGAGCGTGCAACGCCGGAGCCTATCCGCTTGTTTAATTTGGAAGTGCTAGGGAGCGACCATCCGGGCATCGTGCGCGATGTGTTCAAGGCGCTTGCTGCCGCTGGCGTGAACGTCGAGGAGTTGAGCACAAAGACGAAGAATGCGCCAGAATCGGGTCGCCCTTTGTTTGTGGCGCGTGCGCGTTTGGCGTGTGGCCCTGAGGCGCGTCGTGCCGATATTCAGCGCAACCTAGAGTCGATTGCTCAAGATTTGATGGTCGATATTCGTTTGCTGGATTAAGAGGCGTAGAAGCGACACTCTTGTCGCTTTGATTTAGTTTTCTACACAAAAAAGAGCGCGGCTATTACGGCCGCGCTCTTTGTTTTTGAATGATTCTCGATGCAAACAGGCTAGAATGCCTGTGTCACTTTGCTAATTACTCGCTGTGTGTATGTGGGCGAGCAGCTTCGACTTGCTGGGCGCTGTAATGGCGGTTGATGCGCTTGATCTCGATCTTCATCAGTAAAGAGATGATGAGTGCGATCACAAAAGCGCCGCCGAATACATAGAGGCTGCCTTGGTAGCTGTGTGTTTGCTTATATACATAGGCGTTGATCATTGGGCCGACGATGCCGGCACAGGACCATGCTGTTAAGATATAGCCGTGAATCGTTGGCATCTCCTTGAGGCCGAAGAGGTCACTGATGTAGGCTGGAATACTGGCGAAGCCACCGCCGTAGCACGATAGGATCAGGAAGGTTACGATCATGAACAATACCGGTGCGCCTGTCAGGTTGGCGAGCAGTGGGAAGGCGATGATCTGGATCGCGAAGAAGGCGACGTAAGTATTTGAGCGGCCGATGAAGTCGGAGAAGGTTGCCCAAATAATACGGCCGAGGCCGTTGAAGAGCGAAATGCCCATGACTAGAAGGCTGGCCATTTCGACGGGAAGGCGCACCATTTCGTAGCCCATCTTCTTGGCGGTGGCGATCACAGCGATACCACAGGAGACGTTAATGAAGAGCATCAGCCAGAGCCCGTAGAAGCCAGGAGTGCGAAGCGCTTCTTTGGCTGTCATCTCTCCCTTTAGAGCGATGGCTTTTGCTTTCTTAGGATCGGCTGCTGCAAATTTCTCTGCATAGCCTTCAGGTGGCGGCGCGATGTAGAGTGCGCTGGGCACCATGATGCATAAATAAATGATGCCTAGGAAGAAGAAGGCACTGGCGATCGACTTCTTATCGTAAATGAGAGTGGAGCGATAGTTGTCGGTGGTGGCTTTGACGACGGCGTATTCTGCGCTGTCTGTTTGTTTTTCGCGGTAGAGTGCCGCTGCTTCGGTGCTTTGCGCTTTATAGGATTCAAGTGACGGTGCACCTTCGATCATTAGCGCAGCTGCTGCGGGGTCGGATTCCAGTGCTTGTAGGTAGTCGTAGGTTTTTACGTCTTTATGCAGCACGATCTCTTCCTGCATCGGCACGAATTGGTCGATCAGTTGGGCGCAAATCAGGCCACCGAAGCCGAAGCCCATAATGGCGAGACCGGTGGCGAGGCCACGACGATCAGGGAACCACTTCACGAGTGTGGAAACGGGGGTGATGTAGCCGAGCCCGAGTCCGATGCCGCTCACTACGCCGAAGAACAAATAAAACAGTGTGATGTTCTCATACCAGCAGGCTGCTGCTGACCCGATTAGGCCAGTGCAGAAGAAGGCTGCGGAGAGCAGTCCACCCTTAGATGCGCCTTTACGCTCAATGTAGCGCCCTAGGAAGGCGGCGGATAGACCTAGGAAGAAGATGGCGATACTGAATGCCATCGACGTCTTAGGAGACGACCAGCCGAAGGTGTTTTCAAGGGGCATCTTCCATGCGCTATATGCATAGACAGAGCCAATTGATGCGTGAATGCCAACTGCGGATGCAGCGATGAGCCAACGATTTTTTGTTTTAGCCATAATGTAAGTGTCGGGGTGACGTCGAATCTCGAATTAAGAACGTCCAACATTCAGAGCTGAAGTGTTGGACGTGTGTTCGAATACAGAGACTCGATGTGTGGTATCTTGAGTGTGTGCCTACGAGACGGCTTCGACGCCGTGGCGCGCGAAGATGTCTTTAGCAGCTTGAACCTGTGCTGCTGTCGGTGTCGGTGTATTTTTCAAGTTATACTGTATACCTGAGATTTCGTATTTGCCTTCGCCCATCTTGTGGAAAGGCAGGATCTCTACGCGCTCAACGTTGCCAAGTGTGCTGACGAATTCTGCGAGGCCGTCGATGTTCTTTTCAGAGTCAGTGAGGCCTGGGACGAGCACGAAGCGAATCCACACTTTTTTGTCCATCGCATCGAGGCGCTTGGCAAATTTCAGTGTTTGGTCGACGCAGACACCAGTGGTGAACTTGTGAGTCATCGGGCTGAAGCTCTTAATGTCGAGTAGCACTAAGTCGGTGAGTGCCAGTAGCTCGTCGCTGGCTTTGTGGCCAACGAATCCGGAAGTATCCAACGCGGTGTGGATGCCTTCGTCTTTAGCCATTTGGAACATGGCTTGCACAAAGTCCGGCTGCATGAGCGGCTCGCCGCCGCTGAGGGTCAGGCCACCTTTTTTGATGAATGACTTGTATTTCTTAACATCGGCGAATGCTTCCTCTGCGGTCATCGATTTGCCGGACGGTTTGCCTTGGGCATCTGGGTTGTGGCAATACTGGCAACGTAGTGGGCAGCCGTGTAGAAAGAGAATGTAGCGAACGCCTGGGCCGTCGACTGTGCCACAGGTCTCAACCGAGTGGATGTAGCCTTCGCTTTGGCCTGATGGGCTGTCGCAGGCGGGGCTTTCGTAAGTGCAAGTGGTAGGTGCTTCTAAAGTGGTGGTCATGGTAGTGTAGTAGTGTCGTGTTCTGAATCGTAATCTTTACCCTAGCCGTAATCACTCTCTGTATTCAGATTGTGATTACGGCTAGGGTTCGGATTGTGCGAATTTAGATATTATCGTGGAATGTCCGTGTAATCACGTCCATCTGCTGCTCTTTCGTGAGCTTGATGAAGTTCACAGCGTATCCGGACACGCGGACTGTGAGCTGTGGGTATTTCTCAGGGTGTTCCATCGCGTCCATGAGTGTTTCCTTTTCGAAGACGTTCACATTGATGTGGTGACCGCTTTCTTCGAAGTAGCCGTCGAGGATGTTCCCCAAGTTGGCAACTTGATCAGGCTGAGTCTTGCCGAGTGCTTTTGGCACGATCGAGAAGGTGTATGAAATGCCGTCTTGTGAGTGCTCGTATGGAAGCTTTGCAACGGATGCCATGGATGCGACTGCACCCTTCTTATCGCGGCCGTGCATTGGGTTGGCGCCTGGTGCGAATGGCTCACCTGCCTTGCGGCCGTCTGGTGTGCCGCCAGTCTTCTTACCATATACCACGTTGGACGTGATAGTGAGAACCGACTGTGTTGGAATCGCGTTACGATACATAGGCTGCTTGCGAACCTTGTCCATGAAGCGCTCAACGAGGTCGTTGGCGAAAGCATCGACGCGGTCGTCGTTGTTGCCGTAAGCAGGATAGTCGCCGATGACTTCGTAGTCGACTGCGAGGCCTTCATCGTTGCGGATCACTTTGACCTTCGCGTATTTGACAGCTGAGAGGGCGTCGGCGCTGACCGAGAGACCTGCGATGCCGCAAGCCATGGTGCGCATGACGACCTTGTCGTGAAGTGCCATCATGATGTTTTCCGGAGAATACTTATCATGCATGTAGTGGATGATGTTGAGCGCTTTGACGTATGTCTGTGCGACCCATTCCATCATGTTGTCAAAACGAGCCATGAGATCGTCGAACTCAAGGTAGTCGCCTTTGAACGCATCGCTCTCTGGAGCCACTTGCATGCCGCTCTTCTCGTCCTTACCGCCGTTGATTGCGTAGAGCATCGCTTTGGCAAGGTTGGCGCGGGCGCCGAAGAATTGCATTTGCTTGCCGATACGCATCGCGGACACACAGCATGCGATTCCGTAGTCGTCGCCCCAATACTTGCGCATGAGGTCGTCGTTTTCGTATTGGATAGCGCTGGTTTCGATCGATACCTTTGCGCAGAAATCCTTGAAGCCTTGTGGGAGTTCTTGTGCCCAGAGCACTGTGAGATTTGGCTCAGGAGCGGGTCCGAGGTTATAAAGTGTTTGCAACACGCGGAAGCTGGACTTGGTGACGAGTGAACGTCCGTCTTCGCCCATGCCGCCGATGCTTTCAGTCACCCATGTTGGATCACCTGAGAAAAGTTCGTCGTAGTCTGTGGTGCGGATGAAACGAACGATACGCATCTTCATGACCAAGTGGTCGATGATTTCCTGTGCTTGTTCTTCGTTAAGTGTGCCTTCGGCGAAATCACGCTCGAAGTAGACATCGAAGAAAGTCGCGGTGCGACCAAAGGACATTGCTGCACCATTCTGGTCTTTAACTGCGCCGAGGTAGGCGAAGTAAGTCCATTGCACGGCTTCTTTACCGTTTTGTGCTGGAAGTGAGATGTCGAACCCGTAGGCCGCAGCCATGGTCTTTAGGTCTTTGAGTGCTTGGATTTGATCCTGTGTCTCTTCACGCTCGCGCACCCACTCTTCAGTGAATTCTTCGTTGTTGCTGTCTTTGATTTGCTGCTGCTTATCAGCAATCAAGCGATCCACGCCATAGAGTGCGACACGGCGGTAGTCGCCGATGATACGGCCACGGCCGTAACCATCTGGAAGGCCTGTGACGATGCCAGCGCTACGAGCCTTGCGGATCTCGTCTGTGTAGCATGCGAAGACGCCGTCATTGTGAGTTTTGCGGTGCTTTTGGAAAATTTCGAGCGTGGACGGATCCATGTCACGGCCGTGTGCTTGCAGCGCTTTTTGAGCGATGCGGTAGCCGCCGTAAGGGAGCATTGCGCGCTTGAGGGGCTTGTCAGTTTGCACACCAACGACTGTTTCCAAGTCCTTGTTGATGTAGCCTGCGCCGTGAGAGGCGACTGTCCCTACGGTTTTAGTGTCCGCATCGAGGACGCCACCAGCTTCGCGTTCTTGCTGGAGAAGCTCTTTGAGTTCGTCCCAGAGCTGATTGGTCTTGGCTGTTGGGCCTTTTAGGAACGCGTAATCACCTTCGTATGGCGTGTAGTTCTTCTGGATGAAGTCGCGGACGTCGATACTGTCCTGCCAGTCTCCATTGTCGAAGGTGCGCCAAGCGTTTGCTTGTGTCGCTGCGTTCTCTTGCGTGGTAGTGTTTGTTGCAGTAGGCATAATAGCTTCTGTATTGTGTGGTTGTGTAGTGTAGATAGAGGACCAAGCTTGCTGGCCATTAAATTTATTAATGGCCGCGTTATGTTAGAAGCAGCTTAGCTAATCGAGCATAAATAATTTCTCTTGATGTAGAATAAGTCTACCTAATGGAGGTGATGACTTCTCTTGGTGCTTAGGCATGGGGATACACTGTAAACGTTGAGGAGATTTGAGCTCGTCAAATCCTACGCTTTGTGGGGTGTGGATAGCTGTGCGATCTCTGTCGTGCAGCGATAGTCAAGTTCGTCGGCCTTAATCGTAGCGAGCATGCATGGCGGCTAGCGGGAAGTGTTTACCGGGGCAGACGGTTTGTTCGCCTTTGAGCTCTTTATGTCCTGCGAAGTGTGTTTTCTTCTTTAGCACGTCGCGTTGTAGCCAGTCCACGAGCTGAGTAAAGGCGTCGAGTTGCTTTTTGCTTGGGTGCGTTTGCTCAAAGTTGCCGACTAGGCAGATGCCGATCGCGGTCAAGTTGATGTTATAGCTGCGGACGTGTCCGCCAAGGAGTTGTTTTTTCCAACGCGGGCCGACCTCTATTTCGCCGTCTCCGGAGTCTATGCCGTTGCCGATGACGAAGTGGTAGGCGAGGCCGTTTTGCATGCCGCGCTGACGGTGGGCAGCGTCGTATTTCTTAGCGTTGCCGTATTTGATGGCGCTGTGGTGGGCGACGATGCGTTTCCAGTTATCACGTCGCACGTTGATTTTGGCGGTTGCTGTGCGGACTTGTGCTAGTAAGTCGGTGGTGGTGCTCGTAGAGGAGCTCGGAACCTGAAGCTTTTGGCCAATACGGACGAGGTCGCTCGACAAATTGTTGGCCTGCGTGATGGCACTGATAGTCGTTCCGTGTCGTATGGCGATGCCTCCGAGCGTGTCGCCATGCTGAACAATATAGGTGGAAGTCGCTGTTGCTGCGCTTGGGGTGTGCGTGGCGGGAACAATTAGGGTCTGTCCGATACGAACCGTATCGCTTGTCAACTTGTTGGCATGCTTGATCGTGCTTATGGCCGTGCCGTGGCGAAGTGCGATGTGT